>DASVQJ010000199.1:0-5622 GCA_036389235.1 Pyrinomonadaceae bacterium | reverse complement strand
TGCGGCGGCGAGACGTTAACCTCGCCGCCGCACGACTTTTTCGAACACCTTCGCGCCGGTCTAGTTGCCGTACCAGCCGATGGGCTTGCCGGAGAGATCGACCCAGACGCTCTTGATGTGCGTGTACATCTCAAGCGCGTGCTTGCCCATCTCGCGGCCGTAGCCGGACTGCTTGTAGCCGCCGAAGGGCGAGGCCGCATTGAACATGTTGTAGGTGTTGATCCAGACCGTGCCCGCCTTGACGGCCTTGGCGAAGCGGTGCGCGCGCGTGATGTCCTTCGTCCAGATGCCGGCCGACAGCCCGTAGACGACCTCGTTGGCCTGCTTGATGAGGTCGTCCTCGTCCTCGAAGGTGATGACGGAGACGACGGGGCCGAAGATCTCCTCCTGCGCCACGCGCATCGAGTTCTTCACGTCGCCGAAGATGGTCGGCTGGAAGAAGAAGCCGTTCTGGAAGTCGCCTTCGAGCTGCGGCGGGCAGCCGCCCGCGAGCACCTGCGCGCCCTCCTCCTTCGCGATGTCCACGTAGCCCTTGATGCGGTTCAACTGCTCCTCGGACACCTGCGGCCCCATCTGCGTGTTCTTGTCCATCGGGTCGCCGACCTTGACGCGACTCGACTTCTCCTTGAAGCGTTCGAGGAATTCGTCCTTGACGCGCGCGTCGAGGAAGAGGCGCGAGCCGGCGCAGCAGACCTGGCCCTGGTTGAAGTAGATGCCCATCATCGCGCCGCTGACGGCCTGCTCGATGTCGGCGTCGGCGAAGACGATGTTGGGGGCCTTGCCGCCGAGTTCGAGCGAGACCTTCGTCAGGTTGTCGGCCGCGGCCCGGGCGATGATCTTGCCGACCTCCGTGCTGCCGGTGAAGGCGACCTTGTCGATGTCGGGGTGCGAGGCGAGCGCGGCGCCGGCCGTCTCGCCGTAGCCGGGCACGACGTTGACGACGCCGTCGGGGAAGCCCGCCTCCTGGATGAGCGCGGCCAACTCCATCGCGCCGACGGGAGTCTGCTCGGCCGGCTTCAGGACGACGGTGTTGCCGGCGGCGAGCGCGGGCGCGAGCTTCCAGGCGGCCATCAGCAGCGGGAAGTTCCAGGGGATGATCTGGCCGCAGACGCCGACCGGCTCGCGCAGCGTGTAGTTGAACATCTGGCCGGGGACGGGGATGGTCTCGCCCTCGATCTTCGTCGCCCAGCCGGCGAAGTACTCGAAGTTCTCGACGACCTGGGGCAGGTCTACGTAGGAGGTCTCCTTGATGGGCTTGCCGTTGTCGGCGGTCTCAAGGGCGGCCAGTTCGGGAATCTTCGCCTCGATGAGCTGCGAGAGCTTGTAGAGCATGCGCCCGCGGTCGCGCGCGGAGACCTTCGACCACTTGCCCTCGAAGGCGCGGCGGGCGGCGGCGACGGCCTTGTCGATGTCGGCCTTGTCGCCCTCGGCGACCTCGGCGAGCGTGGCGCCGGTCGCGGGGTTCGGCGTCGTGAAGGTCTTGCCCGACTCGGCGTCGACCCACTGGCCGTCGATGAAGAGTTGGTACTTGCGGGGCGTCTCGGATGCCGACTTAGCTGATGACATGGTGTTTCTCTCCCCTTCCGGATGAAGTCTCGGTGTGTGTCTCGGCCTGTTGGAATGTTTTCCGGCTTGAGCGTGCGCCTACTTTACACCCGCCGCGCCGCGGAGGCAAAAAGCAGGAGTCGGGAGTCGGAAGGCTCCGCTTCCCGGGCGTTGAGGATGACAAACGGACTGTTCGAGCGACTAGGGTTTTTCTCCCGACTCCCGACCCCTGACTCCTGACTCCTGCTCTTTCGGCTCTTCCTTCTCCTCGTCGGCGGCGTATTCGAGGTCGCCGTCGCCGGTCACCTCTTCCCAGTCGTAGCCGAGGTGGAGGGCGAGGCGGCGCAGCTTCGACTCCCACTCCTCGCGCTGCGAGCGGTACTCCTGCCAGCCCTGCTCCGTGTCGCGGCGTATCCCTATCCCGGACTCGCGGAGGCGGGCGAGGGTCTGCTCGTAGCGCCGCCGCCAGCGCTGCTCGTCGCCTTCGGCCTCCCGCTCGGTCGGCTTGCGCGGCCGGGTGCGGCGTTCGAGGTCGAGCGAGTCGACGAGCTGCGTGAGGACGTGGCGGACGCCCGCGTCGAGCGTCCGCACCTCGGGGTAGTTGCGCAGGTCCGAGTTCTCCTCGCGGTCGAGCGCGGCGCGGATGACGGCGCAGGTCTCCAGCAGGAGGAAGAGGACGCGCGGCGTGCCCTTGTAGACCTCGACGGGGTGGAAGTAGTGGATGACGGGGTGGTCGATGTGCGACTCCAGCAGCCCTTGCAGGTCGCGCATGACGGTGCGCAGCGCGTCGCGCAGGCCGTAGAAGCGCCCCTCGACGAAGTGGTGCGCGATGAAGCCCGCCACGTCGGCGCCCCGCCCCGCCTGGTGGTAGAGCGAGACCGCGACGGCGCGCTTGCGTTCGAGCGCCGTGTAGACGGTCAGCATGTAGGTGATGGCGAGCGAGATGACGACGAGCCCCGAGGCGGCCTCGAACAGCGCGAGGAAGCGCAAGGGGGCGAGGCGCGGCACCACGTCGCCGTAGCCCACGGTGGTGAGCGTGACGCCGCTGAAGTAGACGGCGTCGATCCAGCCCGGCTCCAGGTGCTCGACGCCGAAGGTGAACCCCTTCGGGATGTGCGGGTAGTAGACGAGCGCGAAGGCGAGGACGAGCAGGACGACGTAGACGACGATGAGCAGCGGGAGCAGCAGCGGGCCGACCATGTTGAGGAGCCGGTGCCGGTTCGCGCGCGCGAGCTTGAAGGCGGCGCCGCGCGTCACGCGCCAGACCGAGCGGTTCAGAGACTCGCCCACGGGGCCGTAGCGTGCGCTCGAATGGAGCACCGTCGCGTAGATGTCGAAGATGATGAGCGCCAGCAGGACGAAGCCCGCCGTCGTGTAAATGAAAAGCCCCATCCTAGCAAGATATACTGGCGAAGTTCTGCCCGCCAAGACGCGACCGCGTCAGTCTTCCCGTAAGCGACCCTTACTCTTCATCCTCCATCTCATCATCCGTTGCTGCACCGTCCTCTTCTTCGCCACGTTGCAGTTCTTCTGTGGTGACGCCGCTAAGGAAGTCTTGTACACGAATCTGGTCGAGTCTGCCCCTCAGATATGTTTCAATGTCATCGTCCTGCATATGTTGTAGCTCATGTGTGACGCCCATTCTCTCGCCGAGACGTTGTGCGAGGTCTCGCACCCAATACCGCAAACTCATTTGGACAATTTCAGCCTTGATTTGTGCCGCCGCTCTCTGTGTCTTTTCACTTCCGGGCAATCTGTCAACCACGATAAAAGTAGTCGATCTAATTCTTCCGCCTCCTACTTCAAATTCGCGCGCGTAGCGGGAAAGTTTATCTTTTGAAATTTCCGAGTTTCCGGCACCAATGAAGCCAATATCAAAGCGTGCAAGTCTCCCGGGTCTGACTAAAAGGGTTGCGTCTGCCTCGCGCAAATCGCGGCTATCGGACAGCCAAAAAACGCCCGCGGTCTTGTTGTTGGTTATGGGATTCACACGCTCGAACCCGAGAATCGTCAGGAAAGAGCCGAGTATTAATCGCCCAAAAAGTTTCCCGTACATCGACTTATCCGAGCCGCGTATGGCGAGCGTCTGGCTGCCAATTGCGGTCGTCAGTCTGGCAATGTCTTTCCAGTAAAGTTGTACACGCCTACCCCTCGCATCTTCGACGAACCCGAGTTCCATCTTTACGTCGCCGAACTCGTGTCTACACTTCCCGGCCGCCTCGTCAATGGCGTCTTCAAAGTCGGCGACGTAGCCTTTGATGCCCTCGGCATCGCTTCGGAGAACGTTCTGGAACTGCTTTTGAGTTAGCCCGATAAGCCACTGCGGAATCCAAGTCGTCGCCTTATCGCGCTTCCCGCGCCTTGCCAACTGGCTCACCGCCATTTCGGAAAGTTTGCTCGTGAAGGTTCCGATTTCAAGTTTCCCGCGTAGGAATAAGATGACGAGCGCACCGCTCACGATGGCAATTTTTCGACGGGACAGCGGTTCTGTTTGCGTGCGAATGTTGTCCCCCATCATCACGCTCAAAATTGAGTCGCGAATTGCCTCGACGCCTATACGCTCGACAAATTCTCTCCCGCCCCCCGTGAGAAGCATGCGGCCGCTTTCGGGAAACAGATCGTCCAGCGTGAGGTCGTTCGCACCTTTCCCGCTCATCGTTCGTCCTCAATCGGCAGGTGCGGCTGCTCAAGCCCGGCTGTTGGCGGGCAGTGGAGACAGAGGACGTTGTTTGCCGCATGACCTAACCACCTGTGAACTTCCCTGCGCATCATCTGGACGTACTCCGGGTTTACGTCGAACAGCACAAAGCGCCGCTCCGTCCTCGCGGCGGCCGCCCCGACCGTCCCGGAGCCCGCAAAAGGGTCTAGGACAACATCACCCTTAAACGAGTAGTAGCTAATGACTTTCTGGGCAAGCTCCAGAGGGAATGCGGCCGGATGTTTCGAGTTCGTGTTCGGGTTAATGCGCCAGACGTTCGTGCGCTCGTAATCATCGCCGACCTTCGAGGCGACGACTGCCTCTTTATCCGGGTGGTTGCGAATGTGCCAGTCTATCAGCAGGTCCGTACGCTTGCGATAAACCAGCACGTACTCGGTTATGGGCACGGCCTTGTATTGAAGGGGGTTTCGGTCGGCGGCGAAGCGTCGTCCTCTGCCAGTAGCCCAACCCGCCCCTTCCGGCTTCATCCAGATGATGTCGTCGATGAAATCGTACCCCTCTTCGACGAAGATGCGGTGAAGGTCAAAAGGGACGGCGATGCGCTTGGATGACTCGTTCCTGCTGGCGCGGCGGAGCAGGACGGGCGCGCAGTTGATAACGAAAAAGCGACCCTCGTTCAAAACCCTGTGGATGCGTTTAATCACTTGACGCATCTTGAACAGGTATTGTTCGTACTCCTCGAAATCGCTGTACTCGGGGCGGGCGTTAAAGTAAGGCGGCGACGTGAACACTAAATCCACCGAGGCGGCGGGCATTTCGTCAACTAACTCCGCGCTGTCCCCCAACCCGATGGTGTTCCGAAGCGATGAGACCGGGTAAGTTAAATCACGCCTCTTTTTTGTAAGACCTACTTCGTCCTTTTTCAGCAAACGCGCCTCAAGCATCTCCGGCCTAGTAGTTTTTTCAAGCAGGATTTCCGTCGTGTAGGCGTCGATGACAACTTCGCCAATTTTAGAGCCGCCCGCAGCCGGCAACAGTGGGACGCGCCAGATGTGATAGCGGTCATCGACTTCGGGCAGACCGAGTCCCACAACCTTGTCGAGTTCTATTTCGGAGAGCCACGTTTGTGTGATCTCTTTTGATTGGGCGACAGTGGTGACGAGATAGTTCCGGGCTTCAGCTACCAGCGGCTTCCTTCGCGTCATGTAGTAAGTAACTCCATCTGTCGGGTTATTGCTTGGCAACGGTGGCGGCCGAGTTCATATGGTGCGTGTAACCCGTCTATGATTACCAATTTCGCCTGAGACTACAAGCCGTCTTAGCAGCAGTCGGGTTTGGGTTGGCGCCTCCACGCTACAATGGCTGAATCGAGTTCCCCTTGAAAAGCACTCAAGCCGTGCGGGGGCGCGGGGGGGGCC
>DASVQJ010000198.1:0-22253 GCA_036389235.1 Pyrinomonadaceae bacterium | reverse complement strand
GTCCGAGCGCTCGGACGCCTCCGGCCTTCTGAGTTTCCCGGGCGGCCCGCGCCTACTCGGTGAGCGTGACGTGGATGGCGTCGCGCGTGTCGCCGGCCGTGGACTGCGTGGCGGCCCTGCGCACCTCTTCGGTCTGGGCGGGGCGGTGGCCGTTGGGCTCGGGCCGTGCGGCCGGCTTGTGCTCGCCGACGAAGGTGAGCCAGTCGCCGGGCGCCTCGCGCTCGCCCGAGGTGATGTCGAAGAAGAGTTTCTGGATGCGCTCGGTGATGGGGCCGCGGCGCCCCTCGCCGACCTGTATGCGGTCTACGCTGCGGATGGGCGTGATCTCGGCGGCCGTGCCCGAGAAGAACAGCTCGTCGGCGACGTAGAGCGAGGCGCGCTGCAACCCCGACTCGACGATGGGAATCTCCAGCGCGCGGCAAATCTCGATGACGCTGTCGCGCGTGATGCCCGGCAGGATGGCCGAGGAGAGCGGCGGCGTGACCACCTTGCCGGCGTGGACGAGGAAGATGTTCTCGCCCGAGCCTTCGGAGACGTACCCGCGGTCGTCGAGCGCGATGCCTTCGGCGTAGCCGTTCGTGAGCGCCTCCATCTTGATGAGCTGCGAGTTCATGTAGTTGGCGCCGGCCTTCGCCATCGCCGGCATCGAGTTCGGCGTCAGGCGGTTCCAGCTCGACACGCACACGTCCACGCCCTGCTCGATGGCCTCCTCGCCGAGGTACTTGCCCCAGTCCCACGCGCCGATGTAGCAGGCCATCGGGTTCGGGAAGGGGTTGACGCCGAAGGCGGGCCGCTCCTCGTCGAGCGCGCGGAACATGATGGGGCGCACGTAGCACTGCTGGAGCCCGCTGCGCCTGACCAGCTCGACCGTCGCGTCGCACAGCTCGTCGAGCCCCCACTGGTGCGTCATGCGGTAAATCTTCGCCGAGTTGAGCAGGCGCTGCATGTGCTCGCGCAGGCGGAAGACGGCCGGGCCGCGCCGCGTCTTGTAGCAGCGGATGCCCTCGAAGACGCTCGACCCGTAGTGCAGGACGTGCGACATGACGTGGACGTGCGCGTCGTCCCACCTGACGAACTCGCCGTCGTGCCAGACCTCGGGCGCGATCTCCGGCTTCTTAAATTCCTTCTTACCCAGGTCGTTTTTCGACATCGCTTTATGGCTCCTTAGACTGTCCCCGGCCGCACGCGGGGACGGACGTTATATGACGTGATGGGCTCGGCTCGGACTTCGGCGGCGAGGGATAGAGATTACGACGGCACGCGTAAAGTTTCGGGTCGCGTCGGTGCTGATGTTCACGGGTGTTCAAGGCGGCACGATACCTTAAACCGGATGCGCTTGGCAAGAAAGCCGACGCGCTTGGCACGGCCGGGAAACTCGTGCAGAATACGGCCGCGCCGCGCGCCGCCGCGACCCCCTTTCGGCAGACCTTTTCGGCACAGGAGAGACGCCCTTGCAGACCGCCCCCGAGCCCACGCGCGACACGCGCGCACGGCGCCCCCGCCCCGCGGCCCGCGCCCTCCTGCCCGCGCTCCTGGCCCTCCCGCTGCTCGCCTGCTCGCTCTCGGACAGGGTCTACGTCGAGACCGACGCGAACGTCGCGACGCCCACCCCGGCGCCCGCGGCCCCGGCGGCTCCCGCGACGCCCGGCGCCGCCAAGTCGCCCGACAAGGGGGACTTCAAGGTCGCGCCGCGCGAGCCCGACGCCGAGATGAGCGCCGGGGAGCGGAAGGATTACGACGAGGAGCTGAAGTCGCTCCGGGAGACGGCCGACTCCCTCAACAAGGCGTTCTCGCTGCCGCACGACATCTTCATCGGCTTCGACAACTGCGAAGAGGCGAACGCCTTCTACGACCCGGGGCAGAAGAAGGTGACGGTCTGCTACGAGCTGGCCGAAGACCTCTACGAGGCTTTCAAGAAGGACTTCAAGACGGACGAGCAGGTCGAGGAGGCCGTCACCAACGCCACCACCTTCGTCTTCTTCCACGAGCTGGGGCACGCGCTCGTGGACGCCTACGACCTGCCCATCACGGGGCGCGAGGAGGACGCCGTCGACCAGCTCTCCGTGCTCCTGCTCGCCGACGGCACGGAGGAGGGCGAGCGCATGGTCTTAGACGCCGCGCTCTCCTTCTCGAAGCAGGGCGGCGGCGAGTTGGACGAGCTGGCCTTCGCCGACGAGCACTCGCTCGACCAGCAGCGCTACTACAACATCATCTGCCTGCTCTACGGCCAGGACGAGGAGAAGTTCGCCTCGCTCGTCCGCGAAGGCACCCTCCCCGAGGCGCGCGCCGGGCGTTGCAGCGACGAGTTCGCGCGCGTCGATAAAGCCTGGGACGCCCTGCTCGCGCCGTACGCGAAGTGAGACCGCGTCATGCTCGTCACTTGGGGGTGGAGTGAAGGGCGCTTCAACGCCGAGGCGCAGAGGACGCGGAGGGGCGCTGAGGGTTGAGGATTTCAAATTGAGATTTCAACTCCCGTATCCCTCCGCGACCTCTGCGCCTCAGCGCCCTCTGCGTTAAAAACGCCTCACGCGCTATACTCAAGGAGAATTACAACAGACGTTCTTCGAGCCAGGGGTTCAATGACCGCGCACACGACTCCGAACGACGAAGTGCTCTCGATACACCGCCGCGCCGTCGCCGTGGACATGCACGCCGACACGGTGCAGTTCGTCATCGACGAGGGCGCCGACATCAGCACGCGCGTCCCGACGACGCACCTCGACGCCGTGCGCATGCGCGAGGGCGGGCTCGACGCGCAGTTCTTCTCCGTCTGGGTCGAGCCCGAGTTCTACGGACTCGGGGGAGAAAGCGCCATCGCACGCGCCGACGCGCAGGTAGAAGCGATCCGCGCGCTCGCCGAACGACGCCCGGACATCTGGACGTTCGCCACCACGGCCGCAGACATCCGCCGCGCGCACGCGGAGGGCAAACTCGCCGCTCTCCTCGGCCTCGAAGGCGGCTACGCGATTGACGAAAAACTTGAGAGGGTCGAGCACTACTTCCGGCGCGGCGTCCGCTACATGACGCCGGCCTGGACGCACAGCCTGATCTGGGCGGGCTCGTCGGGCGACGCCGAAGGCGCGGCGCGCGGGCTGAACGACTTCGGCCGCGCCGTCGTCCGCGAGATGAACAGGCTCGGGATGCTGGTGGACGTGTCGCACGTCTCGGACAAGACCTTCCGGGACGTGGTCGAGACCTCGACGTCGCCCGTCGTCGCCACGCACTCGAACTGCCGCGCGCTCGCCGACGTGCCGCGCAACCTGACGGACGACATGATTCGCGCGATAGCGGAGACGGGCGGGGTCGTCTGCGTCGTCTTCTACCCGGGCTTCCTCGAACCCGGCTGGCGGGCGAAGAAGGACGCGGCCGAGGCGGAGATTCAACCCTTGATCGAAGAGGCCGCGCGCGGGGCGGACGGCGACGGCTCGCTCAAACGCATCGCCGCCGACCGCGTGCGCGAGCGCGAGTTCGCCAGGCGCATCGCGCCCGTCCCCTTCGAGCGCGTCGCAGACCACATCGACCACGTCGTCAACTTAACGGGCGTCGAGCACGTCGGCTGCGGCTCCGACTTCGACGGCATCACGGCCACGCCCGCCGGCCTCTCGTCGGTCGCCGAGCTGCCGAACCTGACGGCCGAACTCTTAAGGCGCGGCTACACCGCCGAAGACGTGACCGGGATTCTCGGCGGCAACGTCCTGCGCGTCATGGAAGAGACTGAGAGGAGGGCCGCGCGTTGAGCATCCTGGTGAACGGCGACGGCGCGCTCCGCCCACGCATCGGACTGCACACGGGGATAGCGGGCGGGCTGCACAACGCTCTGCTCAAGGCCCAAACACTTGGGGCGGACACGGTGCAAATCTTCTCGCGCAACCCGCGCGGCTGGAAGGCGCGGCCTTTAGAGGATGAAGAGGTCGAGCAGTTCAAGCGCGTGCGCGAGGAGACGGGCGTCTCGCCCGTCGTCATCCACGCCAACTACCTCATCAACCTCGCCGCCGCCGACGCGACCGTCCGCGAGAAGTCAATCGCCTCCTTCCGCGAGGAGGTCGAGCGCGCGCTCACGCTCGGCGCCGACTACCTCGTCCTGCACCCGGGCAGCGCCCGCGGCGCCTGCGAGGCCGACGCCATCCGCACCTGCGCCGAGAGTTTGAAGGCCGCGTGCGGAGGGCTCGAACTTAACGGCTTCCGAATCCTCCTTGAGAACACGGCCGGGCAGGGCGAGTGCATCGGCCACCGCTTCGAGCACCTGCGCGAGATCGCGGAGCAGTGCACGGACTTGAACCTCGGCGTCTGCCTCGACACCGCGCACGCCTTCACGGCCGGCTACGACATCCGCGACGAGGACGGCCTCTCGGCCGCGCTCGACTCGCTCGACGCGAACGTCAGCCTTGAGAACGTGCTCGCCGTCCACTTCAACGACTCGAAGGCCGCCTACAACTCGCGCGTAGACCGCCACTGGCACCTGGGGCAGGGACACATCGGCGCCGAAGCCCTGCGCCGCGTCGCCTCGCACCCGCGCCTCGCACACGCGGCGTTCCTTCTGGAGACGCCCTCCGACGAAGTCTGCGACGACGCGTGCAACCTCGAAGCCCTCCGCTCTTTCGTCCGGAGCCCCGACACGCAGGAGACCGCCTGAGATGGACATCCGACTCAAAGACCGCGCCGAAGGCGGCCCGCACTACCTCCAAATCCGCCAGCAGATCGAGACGCTCATCCGCGACAAACGGCTCGCGCCCGGCGACGCGCTCCCCTCCCCCGCCTCGCTCGCGGGCAAGCTCGCCATCGACAAGGGCGAAGTCCAGCGCGCCTACTTCGAACTCGAACACACCGGCCTCGTCGCCAAGAAGACCGGCAAAGACTTCCTCGGCAAAGAGAAGACCACCTACACGGTTAAGTGAAACCGGCGGCGGGTAATGCGCGTAAATTTCTGTTCGACAAGCGCGCGCGGCGTGCGCTAACATGGCCTCACCTTTCGGGGCGGGATAGAGTTGAGATGAAACGTTTCGGCCACCCAGTCAAGCTCCTCCTTACGTAGCCGCACGGCCGGCGTCGCGCGCGGGGTGCGCGCGGCGGGCGGTGCGGCGACACTCCTGACGACAATCAACTAAAAATTGAGTTAGGCCCCGCGCGTGCTTGAGAAAGCCGGGGGCGGTCGTTTACCGTAAGGGTAAAGGAAAGGCTGCGGGACAATCATGGACGAAAAGTATTTCCCCGAGCAGATCGAGGAGAGGTGGCAGAAGTTCTGGGAGGAGTCGGGCGCCTTCGAGGTCGAGCCCGACCCCGGGCGCGAGAGGCGTTTTTATTGTCTGGAGATGCTCCCCTACCCCTCCGGCTTCCTGCACATGGGGCACGTGCGCAACTACTCCATCGGCGACGCGCTGTCGTGGTACAGGCGTTTGCAGGGCTACAACGTTCTGCACCCGATGGGCTGGGACAGCTTCGGCCAGCCCGCCGAGCAGGCCGCCATCAAGCGCGGCGTCATACCCCGCGAATGGACGGAGCAGAACATCGCGCACATGCGCGCGCAGTTCAAGCGCATGGGCTTCAGCTTCGACTGGCGGCGCGAGGTCGCCGCGCACACGCCCGAGTACTACAAGTGGGATCAGTGGTTCTTCCTGAAGATGCTGGAGCGCGGGCTGGCCTACAAGAAGGTCTCGCCGGTCAACTGGTGCCCCGCGGAATCGACCGTGCTGTCGAACGAGCAGTCTTCGGGCGGCGTCTGCTGGCGCTGCGGGGCGGCGGTCGAGAAGCGCGACATCGAGCAGTGGTTCCTGCGCATCACCGACTACGCCGAGCAACTGCTCGAAGACATGCGCGAGATCGAGGGCGGCTGGCCCGAGCGCGTCCTGACGATGCAGCGCAACTGGGTAGGCAAAAGCTCCGGCGCCTACATCGACTTCCAGGTTAAGGACACGGACGAGCGCGTCCGCGTCTTCACCACGCGCGTCGACACCATCTACGGCGCGAACGCCGTCGTCGTCGCGCCCGAACACCCGCTGGTCGAACACTCGCCGGTGAAGGAGGACGTGCGCCGCTTCGCCGAGCGCGTCCGCGCCGAGCGGGCCGCGGCGCGCGAGCCCGGCGCCGTCGAAGAGAAGGAGGGCGTCAACACCGGCCTGCTGGCCGTCAACCCTTTCAGCGGCGAGCTGATTCCCGTCTGGGCCGGCAACTACGTCCTGACCGAGTACGGCACGGGCGCCGTGATGAGCGTGCCCGCGCACGACGAGCGCGACTTCGAGTTCGCGCAGAAGTACTCCCTGCCCATCCGCCGCGTCATCGAGCGCATCTCGTACGAGCAGCCGCCGGCCGAACGCGACCCGGAGGTCGAAGACCAGTCGGTCGCGATGAGGGAGGCGTTCACGGAGTACGGCATCCTGGTCAGCTCGGGCGACTGGAGCGGCAAGCTCTCCGAGGACGCCATCCGCGAGATGGCCGAGTTCGCCGAACAGAACGGCTTCGGCGAGCGCGCCGTCACCTACCGCCTGCGCGACTGGGGCATCTCGCGCCAGCGCTTCTGGGGCGCACCCATCCCCGTCGTCTACTGCGACAGGTGCGGCGTCGTGCCCGTGCCCGAGTCCGACCTGCCCGTCGTGCTGCCCGAGCGCGCGGAGTTCACCGGCTCGGGCCAGTCGCCGCTGGCCGGCGTCGAAGAGTTCGTCAACACGACCTGCCCGAAGTGCAAGGAGCCCGCGCGCCGCGAGACCGACACGATGGACACGTTCATCGACTCGTCCTGGTACTTCTTCCGCTACTGCGACCCGAAGAACCCGGACGCGCCCTTCGACAAAGAGCAGGCCGCGTACTGGACGCCCGTCGACCAGTACATCGGCGGCGTCGAGCACGCCGTGATGCACCTGCTCTACACGCGCTTCTGGACGAAGTTCATGCGCGACATCGGGCTGGTCGGCTTTAACGAGCCGGTCAGGCGCCTGATGACGCAGGGCATGGTCGTCGCCGAGACCTTCTACCGGGAGGGCGAGGACGCGGGCTCGAAGGTCTACATCAACCCGGCCGACGTGGACGTGGTGCGCGACGATAAGGGGCGCGTCAGCAGCGCCACGCTGGTCGAGGACGGCCAGCCCGTCACGGTCGGCCCGTTCGAGAAGATGGGGAAGTCGAAGAACAACGGCGTAGACCCGAACGAGATGATCGCGGCCTACGGCGCGGACGCCGCGCGCCTGTTCGTCCTCTTCGCCGCGCCGGTCGAGAACGACCTGCGTTGGCAGGAGGCCGGCATCGAAGGCACACAGCGCTTCCTGCGCCGCGTCTACTCGTTCGTCTACCGCTGGCGCGAAGCGCTGGCCGGCGCGGCGCGGGACGCGTCGGGCGAGTTCTCCGCGGAGGCCAAGCGGCTGCGCCACGAGACGCACCGGACGATTGAGCGCGTCACGAACGACTTCGAGGGCCTGCGCTACAACACGGCGGTCGCGGCCCTGATGGAGCTGCTGAACGAGCTGTACGACCTGAAGGCCCAGCCCGGCTCGGCCCCCGCCTCAGACCTCTTCGCCGTGCGCGAGGCCGTCGAGGCTCTGGTGCTGATGCTGGCGCCCTTCTGCCCGCACGTCGCGGAGGAGCTGTGGGAGTCGCTCGGCCACGAGGGCGGCCTCATGCGCAGCGGCGCGCGCTGGCCCACGTTCGAAGAGGCGCTGGCGCGCAAGGACGAGGTCGAGATCGCCGTCCAGGTCAACGGCAAGCTGCGCGGACGCGTCAACGTCCCGGCCTCCGCCACCGAAGAGGAGACGCGCGCCGCCGCCCTCTCCGACGAGCGCGTCCGCGCCTGGACGGAGGGCAAGCAGGTCGTCAAGACGGTCGTCGTCCCCGGCCGCCTCGTCAACGTCGTCGTGAAGTAGGCAAACGGCGCACAGCCGCCGGAGGCGGCGGCAGCGTAAAGCCCGGGGTGCCAACCCCGGGCTTTACGCTGCCCGCCCCCTTCGGGGGCTCGTTGACCTCTTCTTAACCCGTCGTGTGAACCGCCGCGGACTGTCTTCTCAACGGACTGCGCAGCATGAGCCAGGCGGAGGGGCCGACGACGAGGGCGATGCCTAAGACGACGAGCGGGCCGAACTGCCTCTTCCAGAGGAGCAGGTCGAAGACGAGCGCGAAGACGATCTGCATCAGCCCGACGACCGAGACGCGCGAGGGGCTCCCCAGCGCGAACGCCCGGGTCATCGCCAACTGCCCCACGGTCGCCGAGAGCCCGACGCCGAAGAGCAGCCCGAGCGTCGCCCCTTCGTTCAAAACCGAATAGTCAACCCGCCCGCCCGACGCGAGCAGCACGGCCAGCGTGAAGACCGTCGCCACGCCCGAGAAGTGCGTGACGACGGCGCGCGCGTCCACGCCGCCCAGCCGGTTGAGCCCGATCATCGAAATCGAGGTCGAGAAGGCGTTGGCGAGCGCCAACGCCGCGGCCAGGCGGTCGCCCGCCGACTCCGGCCTCTGAATCAGGACTATCCCCGCGAGCCCCGCCCCGACCGCGACCCACACGGACGCGCGCGGCCTCTGCCCCAGCACCGGCCACGCCAGAAGCGTCACCCACAAAGGCACCGTGTTCGAGAGCGTGATCGAGGTCGAGACCGGCAGGTGCGTCAGCGCGTAGAAGGCGAAGAGCACGCCGAGGCTCCCCGCGACGCTGCGCATCCAGAGCACGGCCGGGCGGAAGAGGACGAGCCGCACCCCCGACGAAAGCGAGAGCGTCAGCGTGAGGACGAACGCGAGCGAGCTGCGCGCGACGGCGACGAGGTGCCAGTCGCAGCGCTCGCCCGCGAGGTGGCTGAGCGCGCCCATCGACGCGAACGCGAGCGAGCCGAGGAGCATGAAGAGGTACGCGCGCCCGCCCTCGCCCTCCGCGCGCGCCGGCCCTTTGGGGGTGTCCATTCCGTCCAGAAAGATAACAGCCGCGCCCCCCGCTGTCAGCCGTACGCCGCCCGCGGGCCGCGCTTGCGCGCCGTGGCATGTTGCTTGCGAACACTAACCGCACGAGGCGGAAAGCGACTGATTTCACTACAGGTGTTCACCACACGGGAGGCATGCGGCAATGCGTAAAGTTCTAGTATCGTTCCTGTTCTCGCTGGCGCTCGTCGGGGGCGCGGCGGCGCAGGAGAGCAACGTTGACAAGGCCGTCGATCAGACGAAGTCGGCCGGCCAGGAGGTCGGCGACAAGGCCGAGGACGTAAAAGACGCGACGGTCAAGGGCGCCAAGAAGGCCGGCAGCGCCACGAAGAAGGGCGTCAACGAGGTCGGCGACAAGGCCGAGGACGTCGGCGACAAGGCCGGCGACGTGAAGGACGCCACCGTCAAGGGCGCGAAGAAGGCCGGCAACGCGACCAAGAAGGGCGCGGCGGAAGTCGGCGACAAGGCCGAGGACGTTAAGGACAAGACGGGCGACGCCGTCAACGAAGTCGGCGACAAGGCCGAGGACGTCGGCGGCAAGGCCGTCCACACCGGCAAGGCCGTCGGCCACGAGGCCGCGGACAAGGCCGAAGACGTGGGCGACGCGACCGCCAAGGGCGCGAAGGTCGCCGCGCGCGGGGCCAAGAAGGGCGTCAACGAGGTCGGCGACAAGGCCGAGGACGTCGGCGACGCGACCAAGAAGGGCGCGAAGAAGTCCGGCAACTGGGTCAAGCGCACCTGGCGCAAGATTTTCTAAGCCCCCGCCGGCATAACGCAAAGCCCCGAAGGGGCGTCATGTGAAAGCCAGGGCAACGCCCCCGGCTTCACATGACGCCCCTTCGGGGCTTCAAACTTCTCGCTAACGCACGCCGCCGACGCGGCCGGTGGCGCGGAGGCCGATCAGGCGCGCGGGGAACTCGCCGAAGTCCTCGACGACCCAGTTGTTGTCGCCCTCAAGCTTGACCTTCGCCGCGGGGATGAAAGTCCCCTGCCCGCGCCCGCGCGCGTCGAGGTAGATTTCCGCGTAGCCGAAGCGGTAGTCCGCCGAGCGCGTCCCGTAACGCAGCTCGAAGATGGCGACGTTGCGCTCGTAGAGCACGGTCAGCTTCGTCCCGCCCTCCGCGGTCGGCGTCGCGATGACGGCGTTCGCCGTCACGCCCACGTTGTTGCCGATGGAGACGCGCCCCGCGTCGAGCTTCGAGAGCACGCGCATCAGCTCGTCCTGCCCGCCCGAGCGCAGCGCCGCGTTCAAACGCTGCACGTCGTCCGCCGAGCTGTAGTTGTTGATGGTGAGCGAGAACGGACGGTTGAGCCCCGCCCGGCGCCCGCCGATGCCGACGACCTGCCCCTGCACGTACTGCCTCGACTGCGCCAGCGCGGGCGCCGCGGACGCCGCGACGAGGCAGAGCGCACCTAACAGAAACACTGTCCTTCTCTTTCCCATACTTCCCCCTTGAGTTAACTGATTCGGCCGATTATACGAGGAGGAACGGACGTAGTCCGTGCGCGCTCGTACGTTGAGGCGTCACCTGCCCGCGCGCGCCGACGCGAGCGGGTAGCTCGGCTCGATGTCCACGGGCACGTCCTTCAGGCGTTCGAGCGCGCCCTGCATCTCGGGGCGGACGACGCCGTACTTGTCGAGCAACGCCTTCGCCCCTTCGTACGAGCCCTCGGCTTCGAGCGTCAGGATGTCGTGCGTCAACTTGCGCACGGCCTCCTTGATGCGCGCCGGCTCGACCGAGAACGTCTTCGTCCCCGGGTCGTACTTGAACGCGCCCTCGTCGGTCAGGTAGTTGAACTGCAAGGCGATGCCCTTCCCGTGCGCCTCCTTGATGCCGAAGCGCACCGAGCGGAAGGCGCTCGCCAGGAACGTCGTGTAGAGCGTCCGCTCGAACGACTTGTCGAGCACGCCCTTGTCGATGAGGTACTGCATCGCCCACAGGCCCGTGATGTCGGCCTTCGCCTCCTCGACGGCGGAGTAGTTGTCCTTCAGCTCCTTGCGCACGCTCGTCTCCCGGCCGCCCACGGTGATGGTGTGCGGCCCGAGCCCGTGCATCAGCTCGTGCGCGAGGACGTGCGTGAAGAACGCCTCGAAGGAGACGTTCGCCTGGTCTCCCCTGGAGAGCACGACGCGCGAGATGGGGACGAGCGTCTTGTCGAACTTCGCCTGCTGCACGTTCTTGAGCATGACGCGCTTCGAGCCCTTCTCGTGCACGACGCGCTCGTCGTTCGGCAGGTTGAAGGCCGCCGTCTGCACGCCCGAGTTGCCCTCGCCCGAGGAGTAGACGACGTTGACGACGCGGATGGGCGCGGCGGCGCCGAGCTTCGGGTTGCGGTGGCGCGGGTCGACGGGCAGGTTGTTCTCAAGCTCCTGCAACAGTCCGCCGAACTTCGTCAGCTTCGCCGACTCCGCCTCGTCGCGCAAAGTCACGTACGCCTCGAACGCCGCCTTGTAGCCGAAGAGGCCGTCGGAGTATGTCTCGTACGGCCCGATGGTCACGTCAATCGGCGCGTCCAAATCCATCCACGCGACGTCGGATTCGTAGTAGTCGTCGTCGAGGAAAGCGTCGGCGCGCTTCGAGAGGAAGCTCTTGAGGGTCTCGTTGGTCGTCAGCCCCGCCGCCTCGCGCAAGAGCGCCGCGGCCGGCCGCAGGAACTCGCCGTACTCCTGGCTGTAGGGCACCAGTTTGAGCTTGCCGGCCGCGTCGCGGCGGACGGCGTAGAAGAAGCCGGTCGCCTTCTGCTTCTCCGGCTCGGGGAGCGTGGCGACCCACGACTCGAACTCCTGCTTGGTCATGTCGTCGGGGTAGTGCGCGGCCGTCGCGGGCTTCTCGCGCGGCACGCCGGGCAGGAAAGATATGTTCTCGTCGAGCTGCGACCAGGGGCCGTCGTTGATGTCGAAGTAGTGCAGGCGCGCGCGGCCGAGCGGCGTCTTGTCGGCTTCGAGCTTTCGCTTCAGCGCGACGTTGCCGCTCCAGACCTGGCGCAGGAAGAGCGGGTCGAAGAGGCGCGCGGCCTCCACTACCTTGGCGAGCGCGCGGCGGTCGCCCGCCGACAGGCGTGACGTGTCGGCCGTGACGACCGTCGGCGCGAAGCGCCTTATCTTCGCGTTCAGCTCCGCCAGCTCGCCCGACTGCGCCCCACTCTTCTTCTGTCCCATAGTTAACATCGGCGCGACTACACACAGCGCCGTCAACAGCGCGCAAACCTTAAACGCCACTCTCATCGGAAGTGATTCCTCTCACGATACTTGTTTATGCTTTGAACCATGCCGGATGCCCCTATCATACGCCAACGCGGATGGCGCGCAAGTCAGGCATAGCGGTCAGGACCACCCGCGAAGGCCCACCAGCTACCGCGGGTGGTCCTGACCCTTATGTCGGTGCTCGCCCGCTAAATGTAAAAGGGCGGAGCCGAAGCCCCGCCCTTGAAGTTCTTTAAGTTAACTCTTTCTATTTGCGGTTGCCCCTCGCCTCGCGCGCCTCGGTCTTGGTGGTGAGCGTGACGCCGGTGCCGCCGCTCTGCGCGTAGCGGGCGCCGATGGTGCGGACGTAGTTCCGCGTCTCGGCGTAGGGCGGGACGCGGCGTCCGTACTTCATCACGGCGCCCTCGCCCGCGTTGTAGCCCGCGAGCGCGAGGTCAACTCGGCCGCCGAACAGGCGCAGGAGGTTGGCGAGGTAGCGCGTGCCGCCCATGATCGACTGCGCGGGGTCGTAAGGGTTCGTCACGCCGTAGCGCGCGGCCGTCCCGGGCATCAACTGCATGAGCCCCATCGCCCCGACAGGGCTCGTCGCGCCCGTGCGGAAGCCCGACTCCTGCCGTATGACGCAGTAGATGAGGTACGGGTCAACCCCGTAACGCTGGCCGTTCAGGCGAATCAGGTTGTCTATGCCCCTGTTGCCTGTCGTCCAGGCCACGTCCGTCCGCACGCCGGCGGAGGGCGCGGCCGTGTAGGTCTCGATGGGCTTGCGGGCCGCGGCTATCGTCTCGTCGGCCTTCGCAATCTCTGCGCGCATCTCCTCGACCCTTGCGCGGGCGTCGGCGATCTCCGTCCCGCTCTCCTCGTACTCTTTGCGCGAGATGAGGCCGTCCGTGTAGAGGCCCTTGAGCGTCTCCTGCTTCTCGGTCAGCTTCTTGAGGTTCGACTCGTAGCTGCCGGAAAGCTCGACGAGGCTGGCGCGGTACTCCTCGGCCGCCTTGATGAACTCCTGGCGGAACTTCTGCAAGTCGCTCAAGGGGTCGGCCTGCGCGTTCGCGGCCGAAGCCTTTGCGGACTTCGGCCTGGTCTGCGCGCCGGCAAAAGTGACGGAAGCGAGGACGAAGAGGGATACGAGGAGGATGCGGGGAACGAGAATTTTCATCAATTTCAACCGGGTCAATACTCCAAATAAAAAGGCACTCGCGGTGCCGAATAATGCCGCCGGGAGTCTGTACGCGGCTCCCGTCTGTTTGGTTCAGGGCTTTCTCTGTAAATCTCAATCGTGGGGGTTAAATTGTTGCAAACTAAGATGCTTTTCCCTCTCTTTTAGTTGTCCGGGCGGGGGTTTCCCTGTCCCGTTCGTTTCTCCCGCTTTCTGTTGTAAGGTAGCAGCGCGGCCGGGGTCGTGGGACATCAAACGGCCGTGCGACGCCGCCGTACTGGAAGCGACCGATGCTCAAAAAGACGACTCTCATCACACTGTTTCTCGTCATCTGCGCGGCGGACGCACGCGCGCAGTGGGTTGCGCAGGTGAGCGGGACGAATGTGCGCCTGCGCGGCGTGAGCGCCGTCAGCCGTCGCGTCGCCTGGGCGAGCGGCGCGGGCGGCACGTACGCGCGCACGGTTGACGGCGGGCGGACCTGGCGGGCGGGGCAGGTGCCCGGCGCGTCCGAACTCGACTTCCGAGACGTGGACGCCTTCGACGCGAACACGGCCTACCTCCTCGCCATCGGCGAGGGCGAGCGCTCAAGGATTTACAAGACGAACGACGGCGGCCGTAACTGGACTCTACAGTTCCGGAACCGCCGCGCGGGCGCTTTTTACGACTGCATGGCCTTCTGGGACGGTGCGCGGGGTCTCGCCGTGAGCGACCCGGTTGACGGACGCTTTCTCGTGGTCAGGACGGAGGACGGCGGGCGGACGTGGAAGGAGATTGACGCGGCCGGGATGCCTCCCGCACTCGCGGGTGAAGGCGGCTTCGCGGCCAGCGGCACCTGCGTGGCCGTCGATGGCACTTCAAACGCGTGGTTCGGCACCGGCGGCCCGGAAGGCGGGCGCGTCTTTCGCTCTAAAGACGGCGGCCGAACGTGGCAGGTCGCGCCCGCGCCCCTCAAAGCGGGAAAATCGGCGGGAGTCTTCTCGCTCGCCTTCTACGGAGACGCGGGCGCGGCCGTCGGCGGCGACTACACGAAGGAGCAGGAGTCGGAAGGGAGCGCCGCCGTGACGTCCGACGGCGGCGTGACCTGGCGCGCGCTCGGCGCGGAGGCACGCCCCGGCGGCTACAGGTCTTGCGTCGCGTACGTGCCGGGGACGCTTGGACGTACGCTCGTCGCCGTCGGGCCTTCGGGCTCCGACTACTCGACGGACGGCGGGCAAGTCTGGAAACCGCTCGGCGCCGAAGGGTTTCACGCCGTCGGCGTCTCGCCGCGCGGCGACGCGGCCTGGGCGGTGGGTGAGAACGGCCGTGTCGCGCGTCTCGACTCGCCTTCGAGGCTTTCGGCGCGGCCGAGGAGGAGTCCGGCTCGGTCATTTTGCACGCCCGCGCAGCCAACTTTCACACCCGCACGGCCTTCTGTCACGTTTGCAAAGCCATCTGAAACGTCCGCACGCCCTTCTGAACAGCCCGCGCGGGCATCTGTACAACCCGCACGGCCTCCTGAACAGCCCGCACGGCCTCCTGAACAGCCCGCGAGGGCTCCTGAACACGTCGCACGGGCACCTGAACAAGCCGCGAGGGCATGTGTACAGCCCGCGCGGGCATGTGAACACGTCGCGCGGGCATGTGTACAGGCCGCGCGAGCACCTGAAACGCTCGCACTGTCGGCGGAAACGTCCGCAAAATCACCTGAAACGCTTGCGCGGCAGAGTTTTACGGGATAATGGTCAACTTTGGCGGTTCCGCGGAAGGATTTCGCGTCACCGCCGATATAGGGGGTGCGGTCGGGGGCGACCGCCGTATGGCAAGACAGGTCAGAACCACCCGCGGTAGCGGGTGGGCTGGTGCGACACGGCTCCACCGGGTTACTAAGGCCCACCCGCTACCGCGGGTGGTTCTGACCGCTCTGGCGGTCGCGCCCGTCTGAACGCCGCCCAGAGGTTTTGCGGCGGCATTATCAAATGAGCGATTTCGTTACATTACTGACAAGGCTCCGAGGGCGTCTCGGCGCGGCGGGCGCGTTCGACGTGCGCGTGGAGGACGAGACGGCGCCGGGCGACCTCTCTCTGCGGCGCGCGGCGGTCGCGCTCGTGCTGCGGGAGGGGTTGGAGGGGGCCGAGATGCTCGTCATCAAACGCTCGGAGGCGGAGCGTGACCACTGGTCGGGTCACCTCGCGCTGCCGGGCGGGCGTGTGGAGCCGGAGGACGAGAACCTTCTGGCGACGGCCGCGCGGGAGACTTTGGAGGAGGTCGGCATAGACCTCTTCGCGGGCGGCGAGGCGATTGCGCGGCTCGGCACGGTGAACCCGCAGAGCCCTTCCGCGCCGCGCGTCTCCGTGACGCCGTTCGTCTTCGTCGCCCCGGAGGAGTTTTACCGGCGCGCGGCCGGCGGGCCGAAAGAGTTGTCGTTGAGTGAAGAGGTCGCCGCGGCCTTCTGGGTTCCGGTCGATGAGTTGAAGAAGGGCGGGCGCTCGGCCGTCTTCCGCATGGCCTTCGCGGGCGTCGAGCGCGAGTGGCCCGCCTACCCTTCGCAGCACGGCCCCATCTGGGGCATCACCGAGAGGATTCTGACCGAGTTCCTCTCGCTGGTAGACTGATAAGAGCCTGTTTGAAAAGTCTTCGCCGCGTCAGCGGCGACGGAGTTTAGCCCGGCCTTTCAAGGCCGGGTTAAGGTCAAGTGACGCGCCGGCCCGGGCGTCGCTGACGCGACGCGCAACCCGTTTATGGCCGGCGGCCCCGGCCTCGAAAGGCCGGGCTCAACTCGAACGCCGCCCCGCGGCGGATTCTTACCGAGGAGCGGCGGATTTACGTCGTTCCTCGGCGGACGGGTGGATACCCTCCAGGTAATATGAGCAATGCCATGCGAGTCTTGATGAGCCTTTTGCAGAGTCAGCCGCGGCGAATGTCTTCGCGGGAGACGGCCTGCGCTCTCTTCGTCATCTTTCTGCTCTGCCCCCCGTCGGCGGGCGCGGCCGAGCCGTGGTCTACGAAGCTCGACGCGGGCGTGCGCTTCTACCAATCGACAGACGTGGGCGTGCTCGTCGTCGGCACGGAGAAGTCGCTCTACGGGCTGGAGGCGGAGACGGGCGACGTGCTCT
Organism: Pyrinomonadaceae bacterium; assembly: GCA_036389235.1. Lineage (GTDB taxonomy): Bacteria > Acidobacteriota > Blastocatellia > Pyrinomonadales > Pyrinomonadaceae > QHXN01. The sequence continues at coordinate 5,914 of DASVQJ010000198.1, read as the reverse complement.
GGCGGCACAAGGAGGCGCGTCTGGACGAGACGGACGTGGCCGCGGTGCCGGGGACGGACGTTCTGCTGGTCACGCTGGCGGGCGGCAGCAAGTCCCGCCTCGAAGCGCTCGACCTCCTGACGGGCGACGCGCTCTGGCGCAGCGACAAGGTGCGCGGCGCGGTGATGCAGACGGCCTTCGAGCCTTCGGCGGGCCTGCTCGCGGCCGTCTTCGTGCGCGACGCGAAGTCGAAGCCGCGCGAGGGCTTCAGGCGCAAGCCCGAGCTGCACGTCTTCGACCTCGCCACGGGCGAGGAGCTTTGGAAGCGCGAGCTGGAGAGCGAAGTCGAGATGATGCCCGTCGCGTGGGGCGACGATAAAGATAGAGAGGTGCCCTACACGCTCGACAACTACCGGCCGCCCGCGTTCCTCGACGGGCGCCTGTACCTCTTCTACGAGGGTCTGACTTCGCTCGACGCGCGGACGGGCCGGGAGCGCAGGCGCGAGAAGTTCAAGGTCAACGAAGACGGGCTCGCGCTCACCGAGTCCGACCCCGTGGCCGACGAGCGCTACGTCTACATCTCCGGCCGCGGACGCGTGCGCGCCGTCTCGCGCGCGGACGGAGAGGTCGCGTGGGAGTCGAAGGACCTGGGCCTGACGCCGGAGCTGGTGCTCGCGGGCAAGACGCTCTACGCGAGGACGGGCGGGCAGTTCACGCGCCTCGAAGACGGGGAGACCGTGGCGCGCGGCCCCTACGGCGTGAGCGCCATCGACCCCGCGACGGGCAAGACCCTCTGGCGCTACAAGGGCGCGGACAAGGGCCTGACGAACTTCGCCGTGCCGAACGCGGGGACGGTGGCCGTCGCCGACCGCGACGACCTCATCCTGCTCGACTCTTTGACGGGCAGGCGGCGCCTGAAGGTCTCGCACGGCGTCGAGGCGGCGGCCTTCCTGCTCCTGAACGAGCGCGGCGAGCTCGTGCTCGGGGGCAAGAATGAGCTGGCCGCGTTCGACGGCAACGGGGCGACGCCGCTCTGGCGCGAGCGGCACGAGCCGCCGGGGCGCGGGCTTCTGCGCACGGTGGCGGCCGTGGCGGCGCGCGCCGCGTCCCTCTACTTCAGGTACGGCGGCGCGGCCTCGACCGTCTTCCGCGGCGCGCGCATCGCGGGCGCTCTGGCCGGGCTGCGCTCCTCGGGGCTGGCCGCGCACGTCACGCTCGCGGACTTGTCGAGCCTCGCCTCGGACTCCGCGCGCTCCTACGCGCGGCAGTACGCGGCCGAAAGGCTCTCGACCTACGGCGCGCTGTCGCGCGTGCGGCGCGGCGTCTCGACCTCGACCAACGTGGTGACGAGGCCGCGGGTCGCGGCGCCTTCGGGCGGAGACATTTCGGAGCGCCTGCTCGACCGGCTCGACCCGGCGAGCCAGCTCTCTCGCCTCTCGCGCTTCCTGATGCGGACGCGGCGGCTGGCCGCGCTCCGAGGCCGCTGGATGTACTTCTACAGCTCCCTGCGCGGCGGCGGGCGCGGCCTCGTCGGCGTGGACGTGGAGACGGGCCGCGCCTCGCGCGAGGTGCGCCTGAGCGACCCCGACGAGCGCTTCGTCAGCGACGAGGCCGCCGGCCTGCTCTACGTCTCGAAGGGCGACCGCCTCGTCGCGCACCGCCTGACGGAGAGCTATTAGAAACGATGAAGTAGGAACGGAGGAGGGGTGTTGGGTGTTATAGCGGCGTTCACACGGACGCGACGGCCGCGCCGGGAGCGCGGGCATCCTGCCCGCCGAAGCGTGCGAGAAGCACGCTTCACCGTGGAGCGCTCTCTCCCGACGTGGAGGTTTAAAGTCTCACGGCCTTCGCGCTTTCGCGCTCACGGCGGGCAGGATGCCCGCGCTCCCGGCGTGAGGTCGCACCCGAACGCACGCCGCTGTAGGTGTTGGGTGTTGGTTTTAACCAGAACCCAACACCCAACACCCAACACCCTTCTTCCTGCTTCATCGTTCTACTACTGGTTGTCCACGACCGACTCGATGACGTTCTGGATCGTGTCCGGGACGTTGGAGAAGAAGTTGTAGCCGGTCAGCGTCTCCACCTGATCGACGCTCACGCGGTAGGTCTTCCAGTCGGCCGTGCGTATGCCCTGCGCGTTCGGCATGATGACCGCAATGGTGCGCGTCGAGGTCGTCACGCGCGACACGTCGTTCGTCCCCGCGGGCAGCACGATGACGACCTTCCACACCTGCGAAGGCACCGCGACCTTGCCGCCCGCAATCGTCGTCGTCGTCCCGCCGTTCGAGCCCGTCCCGCCCGAGCCCGACCCGCCCATCACGACGTACAGCTCGTTGCCCGAGGTGACGAGCGTGCGCAGGTAGTTCTCCATGTTGGCCCACGGCCCCTGGTTGTTGTCCGGCGACTGCGGCAGCATGTTCGTCATCAGGAAGGTCGAGGAGTTGTCGGCGACCGTCAGCGTGCGGTCGGCCGAAGGGCAGTGGTGGCCACGGTCGAAGCCCGAGCCCGAGTAGTCAGTCCCCTGCACCTGATACCAGCCGGCGGGCAGTGTCGCGTCGTTGCGGAAGTCGTCCTGCCGCGGCGTCGAGCCCAGCCAGGAGGAGGCGAGGTGCCAGCTCACCCAGTTCGGACGCCCCTTGTCGCGGTGGTACGAGACGGCGAACTGCGGCTTGTCGAGCAGGTAGTTGGTCGGCTGGCCCACGTCCGCGACGGCGTTCGAGGGGTTGCCCATCGTCAGGTGGACGCTCGTCGGCGGCGGGGCCGAGTAGGGGTTGACCGTGACGTTGTCCACGTTGAGGCGGTTGGCGCCCCCGCCCGTCTTGCGTATCGAGAGGCGCACGGGCACGGCCGAGTTGACGGTGAAGGAGGCGGTCGCCAGGGTCGTCGAAGAGGTGTTGACGGTCGAGCCGGCCTTCGAGTAGGTCGAGCCGCCGTCGGCCGAGACCCAAAGCTCCCACGAAGAGGCGCCGTCGGTGCCGAAGACGGCGTGCTGGACGGTGACGGTGCCGGCCGAGGCGAAGTCGAACTGCGTGCCGACGGCGCCGACGTTCCTGATGCGGGCCGACTGCGCGCCGGTCTTGCGGTCGGTCGAGAGGTTGCCGACGAGCGCGTCGTCCATGTACCACCAGCCGGTGGAGAGGAAGACCGCGGCGGCGGCGTAGGAGGTCTTGGTGCCGCTCTCGAAGCCTTCGGCGGAAGTTTGACGGCGCGCGCGCGAGGCGGGCGCGAGGGGCAGCAGCGCGGCGAGCGTCAGGAGCGCCGCCGCGCACACGAGCGCGGCTCGCCTGTGAAATGTTCTCATCGACGATTCTCCTCTGTTGGGGTGCGGACGAAAGGAAGCCCGCGGGCGCGAGGGCACGCGCCCGCCGTGGCGTATGGGTGAGTGCGGCGCCGGACCGCGGCGCCCTCGGAACCGGGGCAAGAAGAAGTTAAGACTGTTGCAACGAGAGCGGCTCTAAAGGGCACGCCGCCCGCATGAGACCGACGCGAGTGGGACGCACAGTGTAGCCGGGCCCGGGCTTTTCATCAAGACGTGTTCAATAGACGCGACCTGTCGCCGGGAGCGCGGGCATCCCTGCCCGCCAAAGCGTGCCGCCGGCACGCTTAGCAGTCGGGCGCCATCTCTCGACGTTGAGATTTAAAGTTTCACGGCCTTCGCGGTGACGCGCTCATGGCGGGCAGGGATGCCCGCGCTCCCGGCGCGCTCACCTTCCTCCGCTCCCGGATGGACGGCGGCCTCCGCTATAATCCGTCCGGCCCGAGGGCGGGCACACACTGAACGTTCAATGTCCCACACACAACAGATCACACGCGCCGAGCGCATACAGGGCGTCACGGCGCGCGCGCTCGGCCGGCTGCCCGCGCGCGCGCAGCTCAGACTCTCGGGCCGCCCGCAGGTGGAGGTGGACGGGCAGCGGCTCGACCCGTGTCTGCAACTCGTCCTCGCGCTCAGCCGCAGGCGAGTGCGCCACGGACTCTGCGAGCCCGACCCCGTCTCCGCACGCGCGCGCTTCCGCCGCGAGGTCATCATCTTCGGCGGGCCGAAGACGCGCGCGGGCAGGGTGCGCGACCTCGAAATCGACGGCGGGGCCGGGCGGCTGCGCGCGCGCCACTACGCGCCCGCGAGGAAGAGCGAAGACCTCCTCGTCTACCTCCACGGCGGCGGCTTCGTCATCGGCGACCTTGAGACGCACGACGAGACGTGCCGCGTGCTCTGCCTGCGCGCGCGGACGCACGTCCTCTCGGTCGAGTACAGGCTCGCGCCCGAGCACCCCTTCCCCGCCGGCCTGCACGACGCCGTCGCGGCGCTGCGCTGGGCGCAGGCCAACGCGGGACGGTTCGGCGTTCATGCCTCGCGCGTCTCAATCGGCGGGGACAGCGCGGGCGGCAACCTCGCCGCCGTCGCCGCGCAGCTCACGGCGCGCGAGCGCCCGCCCGCCGCGCAACTCCTCGTCTACCCCGCGACCGACGGCACGGGCGAGGAGCGCGCGTCGAAGAGACTCTTCGGCCGCGGCTACTTCCTCGCGCGCACGGACTGCGACGCCTTCTCCCGACTCTACACGGACGGCACGGGCGCGCGCGACGACGACCCGCGCATTTCGCCGCTGCGCGCGCAAGACCTTTCGGGGCTCGCGCCCGCGCTCGTCGCCACCGCCGGCTTCGACTACCTGCGCGACGAGGGCGACGCCTACGCGCGGCGTCTGAAGGAGTCGGGCGTCGAAGTCATCTGGCGGCGCTTCCCCTCGCTCGCGCACGGGTTTGTTCACATGACCGGCGTCTGCCCGGCCGCCGCCGCCGCGCTCGCCCAGGTCGCCCGCGACTGGCGCGCACTTCTCGAACGAGTATGAGGCGTCGGGTGTCGGGTGTTAGGTGTTGGTTAAAACGTCTCTCCCCAAAACCCAGCACCCAAACCCCGACACCCTCTTACCCAGGAGGCCCATGCGTTACGAAATCAAAGACAAGGTCGTGCTCATCACCGGCCCCGCGCGCGGCATCGGCGCGGAGACGGCGCGACAGCTCGCGGCGCGCGGCGCGCGACTCTCCCTGGTCGGGTTGGAGCCGGAGCTTCTGGCCGCGCTCGCCAGGGAGCTGGGCGAGGGCCACGTCTGGTTCGAGTGCGACGTGACCGACCAAACGGCTTTAGAGCGCGCCGTCGCGGGCACGGTCGAGGCTTCGGGAGGCATCGACGTGGTCATCGCCAACGCGGGCGTGGCGAGCAACGGCACCGTCGCCGTCGGCCCCATCGAAGCCCTCGTCCGCACCATCGACGTGAACCTCACGGGCGTCGTCCGCACCGTGAGCGCCACGCTGCCGCACGTCACGGAGAGGCGCGGCTACTACCTGCTCGTCTCGTCGGCCGCGGCGCTCGCGCCCTTCCCCGGCATCTCGGCCTACGCGGCGGCGAAGAGCGGCGTCGAGCAGTTCGGGAACGTCTTCCGCCTCGAAGTCGCGCACAAGGGCGTGGGCGTGGGCGTCGCGCACCCTTCGTGGATCGACACGGACCTGGTGCGCGACGCGCAGAGCGACCTCGCGGGCTTCAGGGAGCTGTTGGGGAGGCTGCCCGGCCCCTTCGGCCGCGTGACGCCCCTGCGCGACTGCGCGGCAGCCTTCGTCGAGGCGGTCGAGCGGCGCCGGCGCAAGGTCTACGTCCCGCGCACGCTCGCCGCGGCCGCCGCCGTCCGGCAGCTCTTAGCCAGCTCGCTCGCAGGCCGCCTCATGGGTCGCCAGACGCGGCGGACGCTGCCGCAGATCGAGGCCGAAGTCCGCGCGCTCGGCCGCTCCTTCGGCTCACACAGCACGGGCTTCGGCGGGAAGACGGGAGGCGGGAGGGTTGAGGACTGAAGTGACTTCGGGTCGTGCGTGCGGCGGGAGATAAATTAACCACAGAGGCACAGAGGGCACGGAGGTGGGCACAGAGTTTGATTCTCTGTGCCCA
>DASVQJ010000197.1:0-62914 GCA_036389235.1 Pyrinomonadaceae bacterium | reverse complement strand
GCTGAATGGGATAAGGCGTCCGAAGCCGGGAGCGCGGGCATCCCTGCCCGCCGAAGCGTGCCCGGGCACGCTCGGCCGTCGCCCTGTATCTCTCGACGTCGGAGTGGATAGTCACACGGCCTTCGCGCCTGCGGCGCTCATGGCGGGCAGGATGCCCGCGCTCCCGGCTCTCACCTCCTTATTTTGTTTCGCATGTCGGTATCAGAACCGCCCGCTACCGCGGGCGGTTCTGACTCGTTTTCTGTCGCAACTCTTCGTAGCGCGCGCGGTCTGTGTCGGAGAGCGCGGGCCAGGTCGGCGGCGCGGCGTAGGGCGCGGGGTCGGGGCGCGTCTGGAAGATGCCGAACATGGGGACGGCCATGCGGTCGTTGAGGTTGAGCGGGCGGAAGCCGAGCAGCAGGCCCACCGTGCGCAGCGCGCTCAACTGGTCGTAGCGGTCGCTGACGACGGCGCCGCGGCGGACGTGCGGGCCGGCCGCGAGCGCGACGATGCGCGTCGCGTCCACGTGGTCGGGGCCGTTCTGCGCGTCGTCCTCCTCGATGAGAATCAGCGACTCGCGCCAGACGGGGCTGCGCGAGATGGTCTCGACGAGGAGCCCGAGCGCCGCGTCGTTCTGCGCGACGAACTGCTGCGGCGTGCGAATCTTGGTGTCCGCGCCGGCCGTGTGGTCGTTCGGCAGCCAGACGTAGTTGAAGCGCGGCACCGCCCCCGCCCTGACGTGCCGCTCGAAGTCCGCGCGCCACGCCGCGAAGCGGTCGAGGTCGGAGTGGCCCAGGTCCCACGAGCGGTAGTCGAAGGCGTAGCGCGAGAGGTACTCCGCGAAGCGGCGGCGCAGGCTCGCGTCCGCGGCGACGGCGCGCGCGAGCGACCCGTCGCCGACGAGGAATTCGGAGAGCCCTTCGCGGAACTTCTCCTCGCCGAGCAGCCGCAGCGCGTCCGCCTGCGTGTCGGCGCGCCCGGCGTAGGCGTGCGCGAAGTCGTAGAAGAGGCGGCCGCGGTCGCGCTCGTTGAAGGGCCTGGACGAAAGGCTCATCATCCGCGCGTAGAACTTCCGCGCGAGCTCGCTCTTCTCCCCGCGCGCCTCGGCGATGACGCGGTAGGCGCGCGTGTAGAGGTAGTAGTTCTCGCCGTAGATTCGGTAACTGACGCGCGCCTCGTCGAGCGCGTCCCAGAGGTACGCGGGCGAGGTCACGGAGGGCACCATCCCGAACGGGTAGCCGTTGAAGCGCCCCGAGTAGTTGGCGTTGCCCAGCCATTCGAGGAAGGGCGAGGCGTAGCCGCTCGTCGTGAAGCTGTGGCCGAGCACGCTCACCTCGCCGTCGGCGTAGAAGTTGTCGAGCGTGACGAACTGCTCCGCGAGCGCGTGGTGGTTCGGCGAGACGTCGCGCGGGAAGAGCGTGAGGGAGGCGTCGCCGTCGCCGCGCCCGAGGTCTCCGAGTACCTGGTCGTACGAGCGGTTCTCCTTCACGACGTAGAAGACGTGTTTGACGGGCAGCTTGAAGCCCCGCCGCGCGTCGAAGGTCGGCGCGCCCGCGAGCACCTGCCGCGTCCACGCGGCGGCGCTGCGCGCGTTAACGTCCGCGGTCGGCAGAACCGAGAGGCTGCCCCTCAACTGCGTCAGGACGTAGAAGGGCTGGGGCTTGTTGGGCGGGTCGGTCGGCTGCGGCCCCTGCGGGTTCGGCCGGCGCGGGCGCAGGCCCTTCGCGTTCAGGACGAGCAGGTCGCCGCCTTCGACGACCGCCTTCGTCGGGTACCAGCCCGCGGGCACGAGCCCGAGCTGGCGCCACGTCCCGCGCTCGAAGACGGCGACGGCGTTCATGCCGGCGAGCGTGACGTAGACGCGGTTCCCCGAGACGGCGCAGGAGGTCGGCGCCGCGCCGAAGGGGCTCCCCCAACGGTTCGTGCGCACGACGCCCGTCACGCGGTCGCGCGCCGTGTCCACGACCCGCACCTCGTCCGAGTCCGTGCTGACGACGTAGAGGCTCTGCCCGTCCGTGCACATCTCCTGCGGCCTGCGCCCGGCGGGAATCTCCGCGAGCTGTTTCAACTTCTCGTCGAAGACGCGCAGGCGGTTCTCGCCGAGCACGGCGACGTAGAGCTTGCCGCCGACGCGCCTGACCGAGTAGGGGAAGTAGCCCGCGTCCGCCTCGCGCTCGACCTTCCCCGTCTCCGCGTCGAGCACGGCGAGGCGGCCCGAGATGTAGTTCCCCTTGTCGTCACTCGCGGCGAGGTAGAGGACGGCGAGGCGGCGTTCGTCTATGGGCGCGAGCCCCGCGGCGTAGCCCGCGAGCGCGTACTCGCGCGCGACGTTGAACTGCCGGTCGATGCGGTAGACCTTCGAGTCGAAGCCGCCGCTGACGTAGAGGTCGCCACCCGGGCCTTCCGCCGCGCTCGGGAAGAGCGAGTTGATGCGCAGCGTCTTCTCGACGCGCCCCGCGCGGGTGTCCACGACCGAGACCTCCTGCGGCTCGCGCAGGTAGTAGCCGGTGTTGAGGACGACGAGGCGGCCCGCGAACGGCACGGCCTCGTAAGGCAGACGCCCCAGCTCGACCTGCCGCCCGGCGGGCGCGATCTTCCAGCCCGTCGGCAGCACGGCCTCCGCCACGCGCGCCGCGCGCGCGCGCGCCTGCGCCGCCGCCACGTACGAGAGGGCGCCCGCGTACGGCGTCCCCTTCACGTACTCCCACAGCTCCCGGTTCAAATCCTCCTCGTCCTCCGCGCGGTCGAAGAAGTCCGCGCGCTCCTCTTCGTCGTCCGCATCCTGCGCGGCGACGCGCGCGGGGTGGGCACAGAGCGACAGCAGGGAGACGACGATGACGAGCGCGCTTTTCGTAATCTTTAAGAGTGTGGACGTGGCCGGCATGGCCGTGGAGTGTAGCACACGAAGGCGGCGGCATAACGGTCAGAACCGCCCGCGGTAGCGGGCGGGCCTTTGCCACGCGCCACTGTCGGTTAGCAGAGGCCCGCCCGCTACCGCGGGCGGTTCTGACCCGGCCGCAGAGTCGCACGTATTTGCGTCGCGGGCTCTAGTCGTGGAAGACGCCGCCGATCTTCTTGAGCCCCTTGCCGAACAGGCTGCCCGTCTTCTTCGCGCCGCCGACGGTCGTCTCCTTCAGGCCCCGTCCGCCTCCGGCCTTCCCGCCGGTGGCGGCGGGCGCGGGCGCGGGGGCGGGCGGCGGAGCGTTCGCGACGACCTGCGCGGGCCGCGGACGTGCGGCCGCCCTCGATGGCGACGCGCGCCTCGCGGGCCGCGGCGCGGCGGCGACGGCGGCGGGCTTCGCGGGCTCGGCCGGCACGTCGGCGGGCTTCGCCTCTGCGGCCTCCGCCTCTGCGGGCTTCGCCTCTTCGGTCGCGGGTGCTTCCGCTTCCGCGGCGGGCGCGGGTTGTGGCGGGGCTTCGGCGGGCGCGGCGGCGGTCGGCTCGGGCTTCGCCTCGGCCTTCGCCTCGGCGAACTCGCTCCTGACTTCGACGGGCGCGGACGCGCGCTGCAACAGGAGGTGCGCGCCCCCGCCCGCGGCGAAGGCGACAAGGCACAGGACGACTAACGGAGACTTATTCATGAACTCTTCCCCCTTCCACTTTCATGAACGCTTTCACCTTTCACCCGCGCGCGCACGGTACTCGTAGGCCCCCGCGTCGGGCGCGCGCCCCGAGACGCGCGCCGCGCCTTCGAAGTCGGAGCCGACGGGGAACGTCTCGCCGCGGTCGTCGCGGAAGGCCGCGACGGGGCCGCCGCGGTCGACGGCCGGCGAGTCGGCCGTCAGCCGGAAATCCTTGCGCGCGGGCGCGGCGAAACCTTCGACGCCGTCCAGCCAGACGTTGTCGCGCGCGCGCACCGTCGAGCGCGTGGACTCGTCCCACACGCTCTCGGCCGTCGAGCGCCCCAGGTTGTTGACGACCTCGACCGTGTTCCCCTCGCCCGCGAGGTAGACGGAGTGGCGGTTGCCGACGAGCGTGTTGTAAGCCAGCACGACGCTCTGGACGCCGCGCCTCCCGGGATGCCGCCGCTCGTCCCAGGTGAAGAGCCCGGCCTCGGCGTTGTCGTAGACGAGGTTGTTGTAGACCCACACGTCGTGCGTCGAGTAGTTCTCGTCCTCCGAGGAGACGCCGATGCCGGAGCGGTTCCCGTAGACGGTGTTCCGGTGTATGCGCACGTACGACGCGCCGTCCACGTAGACGCCGGCCGCGCCGTTGCCGTAGACGGTGTTGCCCGTCACCTCGCCGTGGCGCGCGCCGAGCCAGACGTCGATGCCCTCTTGCGCGTTGTCGCGCACGGTGTTGCCCGAGACGACGAACCCGTCGGCGATGAGGCTCACGGCCTGGCTGTTGCCCGAGAGCGACGAGCGCCGCACGACGTTGTTCCTGACGGAGAGGTCGCGGATCATCGTCGCGCGGCGTCGTCCGTAGTTGGTCTGGCGCGACGTGTCGGTGCTGACGCCGTGGAGGCGCGACTCGGCGACCTCGCAGCCCTCGACGGTCAGGTGGTCCGCGTCGAGGAGGATTCCCGTGTTCTTCGAGTTAATGACCTTCAGGCCCGAGAGCCTGACGTAAGGGTGGCGCAGCTCGACGAGCCCACGGTTCTGGTCGGCGCCCGGAGCCCAGGCGAGCCTTGAGCCGTCGATGACCGCCCCGCCGTCGCCCCTGACGAATATCTCGGCGCCCCCGCCGCCGCCGCGCCTCGTCACGACCTGCTCGAAGTACGTGCCGGCCCCGACGAAGACGGTCGTCCCGGGCTCGGCGCGCTCCAACGCCTTCGAGATGGACTTGAGCGCGCGCGACGGCGACGAGCCGTCGGCCGCGTCGTCGCCGCGCGTCGAGACGTAGAGCGACCCGGCCGCGCGGGCCGCCTGCGCCGACGGCCGCGCGCCGCACGCCGCCAGCAGCGCCGCCGCCGACAGCAGCAGCGCCGTCGTCAAACAGGTCGCGCGCGACCCGCGCCTTGTGCCCGAAGCCTTCAAAGTCTTTCCTCCTCCCCGGCTCAGTTCGGGAAACGGTAGAAGAGGCCGAGCCCCGACTCCGTGCTGGTGAACGTGCGCGTCAGGCGGTTCGAGTTGTTGTCGGTGTGGTAGACGAAGCCGAAGAGCGAGAAGCCCCTGCCGAGCTGCACCGTCGAGTAGAACGAGACGTCGTGCCGCTTGTCCTCGCGCCCGAAGTTCGAGTCGGTCGCGAGGCCGGTCGTGTAGTCGCGGTCGGAGAAGCGGTAGCGGAAGCTCAGGTACGCCCTGCCCCGGATGTCGCTCGTCGCGAGCAGCACGAGCGCGGGGCGCGTGTAGGAGAAGTTCTCCGACCCGGCGTTGCCGCGCTGGTACTCGAAGCCGACGCCGGGCGTGAAGTACGGGTGCACGCGGTAGCGTATGTCGCCGTTGAGCTGGTGGCGCGAGAGGTTGCGCTCCGTGAACTCCGAGAAGGTCTCGCGCGCGAACTGGTAGCCGCCGCGCGCGCGCCAGTGGCGGTCGATGCGGCGGAAGTACTCCGCGCTGAAGCCGTGCGTCTCGGCGTAGATGTTGCGCCCCGCGACGATGGAGGCCAGCCGGCGCGGCGTGCCGAAGTAGCCGAGGCGGAGCCGGTTCGGCTGGTAGTCGAAGTCGATGGTCGCGTCCACGTCGGTCGAGTCGGCGCCCGGGAGGTCTTTGAAGAGGTTGCGGCGCACGCGCAGGCCGGCCGTCACCGCCGAGTTGTCGTCGCGCGCGAGGTCGTACTCGAAGCTGCCCGAGAGCGTCGTGACGGTGACCGAGCGGACGGGCGTCGCCGTCGTCGCCGAGTTGAACTCGTCCTGCGCCTGGAAGTAGTTGGTGATGTGGCGCGGCATCACGCCGACCTCGAAGCGGTAGCGGCTCTCGTCCGAGCGGCGCGAGCGCGCGGGGGCGGAGCGGCCCGGGCCGCTGTCCTGCACGCCGTGCGTCGACTGATCCTCGCGCCCGTCGCCCTCGTCGCGCCGCGACGAGTTCTGGTTCGAGGAGGCGGCCCGGCTCCGCGAGCGCCGCGCGTTCGAGTTCGCGTTCGTGTTCGTGTTCGACTGCGAGTCCTGACCCGCGGCGGCCGCGGCCGTCGTCGTCGCCGCGAACACGAGGCCCGCGAGCGCCGCGGGCGCGAGGACGAGCGCCAGTGCTTTTATGCTTCTCATTGTTCACTTCCCCCAGCTTGTGTCATCTCCCTCTGCGGCTGCCAGACCGTGATGCGCTCGCCCCGCAGGAGCGAGAACACGGCGAAGAGCGCGGCCGCGTTGGCGAGACAGAAATAGAACGGCACGTAGAGGACTTTCGAGCGCCCCCGACGCGTCCGCCTCAGCGCGTAGCCGGCGAGCGCCAGCGCGTAAAAGAGAACCTGCCCCGCGAAGAGGGCGAGGTAAAAAAGGGAGACCCCGGCGAGCGGCGCGTTCGCCGCGAAGGCGGCGAGACAGAAGAGCGGCACCGCGTAGCGCAGGACCTTGTGCGACCACATCTCGAAGGCGTAGAGCCCCGTGCGGAAGGGGTTGAGCCCGCCCCTGAGGTTCAGGATGGCGCGCATGCAGTGGTTGGCGACGCGCACCTTGCGCCGGAACTCCATGTCGCTCTTCGCGGGCGGCGGCTCGTAGGAGACGGCCGCGGGCTCGTAGACCAGGCGGCGCCGCCCTTCGGTGACGACGCGCGCCGAGACGGCGAAGTCGTCGGCCTGCGCGCCGTCTTCAATCTGGACGTACAGCTCGCGGCGCAGCGCGTAGATCGAGCCGTCGGCGGCGACGGTGCTCCCGACCTGCGTCTCCAGGTGCTTCAGGTACTTGTCGTAAGTCCAGTACAAGTTCTCGCCCGCGCCCGCGCTGTCGCCCTCGGCGCGCCCGTACTTCTGGTTGCCGCAGACGCCGCCGACCGACGCGTCGGCGAAGGGCGCCAGCAGCTCCCTCAAGGCGCGCGGCTCAAGCTCCGCGTTCGCGTCCGTGAAGACGACGACCTCGCCCGAGGCGAGTGCCACCGCCTGGTTGAGCGCGCGCATCTTGCCGCAGCGCGCGAGCGGCAGGAGCCTGACGCCCCTCGCCGCGTAGCGCGCGACGATCTCCCCGGTCGCGTCCGTCGAGCCGTCCGACGCGACGACGACTTCGAGCCTCCCGACGGGGTAGTCGAGCGCGAGCGTGTTATCGAGCTTCGCCGCGATCTGCCGCTCCTCGTTGTGCGCGGCGATGACGACGCTGACCGCGGGCGTCACCTCGCCCTTCCGCGGCGGCCGCCCCGCCACGCGCGCCAGCGCCCACAGCAACGCGGGGTAGCCCGCGTAGACGTAGACGCAGAGCGCGACCGACAGCCAGAGGATAATTTCCAGCACTAACATTCTCAACAACACCGCCCGCTAAGACTTAGACGCCGAGTCACGCGCCGACTACTCCCCGCCGCCCGGCCCGACGACCGCCGCCGCCTCCGCCGCCCCGACGCTCCCCGCACAGAGCGACGCGTAGACGGCCTTCACCTCGCGCGCGATGCCGTCCCAGGAGTACTCCGTCTCCGAAAGCTCCCGCCCGCGCCCGCCCATCGCGCGCGCCCGCACGGGGTCGGAGAGGAGCGCGGCGACCGCCTCGCCCAGGGCCTCCGCGTCGCGCGGCGGGACGAGCAGGCCGGTCTCGCCGTGGACGACCGCCTCGGAGAGCCCGCCCACGTCGGTCGCGACCACGGGCTTCGCGAAGCTGTAGGCGACCTGCAAGGCGCCGCTCTGGTAGATCATCAGGTACGGGAAGACGACCACGTCGGAGGCCGCGAAGAGCCCCGCCACCTCCTCGACCGGCACGTAACGCAGGTAGAACTTCACCGCGTCGGTCAGCCCGAGCCGCCCGGCGCGCTCGCGCAGCGCGCCGACGTCCACGTCCGGGTTCGGGAAGCCCGCGACGACGAGCTGCGCGTCCGGCAGACGCCGCCTCACGACGGCGAAGGCGTCGATCAAATACTCCACGCCCTTGTACTTCGTCAGCGTGCCGAAGAAGAGCGCCGTCGGCGCGCCGCCTTTCAGACCCAGCTCGCGCGCGAGCGTGCCGCCTTCACCCCCGTCCACCTCTCCGCCGACGAACATGCCTTCGTTCCCGTGCGGGATGACGTGGACGCGCCCGGGCGCGCCGCCGTAGAGCCGCACGAACTCGCGCCGGTTGACCTCGGAGTGTACGAAGACGGCGTCGAAGCACGAGTAGACGCGCCGGAAGACGGCGCGGTAGAAGCCCGACTCCTTCGTGATCTTCTCCGACGCCGCGCTCACGTCGAACGGCGCGACGTTGTGGCACACGTCGGAGAGCCGCACGCCGGTCGCGCGCAGCGCCAGCAGCGGCAGGAGGTCTGTGGCGAAGCGTATCTCGCCGAACTGTACCACGTCGGGACGCTCGCGCCTGACGAGCCGGACGAGGCGCCACCACTCGCGGTAGTAGGCGGCCGCCCGCAGCGCGCGGCGCGCGAGCCGGCGCGCGCGCGCCGCGGGCGAGTTCGACCAGGCCACGCCGCCTTCGGGCCGCGGGTTCCACAGGCGGAACAGCCGCCGGACTTTGAAGTCGTGCGGCAGCCCTTCCAGCTCGTAGTCGCGGTCTGTAATCAGCTCGACCTCGGCGCCCGCCCCTGCGAGCCCGCGGCAGAGCTGGTACGCGTAATGAATCATCCCGCCGCGCCCTAAGAACTCGACCACGGCCACGCGCGGCGCGCGGCGCCCGGCGGCTGACGGAGAGACTTCAGACGAACTCTCTTCATACGGCGTCCCCCGTGCCGACGCGCCTTCCGACAGACTCTCGTAGAGGCTTTGCAGCCTGCCGACCCAAACGTCCGCGCCGAACTCCTCCCCGGCGTGTGCGCGACCGCGCGCGCCCATCTCTCGCGCGCGCGCGGGGTCGGAGAGCAGGTCGAACATGGCGCCCGCCAGCGCTTCCGCGTCGGGCTCGGGAACTATCAGGCCGGTCTCCTGATCGACTATTAACTCGGCCGCGCCGCCCGACGCGACGGCGACGACGGGGAGCCCCGAAGCCGACGCCTCCATGACGGCCGTCGGCAGCGCGTCGAACTGCGAAGAGGGCAGCACGAACACGTCCGCCAGCGCCAGCATCTCGGCCGCGTCGGCGCGCATGCCCGTCAGGTGTACGTTCCCGCCCAGGCCCTCCGCTTCGACGCGCCCGCGCAGCTCGCCCTCCAAAGGCCCGCCGCCGACCAGGAGGAAGTGCGCCTCCGGCAGACGCGCGAGCACGCGGCGCGCGGCCTCGATGAGCAGGTCGTGCCCTTTGCCCTCGCGCAGCACCGCGAGCGTGACGGCGACGGGCGCGTGGGCGGGGATGCCGAACTCCGCGCGGCGCTCGGCGCGAGGGAACTCTTCCGCCGGGCGGAAGCCGTCCAACTCGATCCCGTTGCGCACGGTGACGACGCGCCCCTGGGGAAGCCCCCCTTCGACGAGCCTGCGGCGGAGCGCTTCGGAGACGGCGACGACCGGGCCGCCGAAGCGACGCCTGATGAAGCCCGCCAGCGCCTCGACCGCGCGGTCGCGCCCGCCGGGGTCGTTGGGGTTCGTGTAGCGCAGCACGTGGACGGTCGAGACGGCGGGGCGCCGCGTCAGCCAGCCGGCCAGACGCCCCCACACTTCCGCGTACGTCAGGTGCGCGTGTATCACGTCTATCCCCTCGTCACGTATGAGTCCGACGAGCCGCCGGAACGCCCGCGCGTCGCGCAGGTTGCGCGCGCCCAGCGTCTCGACGCGGACGCCCGCCTCTTCCAGCTCCCGCGCCAGCGGGTTGCCGTCGAGCACCTTGAGGCAGACGACGCGCAGGTCGAAGCGCGCCGAGTCGTGCCGGCGCGCGAACGTCGCCGCCAGCCGCTCGGCCCCGCCCACCGTCAGCGAGTCGATGAGCCAAAGCAGGCGGCGCCGCCCGTGCGCGCGTACTCCTGAAACAGACTGCCCCACGTCCCCGAGCCCTCGGCCGAATCCGCGCGCGACTTCCTGCGCGCGCCCTTCCCCCCGCCGCCCCGGCCCTTCTCTTCCGCCGCGCGCGCGGCGAGGAAGGCCGGGAAGAAGACCTCCAGCAGCGCCGGCCTCACCCCCAGCCCGGCGCAGTGGCCGAGCAGAGACCTGCGCACGAGCCGCGCCATCCAGCCCGTCCCTTTGAAGGCCGCGCGCAGTGCCGCCGCCGGCTCGGCCCAGCGCCCGAGCCTCCAGGGGTAGCTGAGCGCGTAGCTCGTCGCGAAGAGGAACAGGTCCTCGAACGGCGCGGCGCGCTCCGCGTAGTGCTCCCAGTCGAGCACGCACAGGCGCCCGCCGCACACCAGAAGGTTGCGCGCCCAGAAGTCGCCCTGCCGCGCCACGAGGGGGAAGCGCTCGCCCCTCAACCCTTCCGCCCTGCGCAAGACCCCCGCGATGAAAGTGCGCTCCTCCGCAGACGGCGAGCACGCGCGCTGGTATGCGCGCAGGGGCTTGACGACGTTCTCCGCCAAGACCTCCCCGGCGAGGCTCGCCTCGCCCGCGCGCGTCTCCTTCTGAAACTCCGCGAGCCACGCGAGCGCCAGGCGGAAGTGCTCGGCCGCGCGGCGGCGCGGCAGCCAGCCGTTGCGCATCTCGAAGTAGACCGAGCGGCCGGGGACGTAAGCCTCTGCGAAGGCCGCGAGCCCGCCGTCCTCGACCGCGGCCAGGGGCTCGGGCAGCGTCCGCGTGAGCCCTTCGCCCAGGCGGGCGCGCAGCGCCTCCAACGTCGCGTGCTCTTGCGCGAGCGCCGCGCGGTGCGCGGGGTTGCGGCTCGCCTTCGCCACGAGGCGCGGCAACTGCGCGCCGCGCTCGAAGAGGAAGACGACCACCTTCTCGCGCGCCGAATGCCTGTAGTCGTCGAGCGTGATGGCCGAGACTTCGCGGGCCAGACTCACCCCCGCCTCGCGCAGACGTGCGGCCAGCCTCTCCGTCAGAACGTCCGGGGCGGCGCCGCCGGCCTCGTGCGCCTCCGCGCCGACGCCTTCGCCGGCCCGCTCGCCTTTGAGCCGGCCGGCGGCCTTCACGCCGAGCAGCGGCAGCGCCGCGCGGCCGGCCGGCGCGGACACGCGCGCCAGCGTCCCCCACAACATCTCGCGCCGCGAGTGCGGCACGAAGAGGTTGTGCAGGTAGAAGCGCAGCGCCGAAGGGTGTTCGAGCGGTATCTTGAAACGGTCGTGCCAACCGTACCTGATCGCCGCCCTCCCGCCCGGATTTGTGATTGCCCGCGTCACCATTCCGTTGACCGAGACTTCTCAACCTTCCGACGGACAGTGCGCCGCGCGCGCCCGAACGTTCACGCGGCGCCGAATTTTTACGCCGCCCTCCGCAGGGAGGTCAGCACCGTCGTGCGCGCCTGCTCGACCGTCTCGCGCCCGACGACCCACGCCGCCAGCGCGTAGACGGCCGCGCCCGCCACGACGCCGGCCGTCAAGCCCGCCCACTTCGGCAGCCCCGCCAGCAGCGGCAGCAGCAACAGCAGCGCCGAGACCATCGCGCACGAGCCGAGCGCCGCCGTCTTGAACTCGGCGAGCAACGACCACGCCGAGAGCTTCAGCACGCGCCCCGCGACGTAGAGGTTGAGCAGCGTGCTCCCGAGCGTCACGACTAACTGCGCCAACGCCACGCCGAGGATGCCGTAGCGCGCGCCCCACCACATCGACGGCACGAGCACGGCCGCGCGGAGAATCCCCAGCTTCGTCAGGATGCCCGGCCGCCCCGTCGCCTTGTACACGTCGCCCGCGTGCGACCCGAGCGAGCGCAGCGCGCCCGCCACCGCCAGCGCCTGCAACGTCGCCGTCGCCGCCTCCCAGTGCTCCCCGTAGAAGGCCGGGACGAACAGCCCGCCGAGCGCCGCCAGCCCCAGGCCCGCGGGCAGCGTGATGAGCGACAGGTAACGCAGCGTCAGCAGGAACGCCTGCCGGAGTGCGGGCGGGTCGTCGCGCAGCTTCGCGTAGACGGGGAACGTCACCTTGCCGATGACCCAGATGATCATCGTGATGAAGAACTCGGGGGTGCGGTAGGCGAGGCTGTAGAGCCCGAGCGCCGCCCCCCCGAGCACGCGCCCGACGATGACGAAGTCCGCGTCGTGGACGACCGCCGAGACGACGTTGACCGAGACGATCTTCCCGCCGTACGACAGCATCCCGCGCGCCGTCCGCCACGACGTGTGCCAGCGCGGCCGCCACGGCACGACCAGCCACAGCGCGACCGTCGAGGCGGCAGTCCCGATGAGCTGCCCCCACACCAGACTCCACACGCCCCAGCCCGCCATCGCGAGCCCGACCGAGCAGCCGCCCTTGATGAGCGCCATCGCGAAGTCGGGCGCGAGCCGCTTCTTGAATTCGAGGTCGCGCCGGAGCAGCGCGTCGTGCGTGTTGCCGAGCGCGTTGATGACGAAGACGAGGGCCGTCACGCGCAGTATCGACACGACCCCCGGGTCGTCGAAGAACTCCGCGACGAGCGGCGCCCCGGCGTAGGCGGCCGCGAACCAGAGCAGCCCCGTCAGGAGGCTGATGACGAAAGACACGTCGGCCGCCTCCTCGGGCCGCTCGCGCTCGTAGATGAGCGCGGAGCTGACGCCGAAGTCGCCGACCGTGTCGAGGTAGCTGATGACGAGGAGCGCGAAGCCGACCTGCCCGAACTCGGCCGGCACCAGCAGCCGCGCGAGGATGACCGTCGAGGCGAAGACCAGCAGCTTGCTGCCCGCGAACGAGACGTACGTCCACAGCACGCCCTGCACGGCGCGACGCCCGAGCCCGCCGCCCGCGTCCCCGCCCGCGGGCGCGCGCGAAGGCGTCTCGGCCCCCGCCGCGCGCCCGACGATGTTCGTCTCCTCCGTCATCAAAACGATTCTCTTCCCCCCTCAGACCCGGGCCAGCACCCTTGCGAACCAACCGCGGTAGAACCTGAGCCGCTGCCTTCTCTTCAAAGAGTCGCGCCACGTCCCGGCCCGGCGCAGGACGGGGCTGTGCGCCATGATCTTGACCATCGCGGCGAGCGTGTAGAAGTCGAGCGGCGCGCGTTCGAGCGAGCCCTGCCGCTCGTAGCCGCGCAGGAACTCCGCGCGGAGCGCGCCCCTCATCCGGCGGCTCAGGTGGTAGGCGGGCGTCGCCTCGACCATGCCGAGGAAGTAGCAGAGGTCGTCGTAGGCGACGCCGTCCCGCAGCCCCTCGAAGTCGATGACGGTGACGCGGCCTTCCGTGACGAGGACGTTGTAGGGCGCGAAGTCGCAGTGGCGCCCCACCACGCGCGCGCGCGGGTCGAAGGCCGCGCCCTTCCCCTCTTCGAAACGCCGCGCCAGCGCGGACGCGAGCGCGTCGCCGAGCCCGAGCGCGCGGCACGCTTCGACCTCCTCCCCGAACTCGCGCTCGATCCTTTCGTAGACGGGCCGCGGGTCGCCCGCGCGCGCCGTCACGCCGTGGAAGGTCGCCAGCCACTCGCCGCACGCGCCGAACCAGCCGCGCAGTCGCCCGAAGGCCCCCGGCCGCAGACGCGCCCAGCGCGCGGCGCGCTCCAACCTGACGCCCGGCGACTTCTCGATGAGGAGCGCGGCGCGCTCGGGCTTGAGCCCGACGGGGCGCGGCACGGCCAGGCGCTCGGAGCGGCGCGAGAACTCGCCCCAGAGCATGGAGAGCGCGCGGAACTCGTTGTCGGCGTGCGCGCGCCCGCGCTCGACCTCTTCGCCCGCCCGCGCCCAGTTCGGCCGGTGCAGCTTGAGCACGAGCGGGGGGCGTGCGCCGCCTTCGCCCGCCGCCAGCTCGAAGACCTCCGAGTCGCGCCCGCCGCCGAGCCGGCTCACGCGGACGTCGTCGAGACCCGCGCCGTCGAGCTTCTCCCTGGCCCACTCGACGAGCGCTTCGTCGAGCGGCGCGCTCGCGCCCACGCGTCCGTTACCGTTGCCGCCGGCCGCGCGCACATCGTCTTCGACACGGCCCGCTGCGCGCGCCGCTTCGTCGAACAGCGCGCGCAGCCGCGCGACGTTCTCTTCGAGCGTGAACTCTGCCAGAACCTTCTCGCGGCCGCTCGCGCCCAGGCGCGCGCGCAGGGCAGCGTCTTCGCACAGCCGGACGAGCGCGTCGGCCAGCGCCTCGTCGTCGGCCGGCTCGACGAGCAGGCCGCTCACGCCGTCCTCGACCAGCTCGGGTATGCCGGAGATGCGCGTCGAGACGACGGGCAGCCGCGTCGCCATCGCCTCCATCAGCGCGACGGGGACGCCCTCCATCTGCCCCGAAGGCGCCACCACGCTCGGCAGCACGAAGAGGTCGGCCCGGCCCAACAGCTCCGCCACCTCGTGCTGCGGCCGCGCGCCGAGGAGCCGGAACGTGTCGCGCAGATTCAGCTCGCCGATCAGCGCCTCAAGCTCCGCGCGGTCGGCGCCCTCGCCGACGACGAGGCAGCGGAAATCGGGGACGCGCCGGGCGACGCGCGCGCAGGCGCGCACCAGGTGCTTGATGCCCTTGTAAGGCTGGAGGGCCGCGACGCACAGCGCCGTGAGCGGGCCGCCGTCCGGCCCTTTCGGCGCGCGGCGCGCGTCGTACCTCTCCGGCTCGATGCCGCAGCGGACGACCTCGATCTTGTCGGCCGCGACGCCGCGCGCGCGTTCGAGTATGTAGCGCTTGTTGAACTCCGAGATGCTGACGACGAAGCGCGCGCGCCTGACCTTCTCGGCCAGCATCAGCTCGTGGAGGAAGATGTCGTGCGCGTGCGCCGTGAAGCTGAACGACGCGCCGCTCAGCTCCGAGACGACCAGCGCCGAGAGCGCCGGGTGCGTGGCGAAGTGCGCGTGGACGTGGCCGACGCCCCGCGCGCGCACGAGCCGCGCGAAGTAGACCGACTTCGGGAAGACGCCGAGCGCGCCGAAGAAGAGGTTGGCCGACCCGAAGTTGCCCCGGAGCACCGCCCACAGCAGCCGCAGGTAGCGCGCGGGCGAGCGCAGAAGGAAGTGCAGGTTGGCGGCGACTATCGCGGGCGAGACGAACGGCGTGTAGTGGACTTCGGCGCGGAGGCGTTCGACCTCCGCGTGGCGCACCGCCTGGCGCGCGCGCAGCAGCGGCAGCACGAGCAGCGACGCGCCCTGCCGCTCAAGCTCCAACATCTCGCGCAGGATGAAGGTCTCCGTCAGGAGCGGGAAGCGCGACATGATGTATGCGACGTGCGCCCGCGGCGCCCGCCGTCCGCCGTCATTCATAAACCCCCTCGGCCCCACTCAAAGAGCCTTCCGACTTTGAAGCTCCAGAAGCCTCGGCCCGAATCAAAAGCCCTCCGCCGCGGCCGGCGACTCCGCGCGCGCCACCCTGCGCGCGGCGGCCGCGAGCGCGACCAGCAGCCACAGGTACTGTATGTAATGGCCGTGCAGGAAGAGGCTCGACGCGAGGTAGGCGACGAGCGCAAGCGCCACGGACATCGCGAGCGCGCCCGAGCACTCGGCCCCCCAGCGCCTGAAGCCCCGCGCCGCCCACAGCGCGCTCAGGAGCGCGCCGCCCACGACCGCCGCGAAGGCGGCGAGTCCGGCGAGCCCCGTCTCGGCCGCCGTCTCCAGGTAGAGGTTGTGCGGGTAGCGCCGCTCGGCGAAGTTCTCGTAGCTCGGCGTGGCGGAGCCGACGTGCGCCGCGTACTCGTCGAAGTGCTCCGAGTAGTTCCCCGCGCCCACGCCCAGCCAGGGGTGGGCGCCGAACATCTCCCACGCCGTCCGCATCAGGAGCTTGCGCTGCTCGATGGAACTCTCCGCGTGGACGACGACGGCCGGCTCCTCCTCGTCGGGCACGAGACGTTCGAGCGTCTCAAGGCGGCCGCCGAACTGCCCCGGCACAGACATCAGCAGCAGCGCCAGGAGCGCCGCGCCCGGCAGCACGAGACGCAGGCCCCCCCTCCTGTCCACGAGCGCCAGCCCGAGCGTCAGCCCCGCCGCGAGCGCCCCGCCGCGCGAGTACGTGAAGGCGAGCGCGCCGCCGACCAGCCCCAACGCGACGAGCGCCGCCAGTCTTAAACTCAACCTGCGCTCGCCCCACACGCGGTAGAGCGCGAACGGTACTAGCGCCGCTAGTATCTGCGCGTAAAAGTTCGGGTCGCTCAGAGGCCCCGAGATGCGCGGCTCGCGCAGGCCGCCCACGATCTGCGCCAGCTTGACGCGCCCGAAGCCGCCGAGCTCCGTCCCGTACGCGTGAGTCAAAGCCTGGAAGACGCTGACCGCGCCGAGGAACGCGCCCGACAGGACGAGCGCCCACACCGCCCTCCTCAACGTCGCGCGCGTCGTCACGAGGTTGGTGACGAGGAGGAAGACGACGAGCCCCTTCAGGCAGTCGGACAGCCTCTCGTCGGAGAGCGCCGCGTCTTCGGCCACGAGCGACGACGCGAGGACGACCGCCGCGTAAACGACGAGCGGCACGAGCAGCGGGTCGAGCACGACGCGCGCCGCGCCGACGCCCCCGGGCGCCGAGAGGAGCCGGAGCGCGAGCCCCGCGGCGACCGCCGCCGCCAGCATTTGCAGCAGCGAAGGCACGCCGTAAACGCGCACCGCGACCTCGGACGAGTTGGTGTAGAGGACGACGACCAGGGCGAGCAGCCCCCACTCGGGCCGCCTGACGACGAAGGCGAAGCCGACGAGACCCGCGACGACCGCGACGAGGTGGAGCGGGGCGAACTCGCCCGCCGCGCCCGCCGCGCCGAAAGGCGCGCGCGCCGCCCAGTAGCCCGCGCACGCGGCGAGCGCCGCCGCCGACACCCCGGCCAGCGGCAGCGCCCCGAACCCACGGCGCGGCGCCGGAACTGCGACCCACTCTGTTGGCATAGGACTGCTAGACGTATCTCTGAACTTCGGCCTCGCGCTCGCGCACGGGGAGCGCGGCCGCCCGCGCCCGCCCACGTCGGCGTAGGGCCTCGAAGAGCGAGGCCACCCCGACGCCGATGAGGAGCCCGAGCACGGCGCCCGTCAGGAGGCTCCTCGACAGGCCCGGGCCGGCCTCCTCCGTCGGCACCTTCGCGCGGTCGAGCACCTTCATCCCGTAGATGTCGTATATCTCGCGCGCGTACGTGGTCGTCTGGTCGGCGACGGCGTCGGCGAAGGCCGCGGCCGTGCGCGCGTCCGGCCCTTCGGCCGAGACCTCAAGGACGTTCGTGTCCGGCACGACGGCCGTCTTCACCTCGTAGGGCGCGAGCTGCGCCTCGTTCAGTTGGAGCTGCTGCTGCGCGCGCTCGCGCACGGTGCGCCCCGAGGGCAGGCGCGCGAAGGTGGCGACGACGCTGCGCCGGTCGAGCGTGTTCAGGCTGTCGACGACCTCGCGCGTGGTCTTCAGGTTCTCGTTCGGGCCGACGACGAGCGTCGTCGTCGCGCGGTAGGTGGGCGTCCGCCGCCGCGTGAAGAACGCCGCGGAGCCGAAGCCGATGGCGAACGCGAGGAGGATCAGCCACCAGTAGCGTTTCAAAAAAACCTTTAGGGCCTCAAGGCTCATCGTCGGGGTTTCTCTTCGCTCCAGGTCTCTTCAGACCGCGCCCTCGCCCTTCAGGACGACGGGCACGGTCTTCAACAGCAGTTTGAAGTCCGTCGCGAGGGACCAGCCCTCCACGTATTCGAGGTCGTAGCGCATCCGGGCCTCGTCGGTCGTGTTGCTCCGGCCGCTCACCTGCCAGATGCAGGTCAGCCCCGGCTTCATCTCGAAACGCCGCAACTGCTCGGGGGCCGAGAAGCGCTCCAGCTCGTGCCAGAGCACGGGGCGCGGCCCCACCAGACTCATCTCGCCCTTCAGGACGTTGAAGAACTGCGGCAGCTCGTCGATGCTGTACTTCCTCAGGAACCTCCCCACCGGCGTCACGCGGCAGTCGTTCTTCGGCTTGAAGAAGACGCCGCCCTCGCCGCGAAGCTCGGCCTCCTGCCGCTCCGCCCCCGGCACCATCGTCCGGAACTTCCACATCGTGAACGGCCGGCGGCCGAGCCCCGGCCGCGACTGCTTGAAGAAGACCGGGCCGGGGGAAGTCAGCTTGATGAGCGCGGCCAACAGCAGGAAGAGCGGGGAGAGGATGACGAGCGCCGCGAGGGCCGCCGAAATGTCGATGAGCCTTTTGGCGTCGCGCCCGGCGCGCTCCAAAGGGACTGCGAACTGCGCGCGAACCGGGACGTCCGCGAGCAACTCCACGGGTCGCCCGACGCTCACCAACTGTCCCGAAGGCGTCACGAAGTGCCGCAGCCCCGCGGCATTTAAACCTGAAAGAACCTCCTCAACCGGTCTGCCCATTGTTCCCCCCTTGTGCTGCGCGAGTATCACTTTTTTCTCACAAACACTGCCGCCGTCCGGACTGAATCCGTGCGCCGTCCTGATAACCGACGACGCCCGAACCGTGTGCCCGCACGCACGTTAGGTTCGAAACTTACGGGGAGAGAGCTCAGGTTTTTCAGTTCGGCAGAAGGACGCCCAACGTATCGCAGTCCTCAAACCAAACAGCAGAGTTTGTGCGAGCACTTGCCGGGCAAGTTGAGTTCCCGCTCAGCCAGACAGAGGGGCGAAAAGGGCAGGAAATACGAGGCATAATTAAATTGCAATGAACCCGTAACAGAGCCGCCCCGCTACGTACGGTGCCACACAAAAAGGCGGCGCCACCCGCGTGACGCCGCCTCTCGTGTTCGAGTTCGAAAACCCTTCGCGTGTACTTCAGTGGTACTCGAAGGCCCCCGCGTCCGCGCCGACGCCGGAGGGGCGCGGTTGCCCGTCGAAGTCCGTGGCGACCGTGTAAGCGTTGCCGAGGTCGTCGTAGAAGTAGGGCGCGGGCACGCCGCGGTCGATGGCGGGCGAGGAACTGGTCAGGCGGAAGTCCTTGTTCGCCGCGTCGACGAAACCGCCGCCGGCCTTCAGCCAGAGGTTGTCGTGCGCGTTGACGTTGGAGTTCGTCGCGCTGCTGTAGAGCCCGGCGCCCGAAGAGACGCCGAGGTTGTTCATGACCTCGCAGGTGTTCCCGTCGCCCGAGAGGTAGACCGAGAGCCCGTTGCCCGCGAGCGTGTTGTGCGCGAACAGAACGTTCTGCGAGCCCCTGAAGCCCGGCGCCGCCGCGTCGTCCCAGACGAAGAGGCCGGCGTTGGCGTTGTCGTAGACGAGGTTGTTGTAGACCCACACGTCGTGCGTCGAGTAGTTCGCGTCTTCGGAGGTGACGCCGACGCCCTTCGGGTTGTGGTGGACGCGGTTCGAGTGGACGCGCACGTACGACGCGCCGTCGATGTAGATGCCGGGCGCGGAGTTGTTGTAGACGTCGTTGCCGGCGACCTCGCCGCGCCGCGCGCCGAGCCAGATGTCGATGCCCTCTTGCGCGTTGTCGCGCACGGTGTTGCCCGAGACGACGAACCCGTCGGCGATGAGGCTCACGGCCTGGCTGTTGCCGGCGAGCGAGGAGCGGCGGACGAGGTTGTTCCTGACGACGACGTTGCTGATCATCGTCCCGGCGAGCCCCGGGTAGTTCGTCTGCCTGCTCGTGTGCGTGCTGATGCCGTGGCGCTGCGACTCCGCGACCTCGCAGCCCTCGACGGTGAGGTTGTCGGCGGCGAGCACGACCCCCGTGTTCTTCGAGTTAATGACCTTCAGGCCCGAGAGCCTGACGTAAGGGTGGCGCAGCTCGACGAGGCCCCGGTTCTGGTCGGCGCCCGGCGTCCAGCCCTGCGTCGAGCCGTCGAGGACGGCCGTGCCGTTGAAGCTCTTGAAGACGACCTCCTGCCCGGCGAGCCCCCCCGCCTTCGTCACCAACTGCTCGAAGTATGTGCCGCCCTCGACGAGGACGGTCGTGCCCGGCACGGCGCGCGCCGCGGCCGCCCCGAGGCTGCGCAGAGCGGTCTCCGGCGTCGCGCCGTCGGACGCGTCGCTCCCGCGCGTCGAGACGTAGATGACCGCCGAGGTCTGCCCGGCCGACGCGGCCGTCGGGGTAGGGGCCGGCGTCGGCGTGGGAGTCGGCGTCGGGGCCGGGTCGTTATCGGCGATGGTCACGGCGGCGCTCGCGGGGGTCGAGACGGCGTACGACCTGTCGGCCGCCAGCGTGACGTTGACGGTCTCGGGGTTCTCCGAGTCGGCGTCGTCGAGGGGTGTTATCTTCACGGTGACCGAGGCCGCGCCCGCCGGGATAACCGCGGAGCCGCCGAGCGCGTTGTAGTCGGCGCCGGCCGCGGCCGTGCCGCCGACCTTGTAGTAGACGGTCAAAGGCTTACTCGTGGCGGGCGCGCGGCGGAAGGTGTAGGCGCCCGCGTCGGCGCCGGCCTCCGCGGCCTGCGCGTCGGAGGCGTTGACGGTCACGGCCGGCAGTGACGCCGCCGCGGCCGCGCCGCCGTAGAGGGCGCCGCACAGGGCGGCGCAGACGCACGCGAGCAGCGCGAGGCACAGGCACACGCCGCGCAGGGACAGGGGGAACTTCTCCATCACAACTCTCAACTTAGAATTGGAATTCTTAACGGTGAGGCGGGAACCCGGGGAGAGTCGCCCGACGCGGCGGAGGGGGCGGCCGCGTCAACTTCTAACTTAACTTGCCGGCGCGCGAACGCGCAACTTCGGGGCTCGAAAATCTCTTCATCGAACGTCGCGGTTATAGATGAACGCCGCGCGGCCGGAGTTGCACGCGCAGGGGAGTAGACAGTAGACAGTAGGAAAACACAGGCGGCGCCTCCCGGTTATAAGCCGAGCGCGCCGCTTTGTCTTCCTACTGACTACTGACTACTGTCTACTGTCTACTCCCTTCAAATCTTCCCCCTGACCTTCGCCCAGGCGAGGCCGAGGTATTCGTAGGTGGCGGCTTCGGCGCGGCGGAGGCCGCCGGAGGCGGGGAAGAAGTCGGCGGGGGCGCTGCCGCGGTCGCCCTGCGTCAGGAAGTGCGTGGGCGCCGGGAGCGGGTTGGCGCCCGCCTTGCGGAAGAGCGCCAGCGCGCGCGGCATGTGCGAGGCGGAGGTGACGAGGTAGAACTCCTCCGCCCCGAGCCGCGCGCCGACGACCTCGGCCTGCGTCTCCGTGTCGGGCGAGACCGCGTCGAGGTCGAGCGCCGCCGGGTCTACGCCCAGCTCGACGGCGAGCGCGCGCATCGTCTCGGCGTCCGGGTCGGAGCCGAAGACGCTGCCGCCCGAGAGCAGCAGCCTGCTCCCCGGCAACTGCCTTTGGAGCCGCACGCCCTCGATGAGCCGCGCCAGGCTCCCCTCCGACAGGCGCATGACGGCGGGCAGCCCCGCGTCGGCCGAGCTGCCGCCGCCGAGCACCACCACCCAGCGCACGCGCCCCGCCGCCGCCGACACGTCCGTCACGGGCGCGTGCCGCCGTTCGAGCGTCGCCAGCAGACGGCCCGACACGGCCCCGTAGCCGAGCAGAAGCAGCACGACCGCCCCCGCCGTCGCCAGCCACTTCCCCGCCCTCTGCCGGCGCGTGAACCAGAGCAGCAGGAGCCCCGACAGCAGCAGCGCGAGGCAGACCGGGACGGGCATCAGAAACGGCGCGACGAGCTTCTTAAAGAGGAACATCGTGTTCGCACTCTTCCTTCGTTAAAGCGTTAAGACCCGGACGGAGTATAATCCTTGCGACGCACAAACCAACCGAGAGGAATCATGATTTTGCATCTGACGAGACACTTGCGCGCGGCGCTGGCCGCGCTCCTGACGGCCGCGGCGCTCGCCTCGTCTGCGCTCGCCGACGAGGGCATGTGGGCCTTCAACAACCTGCCGCGCGCCGAGATCAAGCGGCGCTACGGCTTCGAGGTCACGGACGAGTGGGTGCGGCGCGTCCAGTCGGCGACGGTGCGCTTCCCCAACGGCACCGGCTCCTTCGTCTCGCCCGAGGGGCTCGTGCTCACCAACTATCACATCGTCGAGGACATCGTCGGCGAGCTCTCGACGGCCGAGCGCGACCTCGCCAAGACCGGCTTCGTCGCACACACCCGCGCCGAGGAGTTGAAGATTCCCGGCCTCACCCTCGACCAGCTCGTCCGCATCGAGGACGTGACGGCGCGCGTCAACGGCGCGGCCAAGGCGGGCATGAGCGACGCGGAGGCGGGCGCCGCGCGCGCGGGCGAGGTCGGGCGCGTCGAGGCCGAGGCCGCGAAGGCTTCGGGCATGCGCGCCGACGTGGTCACGCTCTACCAGGGCGGCGTCTACAACCTCTACTACTACAAGCGCCACACGGACGTGCGCCTCGTCTTCGCGCCCGAGTTCCAGGCCGCCTTCTTCGGCGGCGACCCGGACAACTTCAACTTCCCGCGCTACTGCCTCGACATGGCGCTCGTGCGCGTCTACGAAAACAACGCGCCGCTGCGCCCCGAGAACTACTTCCGCTGGTCGAAGAAGGGGCCGCAGGAGGGCGAGCTGTCCTTCGTCTCGGGCAGCCCCGGCACGACGCAGCGGCTGCTGACGGTCGCGCACCTCGAATACCTGCGCGACGTGCAGCTCCCGCTCACCGTCCGCCTGCTTGAGAGCCGCCGCGACTCTGTGAAGAAGTACATGGCGCGGGGCGAGGAGCAGACGCGGCGCGGCCAGAACGAGCTGAACTACGCCGAGAACTTCATCAAGGTCTTCAACGGCCACCTCGAAGGGCTGCGCGACCGGGAGCTGATCGCGCGCAAGCGCGGCGCGGAGACGGCGCTGCGCGCCTACGCCGAGTCTTCGCGCAACCGCAAGGACTACGCGGACGCGTGGGACACCGTCGCGAAGGCGCGCAAGGCGCTCGCCGCCTACGACAGCCGGCGGCGCCTGCTCGGCGGTTCTACGCTCGCGGACTACGCCAACTCGGCCTTCAACACGGTGCTCTTCAACTACGCGCGGATGCTCGTCCGCCTCGCCGACGAGTCGGCCAGGCCCGACGCCGAGCGCCTGCCCGAGTACGCGGACGCGCGCCGCGGCGCGCTCGAAGCCGCGCTCTACTCGGAGGCGCCCGTCTACGAAGACTTCGAGCAGGTGAAGCTCGCGGCCTCGCTCGCGCTCCTGCGCGACACGCTCGGCGCGAACGACGCGCTCGTCAAGAAGGTGCTGAACGGCAAGACGCCCGAGGCGCGCGCCGCCGAGCTGATCTCGGGGACGAAGCTGAAGGACCTGGCCTACAGGAAGGAGCTCGCGGCCGGCGGGAGGAAGGCCGTCGGAGCCTCGAACGACCCGCTCGTCGTGCTGGCGCGCGACCTGGACGCCGAGTCGCGCGAGCTGCGCCGGCGCTACGAGGAGGAGGTCGTCGGCGTCGAGCGCACGGCCTACGGCAAGCTCGCGCGCGCGCTCTTCGAGAAGGAGGGGACGGGCATCTACCCGGACGCGACGTTCACGCCGCGCCTCTCGTACGGCGCGGTGAAGGGCTACAGGGAGAACGGGAAGACGGTCAAACCCTTCACATACTTCTCCGGGCTCTACGAGCGCGCGGCCGAGCACGGCAACAAGTTCCCTTACAACCTCGCGCCGCGCTGGGCCGAGAAGAAGTCGGAGGTCGACGTGAGGGTGCCTTTCAACTTCGTCACGACCAACGACATCGTCGGCGGCAACTCGGGCTCGCCGACCTTCAACCGCGAGATGGAGCTGCTCGGACTCATCTTCGACGGCAACATCCAGTCGCTCGTCGGCAACTTCTACTACGACGAGTCGGTCAACCGCGCCGTCTCGGTGGACTCGCGCGGCATGCTCGAAGCCCTCCGCAAGGTCTACGGCGCGAAGGAGGTCGCCGACGAGCTGACGCGTTAAGGTAGTAAGCTTTCGACACGGAGACACAAAGACACAGCTATAAGACTTCAAGCTGTGTCTCCGTGTCTTTGTGTCGAAAATCTTAACGAATCAGACCGAGGTGGCGAGGGCGCGTTCGAGTTCGCGCGGGAGGGCGTCGAAGCCGGGCTTGAGGACGAAGCCCTGCGCGTCGCATTCGAGCGCCTTCTTCAGGCGCGAGGGGTGGTCGCCGGAGTAGAAGACGATGGGGGTCGTCTTGTCGAACTCGCGGATGCCCTCGCACAGCTCCGTGCCCGAGCCGTCGGCGAAGCGGCTGTCGAGCAGGTAGAGGTCGAAGCGGCCCGCGCGCGCCAGCGCCAGCCCCTCCTCCACAGACTGCGCCGCCGCCACCTCATACCCCCACGAGCCGAGCAGGTAGGTGATGAGATAGCGCGTGTCCTCGTGGTCGTCTACGAAAAGGATGCGGGGGGCTTCGCTCAAGGTAAAACTCCTGTCACTAATCCGTCGGGTTCGTCGCCGGGGGCGGGGGAACGCCCGACGTTCCGTTTTGAGAAAAATTAGCAAAACTTTTGTGAAAGTTCAACCGCGCCGGGGACACTTTCGCCAGAGTGTTTAACCACGCTCAAGGATTTCTCAAGTCTGCTCTCGCATCCTTATTTCGGTCAGAGTCGAGATCGAGGAAAGGGGTTCTAAAAGTGATATGAGGGACGAGGCGAACGAGAGCGTGAAGGGCAGGACGCCGCTGATGCTGGCGGCCTTCAGGGGCAACACGGCGGGCGTCATCAACCTTCTGGAGCGCGGCGCGGACGTGAACGCGCGCGACGTGGACGGCGACACGGCGCTGATGTTCGCGGCCTACAAGGGGCACGCGCTGGTCGTCGCGCTGCTGCTCCAGTACGGCGCCAACGTCTACGCGCGGGCGCGCAACGGCTGGACGGCGAAGAAGGCCGCGCAGTCCGGACTCCACGAACACATCGCCGACATGCTCCAGCGCGCCGAGTCCGAGGGCGCGCCGAAAATATTATCCTTCGTCAACTGATTCAGACCCGCGCGAAGTCTATGAAGCCGCGGTCGGGGTCGGTCGAGAGCAGGCGGACGCGGACGCGGTCGCCCACGTCGAGGCCGCGGTAGCCTTTGACGACGCGGCCGTCGGCGGGCGGGCGCCGGAGGCGCGCGAACGTGCCCGTCCGCTTGACGCCGGTGACGACGGCCTCGAACGTCTCGCCGACGTGCGCCGAGAGCAGCGCGGCGGCGGCCACCTTGCGCATGCGCCGCTCGACCTTGCGCGCGGCCGACTCCATCAGGTTGCAGCGGGCGGCGATCTGTTCCAGCTCCCCGCGCGCGTAGGGCGCGGGCGCGCCCGCGGCGGCCGACTTCAGGCAGCGCTGCGTGACGAGGTCTGGGAAGCGACGGTTGGGCGCGGTCGAGTGCGTGTAGTCGTGGACGGCGAGGCCGAAGTGCCCCTCCTGTTCGAGCCCGGGCTCCTCGACGAGGTAGTCGCCCGGCCCCATCATCTTGAGGACGGCGAGCGAGAGTTCCGCGTAAGCGCCGGGGTCTGCGGCGCGGCGCTTCGACATGAAGTCGGAGAGTGCGCGCGGGTCGGGGTCGGGCGGCAGGGTCTCGCCGTAGGAGGCGGCCTTTTCGACCAGCAGCGGCCAGCGCTCGGGCGCGCGCACGACGCGCCGGAGCGAGGGCACGCCCTTCGACTCAAGCAGCTCGGCCATCGACGTGTTGGCGGCGACCATCAGGCTTTCGATGATCGTCTGCGCGCGGTTGTTCCGCCTCTCTTCCAGGCGCACGACGCGCCCGCGCTCGTCGAGGACGGGCACCAACTCCTCCCTCTCCAACTCTAAAGCCCCGCAGCGCCTCCGCAGCTCGTGCAGCGCGCCCGCCACCTCCTCCTGAAGTCTGACCTGCGCTTCGAGACCTTCGACATTTTTGACGGCCTCGGGCGCCGGGCCGCGCCCTTCGAGCCACGCGCCCGCCGACTCGTAGTCCAACTTCGCGCGGTTGTGCACGAGGGCGCGGTAGACGTTCTCGCAGCGAACCTCGCCGCCCGAAGAGACGCAGAGTTCCATGACGACGGCGAGGCGGTCTGTGCCCTCGACGAGCGAGGTGAGGTCGTTCGAAAGGCGCGGGGGGAGCATCGGGAAGACTTCGCCGGGCGTGTAGACCGAGACGGTGTTGACGGAGGCGTGGCGGTCTACGGCCGAGTCCTTCCCGACGTAGGCGTCCACGTCCGCGATGCCGACGTGCACGCGGTAGCCCGACGCGTCGCGCTCGACGTACTCGACCTGGTCGAGGTCGCGCGACTCCTTGTTGTCGATGGAAGACCAGAGCAGCCCGCGCAGGTCTCGGACGCCCGCGTCCACGGCCGCGCGCGCGTCCACGCCCTCTAAGCCCTCAAGCTCGCGCGCGGCCCCGGCCGGGAAGTCGGGCTCGAAGCCGGCGTCGCGGACGGCCTCGCGCGCGATGCGGTGCAGGTCTGGCGTGTTCTTTCTTTTCCCCATCCTTGCCGGCTAATCCTTCAGTATCAGGACGAGTTCGGTCTGGATGGGCTGCCCCGTCACTTCGATGCCGTCGTCGCCGACGTAGAGGTCGATCTCGGAGCGGACGCCGAAGTTGCCGGGCAGGTAGATGCCGGGCTCGATGGAGAAGCAGGTGCGGGGGATGATCTTGCGCGAGTCCTTCGTCTCAAGGTTGTCGATGTGCGCGCCGTTGCCGTGGACTTCCTCGCCGATGGAGTGGCCGGTGCGGTGCGTGAAGTATTCGCCGTAGCCCGCGCGCTCGATGACGCCGCGCGACACGTCGTCCACCTCGGCGCCCTTTATCTCGCGCCCCGCCGCGAACGCCTCGCGGACGAACTCGATGGCGGCGTCGCGGGCGTCGCGGACGACGGTGAAGACCTTGACGTGCTCCTCCGACGGGTCACTGCCGACGAAGCCCGTCCACGTCTGGTCGGCGTAGACGGCGCCGGGGTCTTTCAGCTTCGCCCACACGTCCAGGAGCAGGAAGTCGCCGCGCTCGATGGGCGCGAACTTGTCCGCGTTCGGCTGGTAGTGCGGGCTGGCGGCGTTGGCGTTGACCGAGACGATGGGGTGGTCGTCGTTGCAGGTCATGTTCAGCTCCTCGAAGCGGCGCACCATGAACTGCTGGATGTCGTACTCGGTGACGGGCTCGCCGGCCCTGATCTTCCGCCCGACCTCGGCGAAAGCCTCCTGGATGATGTCGTGGATGTTGTCGGCGGCCGTGACGTGCGAGCGGTACTGCTCCTGCGTCCAGACGGCCTCGAAGAGCTGGACGAGGTCGGCGCTCGTCACGGGCTCGGCGCCGAGCGAGCGCACCAGCTCAATCGTGCCGGCGTCCACGCGCGAGATGTAAGGGATGGAGTTCTCGGGCGAGTACTGCATGGCGACCCTGGGCGCGTGCCCGTTCGCGCCGGCCGCCGAGAGCGTGTCGCGCAGGTGTTCGTGCAGCACAGTCCACCCGCTGTAGACGAGGCGGCGGCCGGGCAGAAGGTCGAGCTTGCCCTGCTCGATGGCGTGGTTGATGCGCGTCGGCTCGCCCTCGGCGGGCACGAAGTAGAACCAGCGTCGGGTGGAGAACTGGTTGGGGTCGAGCTTCAGGATGCGGTAGGCGAGCGGGTCGCTCTGGCGGAAGTCGTAGAAGAGCCAGCCGTCGAGCCCCGCCTCGCGGAGCGCCGCCTGGATGTCGGCCACGCGCGCGGCGTTGGCGCCGCCTTCGGTCGTCGTCATGTCGTCTCTGATTCCCTTCCCGAGTTTATTTGGCGGCGGAATTATACAGTAGACGGCAGACGGTAGTCAGTAGTCAGTGGAAAGACCCGTCGCCCGAACCTTGCGGTTGTCACCGATAACGTCCGCGGGGCGGAGCCCTACTGACTACTGTCTGCTGTCTCCCGTCTACTTCCCGACCCGGCAACTCGCTTGCCTTCGCCCCTCATCCATGTATCATATCGGCGTAAAGCCTGACACACGCCCCCGGAAAGTTCTGGCAGACGAAAGTCTCGAAGGAGTAAGCGACATGAGTGCACCCATCGACCACACAGGCGTCAGTCACACGGAGACCTCGGACACTTCGGGCTTCGGGGGACACCCGCGCGGGCTCCCCACGCTCTTCTTCACGGAGATGTGGGAGCGTTTCTCCTACTACGGGCTGCGCCCGCTCCTCGTCCTCTTCATGTCGGCGGCGCTGATGCAGGGCGGCTTCGGCTTCGAGCGCGGCCAGGCGTCGGCCATCGTCGGCATCTACGGCGCGAGCGTCTACCTCGCGTCGCTGCCCGGCGGCTGGGTCGCCGACCGCCTTCTGGGCTTGAGGCGCGCGATCCTCTACGGCGCCGTCTGCATCTCGGCCGGCCACATCTCCATCGGGGTCTCTTCCTTCGCGAACAGCAAGCTCCCGTTCTTCCTCGGGCTGATTCTGATCGTCTGCGGGACGGGGCTCTTGAAGCCGAACATCTCGGCCATCGTCGGCGACCTCTACCCCGAAGGCGGCGCGCGGCGCGACGCGGGCTTCTCGATCTTCTACATGGGCATCAACCTCGGCGCCTTCGCGGGCCAGTTGGTGACGGGCTTCCTCGGCGAGACCATCGGGTGGCACTGGGGCTTCGGCGCGGCCGGCGTCGGCATGCTCATCGGCTGCGTGGTCTTCGCCACGCGCGCCGGCAAGACGCTCGGCGACATCGGCATGCACCCGACGCGCGACCCCGACCCGGTCGTGCAGGCGCGTAAGGAGAGGCAGGTGAAGCTGGTGCTCGGCGTCGGCGTCGCCGTCCTCGCGCTCGTCATCGTGCTGGCGGCCCTGGGCGTCCTCCCGCTCGACGCGCAGGCCATCGGGCAGTCGATGACGTACGTGCTGGTGGGGCTGGCCCTGCTCTTCTTCGGCTACGTCTTCATCGCGGGGGGCCTGGACGGCGACGAGAAGAAGCGCGTGCTCGTCATCGCGGTGCTCTTCGTCTTCGCCGCCATCTTCTGGTCGGCCTTCGAGCAGGCGCCGACCTCGCTCAACCTCTTCGCCAAGGACTTCACCGCGCGCACCGTGGCCGGCTTCGAGGTGCCGGCGACGTGGTTCCAGTCGATCAACTCGGCCTTCATCATCCTGCTCGCGCCGGTCTTCGCCGCGCTCTGGACGAAGCTCGGGTCGCGGGGCCGCGACCTTTCGAGCCCTTTGAAGTTCGCGCTCGGGCTGGCCTTCGCGGGGGTCGGGTTCCTCCTGATGATCCCGGCCGCGAACCTCGTCGTGGGCAGCGGCGGCGCCGTGAAGGTCGCCGCGTGGTGGCTCGTCGGCAGCTACTTCTTCCAGACCATCGGCGAGCTGTGCCTGAGCCCGGTCGGGCTCTCGTCGATGACGAAGCTGAGCCCGCGCCGCTACGTCGGGCAGATGATGGGCATCTGGTTCCTGGCCTCGGCGGTCGGCAACCTCATCGGCGGCCTCGTCGGCGGCCACGTAGACCCGGAGAAGCTCGAACAGATGCCCGGGCTCTTCACCGTGACGACGGCGTCGCTCTTCGGGGCGGCGGTCGTGCTCGGTCTGCTCTCGATACCGATTCGGAAGATGCTCAAGCGGGTCGACCAGCACCCCGCGCGCACGGAGACGGTAGACCCCGACCTGAGCCAGGCGCGGGCGTGAGGGAGTAGACGGTAGACGGTAGACAGTAGTCAGTAGTCAGTAGAAAAACGGAGGCGGCGCGCCCGGGTTATAAGCCGGGCGCGCCGCCTTTCCGTCTACTGATACCGACTTGCGAGATAGAATAAGGCCGTCTCTCGCCGGGAGCGCGGGCATCCTGCCCGCCAAAGCGTGCCCGGGCACGCTTAGCAGTCATCCGTTATCTCTCTACCTTGAGATTTAAAGTCTCTCTGCCTTCGCGCTGCGCGCTCATGGCGGGCAGGGATGCCCGCGCTCCCGGCTGCGGACGCCTTATCCCATTCAGCAAGCTGGTATGACCACTTCCCCCCTCACAGGTTCGCGAGGATGAAGTCGGTCATCTTCCGGCGCATGTGCTTGAGGAGCAGCGGGTTTGTGACGCCGTGGCGCGACTTGGCGTAGATCATCAGGTCGAACTGGTGGCCGGCCTTCTGCAAGTCGTAGGCGAGCTGGATGGTGTTCGCCATGTGGACGTTGTCGTCAATCGCGCCGTGGAGGAGCAGGAGCTTGCCCGAGAGGTTCGCCGCGCCCGCGAGCGGCGAGCCCGCCCTGTACCCTTCGGGGTTGTGCGCGGGCGTCAGCATGTAGCGCTCCGTGTAGATGGAGTCGTAGTTGGCCCAGTCCGCGACCGTCCCGCCCGCTATCCCGAGCTTCCACTGCTTGCTGTGCGTCAGCGCGTACGTCGTCATGTACCCGCCGAAGCTCCAGCCCCAGATGCCGACGCGCGAGCCGTCCACGTACGGCAAAGTCTTGAGGTACGCGAGCCCGTCCTCCAGGTCCCTCAGCTCCAGCGGCCCGAAGTTCTTGTACGAGGCCCACGCCGACTCCGCCCCCTTGCCGCTCGCCGTGCGGTTGTCGAGATACCAGACGATGTAGCCCTTCTGCGCGAGCAGTTGGTGCCACATGTAGGTCGAGCCGCCCCACGAGTTCTTCACCTGCGGCGCGTGCGGCCCCGAGTACGTGTACTCCAGGACGGGGTACTTCTTCGACGGGTCGAAGTCCGGCGGCCGAATCATCAGCGCCTCCATCTCGAACCCGTCGCGCGTCTTCACGC
Source organism: Pyrinomonadaceae bacterium (assembly GCA_036389235.1). Classification (GTDB taxonomy): domain Bacteria; phylum Acidobacteriota; class Blastocatellia; order Pyrinomonadales; family Pyrinomonadaceae; genus QHXN01. The sequence goes on along the minus strand of DASVQJ010000197.1, from coordinate 32,624 downwards.
GCATCAGCTCGGCCTTGCCCAGTTTGTACTGCCCGAGCGCGGCCACCCTGTTCTCGTCGATGACGCGCACCTGCGCGCCGTCGGACGAGTGCAGGCGCAACTGCGTCGGCGTGTTGACGTCGCTCCACTTGTCTATGTAGAGCGTGGCCGTCGGGTTGAAAGACGGGTTGTGGTTGCCTTCCGCTTCCGACAGGCGCTTGAGCCCCGAGCCGTCGAGGCGCACGCGGTAGACGTGCTCCGCGATGTGGCTGTGCTCGGTGCCGTGGAAGTAGACCCAGCCGCCCGACTCGTCCACGGCGTCTATGCCGCGCACCTCCCACGGGCCGCTCGTAATCTGCCTGACGAGTTTGCCGTCGGCGGCGTAGCCGTAGAGGTGCGACCAGCCCGTGCGCTCGCTGCGCCAGATGAAGGAGCCGTCCTTGAGCCAGCGCGGGTTGTCGTCGAAAGCCTCGACCCACGCCTTCGTCGTCTCGCGGAAGAGGCGCGTCGTCCTGCCCGTCGAGGGGTCGGCCGCGTTGAGGTCGAGGTAGGTCTGCTCGCGGTTCTGCGCCTGCCACACGACGCGGCGCGAGTCCGGCGACCACGAGACGCGCACGACGAGCAGGTCGGTCGGCTCGTACCCTGCCGCGTCCACCCAGCGCGGCTCGCCCGCCGCGGCCTCGACGACGCCGAGGCGGACGAGCGGGTTCGGGTCGCCCGCGAGCGGGTAGGGCGTATCCTCCAAGACCTGCTGGCGCGGGATGTGATCGACGACGGGGAAGGTTCGGACGGGCCGCTCGTCCGTGTTGAGGAAGGCGATGCGCGCGGAGTCGGGCGACCACCAGTAGCCGCGCTTGTTGCCGCGGCCGTACAACTCCTCTTCGTAGACCCAGTCGAGTATGCCGTTGAGCGTCTTCTCGTTGCCCGTGCTGGTCAGGCGCCGCTCGGCGCGCGTCCTGACGTCGACGACGTAGAGGTCGTTGCCGCGCACGAAACTGACGTGGCGGCCGTCGGGGCTGAAGTCCTCTTCGAACTCCTCCTGCTCGGGCGTCGTCGTCAGGCGGGCCGCGGCGTCCGAGTTCAGCTCGTAGTAGACGAGGTCGTTCGCGGCCTTGAGCAGCACGGCCGTCTGCTCGCGGTTCAGCTTGTACGAATCCCGGCGCGCGAGCGATTTCGCGTCCGACGCGCTCACGCCCTGAAGCCTGGCGAGCGCGGCCTCCATCTTCGCGGCGTCGAGGAAGGGCGCGGCCTGCCCCGTGCGCGCGTTGACGCGCACGAGAACGTCGCCGCCCTCGGCCTTCCGGCTTTGCAGGTAGTGCTCGCCGTCCTTCAGCCATTCGAGCGTGGCCGGCGGCGTGCCCGAGAAGCTGACCTTCTTGGCGGGGTCGTAGATGTCTTCGATGGTCAGGAGTTTCTGCTGCGCCCGCGCGAGCGCAGGGCACAGCAGCAGTAGCGCGCACAGGAGTAGTCCGACGTTTTGAGGTCGCATATAGTTTCACTCTGAAGGAAGGTGGCTCCGTCGCGCGGGCGCGCGAACCGTCGGCCCGCGCGCCGCGTTAAGTTGTCTGCGGTGCGAAGATGATACTCTATCCGCACGCTTAAAGGAACGCGGACGGGGAGGGACTGATGAAGAAGAGAACCGCTTTGATGACGCTCGCGCTGATGCTCGCGGCGCTCGCCCCGGCCTGCGGCACGTCGGAGGCGACGCGTCTGCGCGAGATCGCGGCCGAGACGCGGAAGAACGGAGGGGTCGCCTCCGCGGCCACCCCCCTGCCGCTCGACCCCGCCGCGCCCAAGCAGCTCGCCGCGCTCGAAGACCGGCGCATCGCGGAGAGCAGCGGCCTCGTCGCCTCGCGCCGCAACCCCGGCCTCTTCTGGACGCACAACGACTCGGGCGACGGCCCCTTCGTCTACGCCTTCGACCGCGCGGGGCGCTCGCGCGGCACGTTCCGCGTCGAGGGCGCGCAGGCCGTAGACTGGGAGGACATCGCCGCCGGCCCCGGCCCCGCGCAGGGACAGAGCTATCTCTACGCGGGAGACATCGGCGACAACGGGCGCGAGCGCGAGTTCGTCGTCGTCTACCGCTTCCCCGAGCCCGAACTCCCCGCGGGGCAGCCCGCCGGGAAGGAGGCGCGCGCGACGCAGCCGTCCGAGGCCATACGCCTCAAGTACCCGGACGGCGCGCACAACGCCGAGGCGCTCGCCGTCCACCCGGCCAACGGCGACATCTACGTGGTGACGAAGGCGAACGGTGGCGCGGACGTCTACAAGCTGGCCGCGGGCTTCGACCCGAAGGTTATCAACACGATGTCGAAGGTGGGCACGCTGCGCGGCCCGGACTTCTTCGGCACGCTCGTCACCGGCGCAGACATCTCGCCCGACGGCCGCCGCGTCGCGCTCTGCGACTACGCGCAGGGGTACGAGCTGAAGCTGCCCGAAGGCTCGAAGGACTTCGACGAGGTCTGGAAGCAGAAGCCCGCCGCCTACTCGCTCGGCGCGCGGATACAGGGCGAGTCGGTCGCCTACCGCCTCGACGGCGCCGCCCTCCTCGCCACCAGCGAAAAGACGCCCACGCCACTCTTCGAGGTCGTCCTGCCCGGCCGCCAGTAAAGTCAAAGGTGAAGGGTAAAGGTTCGAGCCCCGAAAGGTCAGATTTCACGCCCGCGCGGTCAACTGCCACGCCCGCTCAATCGTCCGGCACGGCCGCTCGGTCGTCCGGCACGGCCGCTGGATAATCTGAAGGCTGTGCGCAAATGCGCCGCGTCAGCGGCGCCTGAGTGTAGCCCGGCCTTTCAAGGCCGGGAAAGGTGCGCGAGATTTCGCCGCGTCGCGGCCGCGACGGCGGTATCGTTCAGGCGTCGCTGACGCGACGCGGCGCCGTTTCACGCAACCTCAACCCGGCCTTGAAAGGCCGGGCTACACTCAGACGCCGCTCCGCGGCGCATTTGCGCACAGCTTTTATACCGACATGCGAAACAAAATAAGGAGGTGAGAGCCGGGAGCGCGGGCATCCTGCCCGCCATGAGCGCCGCAGGCGCGAAGGCCGTGTGACTATCCCCTCCGACGTCGAGAGATAAAGGACGACGGCCAAGCGTGCTGGCGCACGCTTTGGCGGGCAGGGATGCCCGCGCTCCCGGCTTCGGACGCCTTATCCCATTCAGCAAGCTGGTATTAGATACTCTGGTACGGTTGAAAGGTCGTCTGAAACGCCCGCAAACCTCTCTGAACAACCCACGCACCCTTCTGTCACGCCCGCGAGGCCCTCTGTTATGACCGCGAAGCACTCTGAAACATCCGCGCACCTCTCTGAACAGTCCGAAAACCTCTCTGAACAACTCGAAAACCTCTCTGAACAGTTTAAAATCCTCTCTGAACAGTTCAAAATCCTCTCTGAACAACTCGAAATCCTCTCTGAACAGTTTAAAATCCTCTCTGAACAGTTCAAAATCGTCTCTGAACAACCTGAAATCGTCTCTGAACAGTTCAAAATCCTCTCTGAACAACTTAAAATCGTTTCTGAACAAGTCGAAATCGTCTCTGAACAAGTTGAAATCGTCTCTGAACAAGTCGAAATCGTCTCTGAAACGGCCGCGCAGCCGTCTGTCAGGCCCGCGCAATCGTCTGTAACGGTTGCGCGGTCAACGTTTACGGGTGACGGTGCTTCGCCCGCCGGGGCTCAACCCTCCGTCCTTCTCTCTCAACCCTCTATAGCGGGGTGCGGTCGAGTGCGGCCGGCGCGTATCGGGACAGGTCAGAACCACCCGCGGTAGCGGGTGGGCCTTCGGCGTAAGAACCACCCGCTACCGCGGGTGGTTCTGACCGTTACGGCGTCGCATACGTTTGAACGCCGCCCTACTTCTTCCCCTGTAGCTCTTCGCGGATGAAGCGGACGAGTTCGTCAATCTGCTTGTCGTCGAGGGTGTGTTTGAAGGGGGGCATGCCGTTGCCGCCGTCGGAGATTTGTTTGAAGAACCTCTCGTCCGGGTCGGTCAGGGCGGCGCCCGAGTTCAGCGGCGGGGTCTTCATCGTCCCGCGCTGCGTGCCCTCGCCCCGCGGGCCGTGGCATTCGGCGCAGGTGCGCTCGTAGAGCACGCGCGGCGTGGCCCCACGCGTCGAGGCCGCGGGCTGCGGCGTCCGCGTGACGCACCCCGCGGCCGACAGCGCGAGGCAGACGGTCGTCAGGCGGAAGAGGTTTTCTTTAACTCGCATCCCGGCCAGTCTAAACCGTACCGCGGGCTCGGGCGAGCGGGCCGTAGGGCGGGGGAATAATTAAGAGGGATGGACACGATAAGCAGGATGAGGAGAATTAGAGATTTGAGATTTCAAATCTCAAATCTTAAATCTTAAATCCCTCTCCTGTTCATCCCGTCCGTCCCTGTTAATTCATTCCCACGCCTAGAAGCCGAAGCGGAGTTGCAGGTCTACGCGGCGTGCGCCGCCGTTCTGCCCGCCGCCCCCGCCGCCGAAGCCGAAGCGCCCGCCGCCCCCGACCGACTGGCCGAAGAAGGGCGAGTTGAGGTTGCCGACCGGCGTGCCGAGGCTCGGGTGGTTGAAGAGGTTCTGCACGTTGACCGAGAGCGTCAGGTTGTAGCGGTGCTCCGTGCCCTCGCCGCCGCCGAAGCTCTCGCCCCCGCCGCCCCCGCGTCCCCCGCCGCCGCGCCCGCCCCCGCCGCGACCGCCGCGGCCCCCGCCCCGGCCGCCCCCCCTGCGCCCCCCGCCCTGCCCCGCGCCGGCCGCGGCCGACTCGCCGAAGCCGACGGTCTTACTCACGCGCATGTTGACGGAGAAGAAGCCGGGGCCGCGCCCGTAGTTGCGCGGGATGACGGCGAAGCCCGGCTGCGGGTCGAGGTCGAAGTCGCCGAAGGCCGTCCGCCGCACGCTCGCGCGCGAAAGGTCCGTGGCGAACGCCGGCCGCTCTGTGAAGAGCGAGTCGCCGTTCAGGTCGCGCCCGACGGTGATGTTGAAGGGGCGCCCCGAGTTCACGACGAGCGTCGGGTTGAGCCTCAACCCCCACGGCAGCGCGTTGACGGCGCCGCCGATGAAGACGCGGTGGCGCTGGTCCTGCGCCGAGTTGCCGTACTCGCCGCTCAGGTCGTACTGGTTGACGGGGAAGTTCGACGCGAAGTCCGTGTCGCTCCGGGCGAAGTTCAGGACGTAGTTGCCGAAGAGCGTGAACTTGCGGCTGAAGCGGTTGTTGACGTTGACGACGAGCTGGTGCTGTTTGAAGACGCCGCTCGACTCGAACTGGAAGACGTTGCCGCGCGCGGGGTCGGGGCGCGCGACGACGGCGTTGCCCGCGGCGTCGCGCGGCGGGCGGCCCGCCGCGTCGAGGAGCGGCGCGTTGACGTTGCGCGAGCGCAGGACGTGGAGCGTGCGCGCCCCGATGTAGCTCACGGAGAGCGTGACGCGGTAGGGCAACTGCTGCTCGACGCTGAAGGCCGTCTGCATCGTGTAGGGCGCGCGGATGTCGGGCGCGAGCCGCCGCACGGTCTGCCGCACCTGGAAGGCCGTGAGCTGCGCCGCCGACGGCACGCCCGAGACCGTCGGCGTCGGCACGCCGCCCGCGGGGTCGATGTCGAACGTCGAGCCGTTGAGGAACTGCGAGCCGGTGTCGGTGACGACGAACTGCTGCTGGTTCGTCCCGTTGAAGCGCGCGGCCTGCAAGGCGAGGTTCTCGTTGACGCGCTGGAAGAAGATGCCGAAGCCGCCGCGGACGACCGTCTTCTGGTTGCGCGGGTCGGCCGCCGGAGACCACGCGAAGGCCACGCGCGGCGCGAAGTCGAGGTCGCCGTTGATGAGGTTCTGCCGCTCGTAGCGCAGCCCCGCCGACAGCGTCAGGTTCGGCCGGACGCGCCAGTCGTCCTGTACGAACGGGCTGAAGTCCCAGTAGGTGACGGACGCCTCCGGGTCGCCGCCCGAGATGGAGAACTGCGTCGGGCCGATGCCCAGCTCGTTCCTCGTCAGCGCCAGCGTGCCGAAGTTCGAAGGCACGCCCGACGTGCCGAAGACGACGGTGCGGCGGAAGCGTTCGAGGCTCGTGATCTGCGTGAAGACCGGCACCCGCTGGCCGGCGGCGTTGGTCTGGAAGACTATCGCGTCGGCGGCGTCGAGCGCCACGGCGTTGCCGCCCGAGAAGGTGAACGTGCCGGCGAAGTTCTGCTGCGACACGTCGCGCACGCGGTCGGCGCGCACGCGCGCGCCCGCCTTGAGCGAGTGGCCGCCGGCCGTCCACGAGGTGTAGTTCTGAAGCTCGAAGCGGTCCTGTTCGTTCGAAGAGAGCGCGTTCTGCGCGCCGCCGCCGGTGAAGGATTCGAGGACGCGGATGACGGGGAGGTTGTTGCCGCCCTCCTGCCGCCGCCGGTCGCGCTCGAACTGGAAGCGCGTCTCGTTGATGACCTTCTGGTTGATGACGGCCGTCTCGGTCAGTTGCAAAGTGTGCTGCGTGTTCTCCACGTCGTAGGCGCGCGTCGGCAGGTTGAATTCGCTGACGCCCTCGTTGACGCGCGTCCCCTGCTCGAAGGTGTAGCGCGCGACGAGCGTGTTCGTCTGGTTGATCTGGTAGTCGAGCCGCGGGCCGAAGGTCGTGCGGCGGTCGGGCGTCAGGACGGTCTGGTTGAAGCTGAGCGGGTTGAGCCCCGGGCCGAGGACGACGGCGCGCACGACCTCGTTGTCGTCCGTCTCGCGCCGCTCGAAGTCGAGGAAGAAGGAGGCGCGCTTCGGGGAGAGCGGCCCCGAGATGTTGCCGCCGTAGCGGCGCGACTGGTAGGGCGCGCGCGTCGCGGCGAAGGGCGAGCGCGCGTTCAGAGACTCGTCGTTGAAGTTGAAGAACGCCTGCCCGCGGAAGCGGTCGGTGCCGGGCTTGGTGAAAATCTCGACGCGGCCGTAGCCGAGCCGGTCGTACTCGGCCGAGAAAGGGTTGCGGTTGACGCGTATCTCGCGGATCGACTCCTTCGGCGGCAGGCGCCCGCCCGTGAAGCCGTCCACGTAAATCTGCGCGCCCTCTTCCGAAGAGCCCGCGCCCGGCCCGGCGAGCGCCTGCAAGGCTTCCGACAAGTCCTCGGGGTCGTCGGGCAGCGCGTCGAGGTCGTCTCCGCGCAGCACGACGGCTCCGGCCTGCGACTCGGCCTCGGTGCCGACGGGCGCCTCGGCCGTGACCGTCACCTCCTCCTGCTCGATGGCGACGGTGAGGACGATGTCGAGCGGCTCGGTGCGCCCGGCCTGCACCTCCACCCCCGGATTCTCGTAGGCCGCGAAGCCGCCCTGGTTAATCCGCACCGCGTAGCGCCCGGGCGGCAGCCCCGCGAAAGAGTAGTTGCCCTGCTCGTCCGTCGTCGCCGTCTTCTCGACGCCCGCCGCGTCGGTGACGGCGACCGTCGCGCCGATGATGACGCCGCCCAGCTCGTCCTTCACGTTCCCGCGCAAAGTCCCGAGCGACTGCTGCGCCACGACCCCGCAGACGTTAAAGAACAGCACCGCCGCGCACAGGGCCAAGCCCCGCCGCGCGCCCCTCAAATGTCTCATTCTCACTCCACCCGTGCCTTGATAGTTTTTAAGCCCGCGCGTTCGACGTCACTCGCGGTTTGGAGAATCTGTCTGTGAAGCCCCGGAGGGGTGAAATGTTTATAGCCCGGTCGTCCTACTTCACCCGGAGCCCCGTCAGGGGCGGCATGTTCACATGTCGCTCCCACGGAGCTTCGAGAGGTAATGAACGAGGGGCTATAAACATTCCGCCCCTACGGAGCGGTGACTTCGCTAACAGGCGCTATTTGCTCTTAGCGAGGCGGCTCGCGCGTGGGGCCTTGTCCGCCGCCGATGACGTCGCCGGGGAGGCCCGGGCTCATGCCGCGCGGGCCGTCGCCGCCGCGCTGGAACTGCTGCATGGCGCGGATGGTCTCGGGCGGGCCGGTGATTAAAGAGACGACGGTCGCGTGTGCGGGGTCGGCGCCCGGCGTGACGGTGACGACGACCACGTCGCCCTTCTTCAACTCGGCCGGCGTGACCGCCGGCAGGCCGTCGAACATCTGCTGGAAGTTGCCGCCGCCCGGGCCGCCGAAGCCGCCGCGGCGCGGGCCGCCGCCCTCGCCGCGCCCCTGCCCTTCGCCGCGCCGCCGGCCCTCGCCTTCGCGCCGCCGGCCGCCTTCACCCTGGGCCGCCTGCCCGCCCTGCTGCTGGCGCTCCGCGCGGCGCTGCTCTCTCCTCTGTTCCGCCTCCGCGCGCTGCTTCGCCAGCGTCTGCTCGAACTCCGGCGTGATGCGGCGTAAGGCCGAGCGCGCGCCGAACGAGAGCTTGACGCTGCCGCCGTCGTCGGTCTTGACGGCCAGCTCGCCCGTCTGCGCGTCCGCGCCCGCGACCGTGCCGACGAAGCGCGCGAACGAGCCCGTCAAGACCTCCTCGGCCTTGAAGGTCGCGCCGTCGGCCGAGCGCTCGCCCGTCGCGCGTATGTTCTCCCCGGCGCGCACGTCCGCGAGCGAGCCCGCCACCGCGTCGGCCGGCCGCATCGAGTCGGGCGCGTAGCGCAGCACGCGCGCCGCGCCCGAGGCGTCAACCGTCACGGACTCCTGACCCTCGCGCCCGCCGCGCGTCTGCACGACGATCAGCTTCTTCGAGGCGTCCACCGAGACGACGCGGCCGTTGAGCCTGCGGCCCGCGTTCTGCCCTCCCCCGCCGGGGCCGCCCCCGGCCCGCACCATCAGGATGAGGCGCGAGGCGGAGCCGCCCGCCGCCGTCACGCCCGGCGCGAGCACGCGGTCGCCGACGCGCACCTCCGCGAACGTGACGCGCTCGCCCTTCTGCAAGTCGGTCACGCCCTGGGGCAGACGCGTGTAGGTCGTCCGCTCGTTCGTCGAGAACGTCACGGTCTCGCCCGCGTCCGAGCGCACCGTGACTGTGTGCGCCGCGGCGTCCACGGCCGTTATCTCGCCGACGAGCGGCTTCGCGGCCTGGGCCTGCTGCGCCCGCGCGCCGAAGGGCGCGAGCGCGGCAAGCGAGAGCGTCAAGAAGAGGAAAAGCTTTCTCATTTCGTTCACTACCACTTTCGAGTTAAAGCTCAGGCGCCGGTGTCGTCGTCGTTGTCGGTCTCGGCGCGGCTCGCGCCGCCCGAGCCGGCCGAGGGCTCCATGTCGCCGAGCGCGGCCGTCGTGGCCTCGATGGACTGCGGCCCCGCGCCCGCGACGCCCGGCCCCGTCCCGCCCGAAGAGGTCGCGCCGCCCTGCGGCCCGCCGCCCTGCGAGGCGGCCGCCGCGCTCCCGCCGCTCGGGCCGGAAGCGCCGCCCGGCCCCGCGGGCGCGCCCGTAAAGTCCATCTCGCCGACCGCGCCTTCGGTGCCTTCCGCGCGGTCCGCGCCCTGCGCCGCCGCCGGGGCCGTGCCGGCCACGTTCGCCTGACCGCCGCCGGTCTCGCCCGGCCTGAAGCCGTCCCGCTCGGCCTCGTGTTTCTCCGTCCGCCCCGTGCCGTGCGCGAAGCGGTCTGCCTCGCCCGCCCTGTCCTGCTCTGCCATCGCTTCTGCCCCCTTTGCGACTTGTATTCGAAGACGGCGAATCTCACACGCCGGTTACAAGAAAAAGCCCACACGACGACACACGCCGGCCGCCGCCTCTGTTCTTCGGGGAAAGTTGTTCAGGGGATGTCTTGAATATACCGCAGACACGCACGAGAAGTAAGTCCTTGCAGGTACAGACACGCACAGGCCGGGAGCCAAATGGCTTTCAACACAGAGACACAGAGACACAGCTTGATGCAATAACTCAACAAGCTGTGTCTCTGTGTCTCTGTGTTAACTCTTACTGCTTACGGCTCACCGCTCACCGATTGCGATGCCCCACGGCCCGTCGCCGGCCTTGACGTGACCGGCGACGGTGTTGGTCGCCGTGTCGATGACCGTGACCTCGTTGGCGCCGGGGGCGTGCGCGTCGGAGCCGCCGCACGCGGCGTAGACCTTGCGGCCGTCGGGCGTGACGGCGAGGCCCCACGGCCTCTGCCCCACCGCGACGCGCGCGAGGAGTTTGAAAGTCGTCGTGTCGAAAACGTCCACCGTGTTCCCGCGCCCCGTCGCGACGTAGACCCGCGCGCCGTCCGGCGAGACGACGACGCCCATCGGCTTGACGCCCGTCTCGCCGTCCGGCACGGCGACGCTCCGCAAGACCCTGTGCGACGAAGTGTCGACGACGACCAGCGTCCGGCCGATCTCCGTCGTCACGTAGGCGCGCGCGCCGTCGGGCGAGAAGGCCGCGTCCCTGGGGCGCGGGTCCACGACGAAGGTCGAGGCGACCTCGTCCCTGTCCGTGTCGATGACGGAGACGGTGTTGCTCGTCTCGGCGGTGACGTAGACCCAGCGGCCGTCGGGGCTCGCGCGCACGCCCTCGGGCTCGATGCCGACGACGAGCGTCGCCAGCGTCCGCCCCGTCTTCAAGTCCACGGCCGACGCCGTGCCCGCGTCCTCGTTCGAAGCGTAGAGGCGCGACCCGTCGGGCAGCACCGCCAACTGCTCCGGGTCGGGGCCGACCTCGTACGTCTTCGAGACCTCGCCGGTCGCCGCGTCTATCGCCGCGACGTGGTTCTCCCGCGCGTCGTAACCCTTCCCCGACGGCGTGCTCGAAGCGACGTAGACCGTGCGCCCGTCCGCGCTCAACCGCACCCCGCGCAGGCGCCCGCCGACCCTCCACGTCTCGACGACGCGGTCGGCCGCCGTGTCGATCACCGTCACCGTCCCGTCCCGCTCGTTCGTCACGTACGCCAGAGGCCCGCGCGGCTTCGCGGCGCACGCCAGCGCGTAGACGAAGGCGGCGAGCAACAGCACGAGGCGAAGAACAATTAACAGGGACGTGCAGGACGGGCAGGGTAAGGGGTCCAGGATTTGAACTTTCAAATTTGAAGTCTTAAGTCTCAAATCCTTAATGCTCATCCTGTCAACCCCGTCCGTGCGTGTGAATTCAGCGCCCGGCCGACTGCAACGCGGCACGCTCGCGGCGTCGGACGGCGCGCTCCGACTCGCGCATCCAGCCGGCGAGGAGCGCCAGCCCCGCGGCGACGTAGACGAGCCCGGCCGGCACCCACATGATGAGCCCGCCCAACTGCTGGTCTTCGAGCGGCGTCAGGCCCCACGTCCGCGCCGTCCGCGAGTAGGCCGGGTAGAGCACGCGCCCCGTGAGCGCCAGGAACGCGCCGAGCACGCCGCTGTGCACGGAGGTCGTGAACAGGTAGAGCACCGCCGCGCCGTAACCCGACAGGCCCCGCGGCCCGTGCACCAGCGCCCACCAGAAGAGCAGCGCCGACCCGAGGAAGGAGACGTGCTGGAGCGTGTGCACGAGGTCGCTCCGCAGCGTCGCCTCGAACAGCGCCGGCACGTGCCACACCCACAGCGCCAGCGCGTGCGCCGCCCACGCCGCCAGCGGGTTGGTCAAAGTCCCCCACGCGCGCCTCCACCACGCGGCCTTCGCCGCCTCGCCCAGCGCGCGCGCCCAGCCGACGGGCACCGCCCACAGGAACGCGACCAGCGGCCGCCCCAGCACCAGGAGCGGCGCGGCCGCCACCATCAGCACCTCGTGCTGCGTCATGTGCGCCGAGAACAAGACCTCGCCCCACGGGTGCAGCGGGCTCACCAGCGCCACGCACAGCGCCGCCCACCCGCCCGCGTAAGCCGCGGCCTCCCAACGCCGAACCCCGCGCCCCGCCCCCGACTCGCGCCAGAGCCTCCGCACCCCGCGCAGGTACAGCCACCCCGACGCCAACAGGCACAACCACACGACGGGGTCGCGCCCCCACGTGTACGGCAGGTCTGAGAACTGATGCGGCTGGCCGCCGTGGGCGAGAGCAGTAGACAGTAGACAGTGGTCAGTAGTCAGTAGGAAGCAGGACGTTAGCAGTATGAGAGAGGCAGACACGCGTCGATGCGTACGTCTCGACTTCTTGCTGATGAGAGAAGCGCTGCCTGTCATCTACATCACACCCGGCCCTCTAACCCTCAACTTCTTCCTACCGGCTACTGACTACTGACTACTAAGCCCTCTGGCACGCGCCGTAGAAGAAGACGGCGAGCCACTGGGCGACGACGACGAGCACGCTGTGGGCGCTGACGAACATGCCGACGGCCGACATGAAGCGGCTGCGCGGCAGCACGCCCGCGCCCCCGTCCTCCCACACGGCCCCGGCCCTCCGCCAGTTGCGCCACGCGAGGAGACCCGCGCCCGCCGCGACGGCGAGCGCCGCGAGCGAGACCGCGTGCAGCGACCACGCGCGCCCCGTCCCGCAGACCCAGAGCACGAGCGCGTAGTTGGCCTGCAACTGCGCGAGCGCCGCCACCGGCCCCGCCAGCACGCACGCCCAGAGCACGCCCGGCCCCGCGCCCTCCTTGAACTCTCTCGCCGCCTCGGAATCCATAAGACTCAAGTAGACAGTAGTCAGTAGTCAGTAGTCAGTAGAAGAACCTTCGTTAGACGAATCGTCGGGCTGTCAGTGTCGGCGACCGCGACGCGGAGCGCTACTGACTACTGACTACTGTCTACTGTCTACCGCCTCCTTCCCCCTCACATCCACCGCGGCACCCAGTAGATGATGACGTAGAGCGGCACCCACAGGGCGACGACGAAGTACCAGTAGAGCGCGTTCTCGCTCACGTCCACGAACCGCTTGCCCTCAATCGGCCCGACCAGCATCAGCGCCAGCAGCACTATCGAGTCGAGCAGGTCCGTGACGAGGTGCAGGAGGTGCGCGCCCATGCTCACCCACACGACGGAGCCGTACGCGTTCTGATCCCAGCGGCAGTTCAGATACCCGAACTCGACGAAGCGCACGGCCGTCGCCGCGGACGCGAACCCGATTAAGACGAGGAGCCACAGCCTCACGCCGCGCAGGTCGAGACTCTCGGCCGCCTTCTTCTGAAAATAGTTCGGGACGCAGCTCGCCAGAATGATGACGAGGTTGACCGTGCCCCAGAAGGGCCGCGGGTAGGCGACGCCCGGCGGCCAGTCGGGGACGGGCGTGCGCAGGAAGAAGTAGGTGGCGAAGAGGACGACGAACATCCCGCCCTCCATGAGGATGAGGCTCCAGGTGCACCACCACGTCAGCGGCCTGTGGCCGAAGGCGAAGGTCGGCAGGCCCGACACGTCTATTTCGCGGCGCGCGCTCAAGGCTCCTGCTCCTGAAGTTTCAGCCAACGCTCGCCGTGCTTCTCCCTGACCTCTTCCGGCGGGCGCTCCTCCTTGTCGCGCCGCTTGGGCCAGAACCATCCCGTCAGCGTGACGAAGAGGGGCACCATCCCGACGGGGAGCGCCCACGGCGTGAAGATGCTGCCGACGAACGTCGCCGTCATCGCCAGCGCCGCCAGCAGCGGCCAGATGGACGCCTCGGGGAACTCCGTCCTCAGGTCGGGCTCGGCGTCGAGCGCCCGCGTGACGAGCACCTCGCGTATGTCGTCGCGCAAGCCCACCACGACCGGCTGGTCGGCGGGCTGCGTCCAGAGCGTGTCGCGGCTGTCGACGGTCGGCGGGTGGAGGAAGTTGTACTCGGGCGGCGGCGAGGAGGTCGCCCATTCGAGCGTCGCCGCGCCCCACGGGTTGGCGCCCGCCAACTCGCCCGCGCGCACGCTCCGCAGGGCGTTCACGACGAAGGCCAGCACGCCGAGCGTCAGAAGCACGCCGCCCGCCGTCGCCAGCATGTTCATGTCCGCCCAGCCCAGGTTCGGCTGGTACGTGTAGACGCGCCGCGGCATCCCGCGCAGGCCGAGGACGTGCATCGGGAAGAAGGTGAGGTTGAAGCCGACGAACATCAGCCAGAACGTCGCGTGCCCGAGCCCCTCCGAGAGGAGCCGGCCCGTCACCTTCGGGAACCAGTAGTGGAACGCGCCGAAGAGCGGGAAGACCGCGCCGCCGATGAGCACGTAGTGGAAGTGCGCGACGACGAAGTAGGTGTCGTGCACCTGCAAGTCGACGGGCACGCTCCCCTGCATCACGCCCGTCATCCCGCCGATGACGAAGATGAAGAAGAAGCCGAGCACGAACATCATCGGCGACCTGAACTGCGGCCGCCCCCCCCACAGGGTCGCTATCCAACAGAAAATCTGCACGCCCGAAGGGATGGCGATCATGATGGTCGCGCCCGTGAAGAAGCTCTCGCCCATGCGCGGCAGCCCCGCGGCGAACATGTGGTGCACCCAGAGGCCGAAGCCGATGAAGCCCGTCGAGACGAGCGAGAGCACGAGCGCCGTGTAGCCGAAGACGGGCCGACGGGAGAAGGTCGAGATGATGGTCGAGACGAACCCTGTGCCCGGGATGAAGATGATGTAGACCTCCGGGTGGCCGAAGAACCAGAAGAGGTGCTGCCACAGAATCGGGTCGCCGCCCTCGGCCGGGTTGAAGAAGTGCGTGCCGATGAGCCTGTCCATGATGAGGCACGAGCTGGCGAGCGCCACCGTCGGCATCGCGAAGAAGATCATGAAGGCCATCACCAGCACCGACCACGCGTAGACCGGAATCCGGTTCAGACTCATCCCCGGCGCGCGCAGCTTGAAGAAGGTGGTGATGATCTCGGTGGCGGCGACGAGCGCGGAGACCTCGGTGAAAGTAATCATCTGCGCCCAGAAGTCCACGCGCTTGCCCGTCCCGTACTCCGGCCCCGAGAGCGGGACGTATGCGAACCAGCCCGCGTCCGGCCCGACGTTCAGGAAGAAGGCGACGTAGAGCATGATGCCGCCGAAGAGGTAGACCCAGTAGCTGAAGGCGTTCAGGCGCGGGAACGCGATGCTGCGCGTCCCCAGCATCAGGGGCAGGACGTAGATCGCCACGGCCTCCATCACGGGGACGGCGAAGAGGAACATCATCGTCGTCCCGTGCATCGTGAAAATCTGGTTGTAGAGGTCGGGGCCGAGGAAGCCGCTCTCGGGGCGCGCGAGCTGCACGCGCATCAGCACGGCGAGGATGCCGCCGAGGACGAAGAAGCCGAACGCGGTGTAGACGAAGCGGCGCCCCGTCGTCTTGTGGTTCGTGGACGCGAGCCAGCCCCAGAAGCCCGGCCCGTCGCCCCACGTCTTATCGAGCGCGCGGTGCTCGCGCTCGTCCGCGGCGTCTTCGGCGGGCACCCCGTCCGCCATCGGCTCTCTCTGCCTCGGCTCTTCGGCCACTCGACCCTCCGCTCCACCTCGGAAGCCATTCAAGGAGTCCCGTAGGGACGGAATGTTTATAGCTACCCCGGTTTTTTGTTTTGCTAAGCCCCGTCAGGGGCGACCTGCGACATGCCGCCCCTCCGGAGCCTGAAGAATTAATAGACGTCTTTAGCCATAAACATGTCGCCCCTCCGGAGCTAACCACTCGCGTGACTTTTTAAACAGCCCTTCCGATTCTTCACTTCAAACTCTGCAAGTAGTCGAGCAGCGCCTGGAGGTCGGCGGGCTCAAGGTTGTTCGGGGGCATGCGGTTGCCGGGCTTGAACTGCTGCGAGTCCGCGACCCAGCCCGCGAGGTGCCCGCGCGTGTTCTCCAGAGTCCCCGCGGCAATCGTCCCGCGCGAGGCGACGTGCGTCAGGTCAGGCCCCACGCGCGAGCCGGCGTCCGTGCCGCGCACCGTGTGGCACATCACGCACGGCGAGGAGAGGAAGACGTGGCGGCCCTGCGACTGCGCCTGTGTCGAGGGCTCCGCCGCGGGCGCGAGCTGCGCGTCGTACCAGGCTTTGAACTTCTCGTACGGCTCGACGACGACCGTGAAGGCCATGTGCGCGTGCTGGTGTCCGCAGAACTCCGCGCACTGGCCGCGGTACGTGCCCTCCCGGTCGGCCTTCAGCCACGTCACGTTCTCGTGGCCGGGCACGAGGTCGGTCTTGCCGTGCAGGTTCGGCACCCAGAAGCTGTGTATCACGTCCGTCGAGGTGAGCTTGAAGAGGACGGGGCGGCCGACCGGCAGGTGTATCTCGTTGGCCGTCGTCAGGACGTAGGCGGCCGTCGAGTTGTCGTAACGCACCTCCCACCACCACTGATGCCCGACGACCGTCACGGTCAGGTGCTCCTGCTCGTGGAGCGAGTCGAGCGCGCGCCCCGTCACGTAGCTGCGCACGAGGAAGACGAACAGGATGACGACCGTCATCCCGACGCCCGCCAGCACCACGTGCGACATCCGCCGCTCGACGCCCGGCTCCGGCCGTGTGTCCGGCACCTCCGGCGCCGCCTCGCCCCCGTACGCCCTCCGCCTCCGCACGAGCGCCGCGACGAGGAACCCCATCACGACGAGAAAGACCGCCCCCGTCACGTACAACATCATCCACCACAGGCCGATGATGCGCTCAGCCTGCGGCCCCGCCGGTTGGAGGGCGGACTGCGAAGGGATGAGGCAGTAGACGGTAGACAGTAGGCAGTAGACGGTAGAAGAAGGGCGACGCCCGACACCGCGCATCTTCTCGCGGACGACAGTGATGCTGTTCTTAATCAAACGCCTCACCCGCTTTGTCCTACCTACTGACTGCCGACTACTGTCTACTGCCTACTCTCACTTCGGCATCTCCGCCGACTTCGGGATGCCGCCCGTGGGAACCGGCGGCTTGCGCTCGGTCGAGGTCTCGGGCGGGGGGCCGGACATGTCGTCGCTGCGCGAGGGCGCCACATCTTTCTGCACCTGGCCGCTCAGGCTCTTGACGTAGGCGGCGATCTTCCAGACCTGGTCGTCGTTGAGCTTGTTGCGGAACGCGGGCATGCCGTTGGGGCGGCCCTGGACGATGGTCGAGAAGACCTGCGAGGGGTCGGAGCCGTAAATCCAGCGCGCGTCCATCAGCGGCGGCCCGATGCCGCCGCCGCCGTGGAAGTGGCAGCCGACGCAGTTCATCTGCTCGTAGAGGCGCTTCCCCTCCGAGACGGCGTAGGCGTTCTCCTCGTACTCGTTCTTCGTCACCTCGGGCGGCTGCGCCGGGCCGGGCTGAAGCTCCGTCAGCCGCACCGTCTGCACGCGCCCCGTGGACGGCGGCGAGACGCGGAACCCCCGCTCCTCCCTCTTGCACGACGCCGCCGCCAGCGCCGCGGCGACCCACAACCCGATTGCCAACCCGCGCGCGAGTCTCATCCTTTTCTCACCTCCCCGCCGCAGAGGCGCTCACGACCTGCGCCGCCCCGGCGCGCGGCACGCCGTAGTCGTCGAGGATGCGCTCGATCTCGGGCCGACGCCTTTCGATGAAGCCGTCGAGCTTCAGGCGCAGCTCCTCGTCGCCGCGGCGGACGCCCATCGAGATGTCGTAGACGAAGGGGAGGAAGGGCAGGTCGAACTGCGGCGAGACGGGGACGACTTCGAGCGCCACGCGCTGGCGCCGCGCGAAGTAGCCCGCGAGCGGCCCCCACGCGACCGCCACGTCCACCTCACCTTTCGCCACCGCCTCGACGATGCGCGCCGGCGGGTTCGGCTCGCGGTAGTCGCCGTAGAGCGTGTAGCCGCGGACGTTGTTGACGACGCCGCGCGCCGCGAGCGCGTGCGCCGGCGGCGTGTTCGCCCCGTCGTCGCCGACGAGCTGCACGCCGACCTTCACGTCGCGCAGCACCGCGTCGTCGAAGGAGCGGACGCTGATCCCCCCGCCCCTGCGGTAGACGAAGACGTAGGTCGAGCGGTAGTACGGCGCGGTCGTCGCCGCCAACTCGAAGCTCGAAGGGACGCCCAGCACCACGTCGCACGCGCCCGCCCTCAGGGTGTTGCGGAAGAACCCGCGCCGCTGCGCCCACCAGGTGTATTCGAGTCTCTCGTGCAGGTCTGCGGCCAGCAGCTCGGCAAGCCTGTTCTCGAACCCCTCGCCCCGCTCGTTCGAGAAGGGCAGGTTGTTCGGGTCTGCGCACACGCGCAGCACGCCCGCGGGGCGCTCGAACTGCGGCTGCGCCTGCGCCTGTTGAGTTTGAGTCTTAGGCTCGACGACGCAAGCGCTAAGGACGAAGGGCGCGACGAGCGTCAACAACAATCTCAAATTTGAAATTTGAGATTTGAAATTAATCTTAGGGGAGCGAGAAGACATAGAGCATGCCCCCCTTCGTCGTGTAGTCGGGCAGGTCGCCCATCGCGCCGACGTAGCCGAGCGCGGCCGTCGGGTCGCGCGGGTCTAGGCCGCCCGCGACGATGGCCCCCGACCAGCCGCCGACGCCCGACAGAATCGCCACGTACTCCTTCCCGTCCGGCCCCTTGTAGACGACCGGCTGGCCGATGATCCCCGACCCGACCTTGAACTGCCACAAGACCTCGCCCGTGCGCGCGTGGGCGGCCTTGAAGTAGCCGTCCATCGTCCCGTAGAAGACCACGTCGCCCGCCGTCACGGCCGCGCCGCTCCAGACGGGGAAGCGCTCGTTGATCTTCCACACGGCGCGCCGCGCGACGGGGTCCCAGGCGGTGAACTCGCCGCGGTGCCCGTCTTCGGACGGCCCCGCGTACATCTTCACGTTCGCGCCGACGTAAGGGGTGCCGGCGATGTAGTTGGCCTCGACGCCCTCGAAGTCCATGCAGAGGTTCTGGTGCGGGATGTAGACGAGCCCCGTCCGCGGCGAGAAGGCCGAAGGCTCCCAGTCCTTCGCGCCCGGCGCGGCCGGGCAGATGTCGCGCACGACCTTGCCCGTCCCCGTCTTCTTCTCCTCGACGTGCGCCAGCTCGCCCGTCTTCAAGTCCACGCCCTTCGTCGCCGTCAGGTGCGCGAACGGCTCGGCCGAGAGCACCTCGCCCGTCGCGCGGTCGATGACGTAGACGTAGCCGTCGCGCTCCGGCCGCACGAGCACCTTGCGCTGCCGGCCGTCGATAGGAAGCTCGACGAGGAGGCTCTCGTTGATGCCGTCCCAGTCGTAGAGGTCGTGCGGGCCGACCTGATAGGCCCACTTCGCCGCGCCCGTGTCGGCGTCGCGCGCGAACAGGGCGCACGTCCACTTGTTGTCGCCCGGCCGCGCGTCCGGGTTCCAGGGGCCGGGGTTCGCCGTGCCGTGGTAGATGAGGTTCAGCTCGGGGTCGTAGGATATCCAGCCCCACACGGTGCCGCCGCCGATCTTCCAGGCGTCGGGCGGCCAGCTCGACACGCCGAGGTCTTTGCCCTGATCCTTCGGGTAGAAGGGCTTGAAGTCCGCGCCGATGAGCACGTCCGCGTCCGGGCCTGTGCTGTAAGCCTTCCAAGCCACCTTGCCGTCGCCGACGTTGAGCGCCTGTATCCAGCCGCGCACGCCGAACTCGCCGCCGGAGTTGCCGACCAGCACCTTCCCCTTGACGACGACGGGCGCCATCGTCACGGTCTCGCCCTTGTTGATGTCCCCGACCTGCGTCTTCCAGACCTCCTTGCCGGTCGCGGCGTTGACGGCGACCGTGTGCGCGTCGAGCGTGTTGTAGAAGATCGTCCCGTCGTAGAAGGCCGCGCCGCGGTTGACGAGGTCGCAGCAGGCGACGCCCTGCGCGGCCGCCGCCGGGTCGGGCTCGTACTTCCACTTCACGGAGCCGGGGTTCTTCAGGTCGAGCGCGTAGAGGATGTTCGGGTAGGGCGTGACGACGTACATCGTGTCGCCGACGACGAGCGGCGCGGCCTCGTGCCCGCGGTTGACGCCGGTCGAGAACGTCCACGCGACCCGCAACGCCTTCACGTTCTCCGCGTCGATCTGGTCGAGGCCGCTGAAGCGCGTGCTCGCGTAGTTCTTCGCGGGCATGAGCCACTGCCCGTCCTCGGGCTCGTCGGCCGACAGAGCGCCCGTGGGGAGCTGTGTCGCCTGCGGCGGCTTCGGCCGGGGGGCCGCGGCCGGCCCGCCGTCGCGGTTCGCGTTCGAGCACGCGGCGAGCGCGAGCATGACGCAGAAGCAAAGGAGAACACTCCACGGCGTCCGCATGGTCACACTACTTCCTCGAACCGGGCAGGGTTAAAAGCTACTTCGGACAGGGGGGTCTGAATAATCGTGCGGATTCTACGTTGAGTTCAGTGCGGGCGCCGTACGTTCACGTACAGATTTGGCGGGCGGGGGAACAAATTACGGCGGGCAAAAATAAAGCGGGCGCAACGAACTTGGGGTCCGTCGCGCCCACTCATGGCAACGGTCACTGTCCTCACCCCAGCAACCGTCTAGGCATTTGGATTCACCGCATGCCCGAAGTGGGCAGAATATAAATCTTTCCCGGCCCGAATTGCAACACCTATTTAAAAAAATTTCGCGTCAGACGATTTGCACGATTTTTCCGCAGAAATTCGCGCTTTTCGGCCCCTCAAACGAGCGCCGAGAGGACTTCGGGCGGCGCCGCAGAGGCGAATTCGACCCACTCGTTGGTCGCCGGGTGCCGGAACGCGAGCCGCGCCGCGTGCAGGCAGAGCCGCGCGTAAGGCTCGCCCGCGTACGGCACGTCGCCGACGATTGCGTGCCCCGCGTGCGCGCAGTGTATGCGCAACTGGTTCGTGCGCCCGGTCAAAGGCTCCAGCCAGACGAGCGTGCGGCGCGACCCCCGCGCGGCCACGCGCAGGCGCGTCTCGGCCGGCTTGCCCGACTCCAGAACGCCCCACGGCGGCCGCGCGCCCTCCTGCCGCCCGACCGGCGCGTCGATGGTCAACTCGTCCTCCTCCAGCAGCCCGCCGACGACCGCCACGTAACGCTTCTCGACGAGGCGCCGCTGGAAGTGCTGCGTGAGCCGGCTGAGCGCGCCCTGCGTCTTCGCCACGACCATGAGCCCCGACGTGTCGCGGTCGAGCCTATGGACGATGCCCGGACGGATGAATTGCGGAATGCTGATTTCGGATTGCGGCTCGGAAGGATTGCCGACGGCGCGACTTTCGTCAATCGACTTACGGTTGAGGTGGTATGCGAGCGCGTTGGCGAGCGTGCCGCGCTTGACGCCGAGCGTCGGGTGGACGAGCACGCCCGACGGCTTGACGACGACGACGAGGTGCTCGTCCTCGTGGACGACTTCGAGCGGGGTCGGCTCCGGCGTCATCGAGTTCGGCACGGGGCCTCCCGACTCGACCTCGACCACGTCGCCCGCGCGCAGTCGGCGGCCGGCGTGTGCCGCCTCGCCGCCCACCCTGCACGCGCCGCGCGCGAGCAGCCCCGCGATGTGCATGCGGCTCAGGCCGGTCAGCCGCCCGGCCAGAAACTCGTCGAGGCGGCGCCCCGCCCACGCGTCTTCGACGCCGTACCGCGTCGCCTCAACCGGCGTCCCGTCGGCGCGCATTCAGTTCCGGAACTCCTGCGAGACCATGATGCCGCGGTAGCCGCCGTCCACGATGCCGATGCCGAGACGGCCGAAGGCGGGGCGCAGGATGTTGGCGCGGTGGCCCGGCGAGTTCATCAGGCCCGTGTGCGCGACCCGCACGGTCGGCGCGAGCGCGAGGTTCTCGCCCGCCGCGCGGAAGGTGACGCCCGAGCGCTTCATGCGGTCGAAGGGGTCGAGCCCGTCCGGCGAGACGTGCGCGAAGTAGCCGCGCGCGAACATGTCGGCCGAGTGCGCGCGCGCCACCTCGGTCAGCTCCGGGTCGGGCGCGACCGGGTTCAGGCCCGCGGACACGCGCTCGGCGTTGACGAGTTCGAGCATCTGCGCTTCGAGGTCGGGGCGGGCGCGGACGGACTCGACCTTGAAGCCCAGCTCGACGCGCTCGTTCGACTCCGGCCGGATGGTCAGCCGGTTGAGCGTCTGCTGGATGGCCTCGTTGAAGACGGGCGCGAGCCGGTCTTCGACCCGCTCGGTGTAAGAGGTGAGCCGGTCGGCGAAGGCGCTCTGCCGCGCGGACTCGCGCGCGGCCTCCGGCAGCGGCGCCGCCATCAGCAGCGACGCGAGAATGGCCGCCGAGATGAGCCCGCCCGCCAGGCCCGGTATCATCCCCAGCGTCCGGTTCACGGTCCCGCGGTGCGTCGCCTCCGACACGCGCCCCAGAAGCCACTGCCCCAGGAGTTGTATGACGAGCCCCGCCGCCACCGCCGTCAGCAGAAACGCCGCCGGCTCGTCCCAGGCCTCGTCCCAACTCACGCGCGGCCCCATCCAACGCGCCACCGGCTGGTAGAAACGCAGCGCGAACAGCAGGCCCCCGACCCAACGCACGAGGTCGAGCAGCCCCAGCAAAAGCCCGCGGTGCCAGCCCTGCCACACCCCGAACAGCACGACCAGCACCAGCAGCACGTCAACGAAAGTCACGCTCATCCTTAGGACCCGAGCCTCCGTGTGAACCGGGACTTTACTCGAACGGAGATTATACGTCCGGGCGGGCGCGGAAGGTCTGCCGAAGAGGTTCTCTTTGTGTGACGCGAAGAAAGAGAGGCGCGCCGACGTTCCTTGTCCGTCGGCGCGCCCTCTTCACTGAATCGACCCTTAACCAGTCTTCACCCTTCGGCGGGGAGGCCCGCGGCGGAAGGCCACGCGCCTTCATGCGGGCGGCGGCGCGCGCGGCCGTTGCCGCCTCCGTTACTGTTAGCGCGGCGGGGGCGCGTGAGCAGCGCGACGGCGGCGAGGCCGGCGCCGGCGAAGAGCGCGCCCGTCAGGTACGGGTGGAGCGAGGCCTTCGTGTAGAGACTCGATTCTAAAACCACCCGGTCGTCGCCCGAGCGCTCCTTCAGCTCGCCGGAGGCTTCGTAGAGGCCGGCGTCGCCGCGCGCGCCCGGGCCGTCCTGCTGCTGCATGTCGAAGGCGACGGCCTCCATCAGCTTGTCCGAGAGCCGCGGCGCGTACTTCTCCATCACCGAGAGTGCCTTGCCGCCGCCGCCCACGTACACGTCGCGCTCGGGCGTCTCGGCGCAGTGGAGGATGGCCTCGGCCACGGTCTCGGGCGCGTAGACCGGGGGCGGCAGCGCGGGCTCGCGCTCCATCAGGTTCTTCGCGTGCTTCGTGTAGGGCGTGTCGATGGTCGAGGGCTTGATGAGCGTGACGGAGACGGGTGCGCCCTCCTCCTCAAGCTCCATCCGGAGCGCGTCGGTGAACCCCTTGACCGCGTGCTTCGAGGAGCTGTAGACGCCTTGGACGGGGATGGCGCGGTCGGAGAGGACGCTGCCGACGTTGATGAGCGCCCCGCCGCGCTGGCGCAGGATTTCGGCCGCGACGACCGAGCCGTAGACGACGCCCCAGAGGTTCGTCTCGTAGAGGCGGCGCATGTCCTCGAAGGGCGTGTCCATAATCCGCCCGTAGATCGAGACGCCCGCGTTGTTGACCCAGGTGTCGATGCGCCCGAAGCGCGCGAGCGCCTGCTCGGCCACGCGCCGCACGTCCGCCTCACGCCCCACGTCGGCCGCGACGTAAGCGGCCTCGCCGCCCGCCGCGTTGATCTCTTCCGAGAGTTGCCGCAGCGCGTCCTCGGCGCGCGCCACGAGCACGAGCTTCGCGCCGCGCCGCGCGGCCTCGCGCGCCGTCACCAGCCCGATGCCGGATGAAGCGCCGGTGACGACCATGACCTGCTCGCTCAACTTCTTCAACTTCACACCCATCGGC
The DNA here is from genome assembly GCA_036389235.1 of Pyrinomonadaceae bacterium. Classification (GTDB taxonomy): domain Bacteria; phylum Acidobacteriota; class Blastocatellia; order Pyrinomonadales; family Pyrinomonadaceae; genus QHXN01. The sequence goes on along the minus strand of DASVQJ010000197.1, from coordinate 9,282 downwards.
CCCCCCTTAAGACTTGGCCTTGAACCTGAAACCGTTTCCCGCGTCAGCGCCTGCGCCCGAGCGCGCGGTGCTCGACCATCAGGCAGAGGTCTTGCACGACCTTGATGCCCGCGCGCGCGAGCCGTTCGGCCGCGCCGTCGTGGCGTATGCCGGACTGGAACCAGACCGACCTGGGCCTGGCGGCGAGTATGTCTTCGACGTGCGGCGGGATGTCTTCGGAGCGGCGGAAGACGTTGACCATGTCGATGGGGCCGGGCACGTCCGCGAGCTTGCGGTAGACCTTCAGCCCCATGATCTCCGTCACCTCCGGGTAGTAGACGGGGACGGGGACGACTTCGAGCCCGGCGTTAACGAGGTACTGCGGGACGTAGAAGGCCGGCTGGTAAGACTGCCGCTCGGTCTTGATGCCGAGCACGGCGACGCGCCGCGTCTCGGCGAGCAACTCCCTCAGACCCGCGTCGGTCGTGACCAGATTCCCGCGCCAGTCGGTTTCGTTCGCGGCGCCCGCGGCGGCGCCGCCCGCATCTCCTTCGACCTGCAAGTTAGAAGCCCTCCTGACCTGGCGGATGTTCAGTTAGTGTACGCGCGCACGGCCTAAACAGTACGCGCCGGGCGCACGCCCCCCTCCTTTTCCGCACATTTTATTGCCGCCGCTTTTCAGCCGCAGAGTTGTGCAAGCAAGGTGCCAGATGGCGTGTCCGTCGGGATTAGTTGGGAGGGTTCGGGGCTCACGCCGAGATGTTCAAACGGTGAACCGATTACCCGAGCCATTGTCAGCTAACGTACTGATCTTGTTTGAGTTGTGAACTAAGTGGGCTGAAATTTTCCCCCCAAACAACAAACTCTGTGATATCATCTCGGCAACTTTCACCCCGAAACTTATTTGATTTGCGTGGTCGCTCCGAGTCCCCCCTTTAGGCCCACGTACGTTTTCTTTCTTCGAGGGAGGTAGTGATGGTTCAGGCAATCGCGGCCCAGAGGGTAGCCACAAAACCGAAGCCGAGACTGAGGGAGTTGGGCGTCTACGCACTGCCCGACGGCAGGGAGTTCGTCGTCAGCACGATCTACCACGACGGTTGCAGCCTCTACACGCCGCACGCGTGGGAGACGTTCGGCATCGCCGAGTACTGGGTTGACCGCGAAGGTCGCTTGCTTCACCGCGGCGTGCCGAGCGTCTGGCAGATGCAGGACTTGAAAGACACAGGGCGCACGGCCAGCTACCCGCGCCCCGTGATCCGTTAGCCCCGACAAACACCCCCTTAAAATTTTCGCGGCGCGTCGTCAACGACGGCTCAGTTAACCTTGAGCCTTCACTGGCGCCGCGCCGTTCGCGTCTATCCCGCTTACTTTCTACCTCCGCCTTCGGCCCCCGCGTGCCAACATTTATAAACCCGGGCGGCAGTTAATCCGGCACGGATTCGAGGAAGTCGCGGCCTATTTACCCTTTACTCTGCGCATGCCCCGGAGAGCCTTCTCACTCACACTCCTTAGCCTACTCGTCTTTGCGGGGGGAGGGGCGGCGCACGCCGCGCCCGCGGTAAAAGATTCGAAGAAGGATTTGAAGAGGGCGGAGTCAGTCCTCTCGAAGCTGCGGCGGCTCGAAGAGGCTTCCGCGACGGCCGACCGGGACGCTTTCGTCAAGGCCGCGCGCAAACTCTACCCGGGGCTCTTCCCGAAGGTCTCGGCGCTGCGCGAAGGCGGTTTGAAGACGGAGCTGACGACGGCCGTCGCCCTCTACGAATCGTCGCTGCGCGCGGCGCGACAGGGCGGCGCCGCGCCCGACTGCTCGCGCGAGCTGCGCGAGTCGTACGCGCGCCTCTGTTTCGAGACGCGCGACGGCGGCCGCGCGGCCTTCCTGCGCGCGAAGGCTCTGCTGCACGCCCGGCGTGCGGAGGCCGAGCTGCTCTACGCCCGCGGCGAAAGCGGCGCCGCGACGCTCGACGCCGTCTCGCACATACGCGCCGAGCGCGACACGGACCGCGCGCTGGCTTCGGACGCGCTCCAGTCTCTTAAAGACCTCGTCGCCGCCTCTTCGTCAGGCGACGACGCGCGGGCCGCGTTCGATGTCGTCGGCAGGCTCGACGCGGTCGAACGCGTGCTCGCCTCCCTGCCGCGCGACCGCGCGCACCGACTGCTGTGCGAGGCGCGCGACGCCTTCCGCGACGGCCTCTACTGGCAGCTCAAGGCCGCGCCCGCCCTCGCGCTCGTCATCGACGCCGGCTCCTTCACCCCGCGCGGCGAACTCCCGCGCGTGGGCCTGCGCGCCGACGACGCCACGCGTACCGCACAGGCCAACCTCCGCGTCGCACTCAGGTTTATTGTTAAGGCCGAAGAAGAGTTGGCAGGAGCCCGGCCGTGAGGGAGGGCGTCGGTCGCACATGGAAGAAGGGTTGATGAAGGACACGCCGTCTTTCATCAACCCTCTTTCATTTGTCAGACGGTACGCCCTCCCTCACGGCCGGGCTCCTGCCACAAAGTCCGCCAGCGCCTCGCGCCAGTGGCGCAGGGGTGGGAGGCCGAGTTCGGCGGAAGCGAGGCAGCGGAGCGGCGTGTAGCGCGGGCGCCGGGCGGGGCGTTGGACTTGGGATTCGGTGACGGTCTCGACGAGGCGCGCGGACTCTTCTTCATTCAGTCCGGCGAGGCGCGCCGCCTCGCGCGCGAAATCCTCGTAGGTGCAGACGCCCTCGTTGACGACGTGGTAGAGGCCGTGCCGGTTTGACCGGACAACCTCTTCAACTCTCACAACCAGGTCTTCGACGTAGGTCACGCTCGCCCACGTGTCGCCGATGGCGCGGACTCTGCGGCCGGCCGCAAGCTCGCGGTGCGCCGTCGAAAGAAAGCTCTCCTTCCCCGCCCCGAAGACCCAGGAGGTGCGCACGACGTAGCTGCGCGGGTTCGCCTCGAACGTCGCGCGCTCGCCCTCCTCCTTCGTCCGGCCGTAGACGTTTACGGGGCGCGGCTCGTCGCGCTCGCAGTAGGGCTCCCGGCCTTCGCCGTCGAAGACGTAGTTGGTGCTGAAGTGTAGGAACTCGGCGCCCGCGTCCGACGCGGCCGCGGCCAGCGAGCGCGCCGCCTCGGCGTTGACGGCGCGCGCCAGCTCCGGGTCGCGCTCGCACTCGTCCACGCCGAGCACGGCGCAGTTGACGACGAGTCGCGGACGCGCCTCTTTGATAAAGCGTCTGACGGCACCCGCGTCCGTCACGTCCAGCTCGGCGCGGGGCGGCGCCAGCACTTCGTGCTCAGCCTTGAGGCGGCGCGCGAGGCGACCGCCGACCAGACCGCCCGCGCCGGTGATGACGACCTTCATTATTTTAAGAGAGGTGCGCGAGGCGGTTGCGCGCCTTGGCGATTTTGCGCGTGAGGGTGGCGGCCTGCTGCGCGAGCGCGTCGCGCCCCTGGCGCGCCTCCTCGGCCGCCGAGAGCATGAGGTGGTAGAGCCTGTCCTGCTTGAGCCGCTTGATGCCGAACTCGATGGTGATCAGCTCCTCCTTCAGATAGACGAGCCGCGCGGCCGCGTCCACGGGCACTTCGTCGCGGGCGCCCGACGCGCAGTAGGACTGTAGCTGCTCGTCGTCGAGCAGCGTCGAGAGACTCTCCACGTCGCCCGCGCGGTAGGCGCGGCTGGCCTCGGCCATGATCTGGTGGCGGCGGCGCGCCTCCTCCTCGTCCGACGCGTGGTCGGGGTGGAACATGCGCGCGACCGACCAGAAGAGCTTGCGGAGTCCGCCCTTGCCCGGCGGGGCCGAAGGCGCCGTCCCCTCGAAGTCGGGGCGGCCTTCCTCCTCCGCCTCTTCGTCTTCGAGCCCCGCGAGCCGCGCCTCGGCGCGCCGTATCTCGGCCTCGACCTCGGCCAACTCGGCCAGGCGCCCGCCGACCGTCCGCGCGTAACGCTCCTTGAACTCGCGGAACTCCTCCTGCAAAGCCGACAGCTCCGCCCGCCGCTCTTCGAGCAGCGCCGCCAGACGCTCGGCCTCGGCCGCCGCGTCCGGCGCCTTCTCGCCCGCGGGAGTCGTTTGAAGATGCATCTGGGTTAGTGATGAGTGGTGAGTGATGAGTGATGAGAGAAAAGCAAAGCTGCTTGCCTTCTCTCATCACTCATCACTCATCACTATATCAGCACACTACGCCCCTCGTCGCGCGGGGCGGGCAGAGTGCGGCCGTCTCGTGGCGATCAACGTTTCCGTTTGTGCGTGACTTTAGGCGGGTCGGGGTCGTCCGGTTCCCTTCAAACCGGGCGGCCCGGGTGGCGCTAAGGCGTGATAAGTCCCTTCTTGATGTTGCGCTGCCACGCCTCGAAATTCTTAACGCGCCGCTTGGCCTGCTTACGGGTCAGACGCATCTTGTCGGCCACGTAGTTGATGCGCTCCGTGCGGTCGAGCTTCTTGTTGTGCGGGACGCCGGGGGCGGCGAGGTATATCTCGTAAGCGCGCTTCCACTCTTCCTTGACATCCTCGGTCGCCTGCTTACCGCGTAACTCTGGCATTGTCTCTTTCGTTCTCCAAAGGGGAATTTAACCGTACCCGGATTATACTTCACACACTGTTTAATCTACCACACTCGCTTTGTAAAGTTGCCCGAGCGCCCCTAACTTGCGTTGCCACTAACCTTGCAGGGGGTCTTCGGGCCACGCGTGGCGCGGGTAGCGGCGCCCCAGCTCGCGCCGCACCGAAGGGTAGTGGCGCGACCAGAAGCCCGCGAGGTCCGTCGTCACCTGCACCGGGCGCTGGCTCGGCGCGAGCAGTTGAAGGACTAACGCGACGCGCCCGGCGGCGACGCGCGGCCCCTCGCGCATGCCGAAGAAGTCTTGCAGGCGCGAGGCGACCGAAGGCTGTCGGCCGCGCTCGTAACGCACGCGCGCCTGCCGCCCGCGCGCGAGGGCGACGCGCTCCGGCGCCATCCGCGCGAGCAGGCGCGACTGCTCCGGCGTGAGCCTGCGCCGCAGTATCTCGACGAGCCCGCCGCCGCGCGCCGCGTCCCTCAACTCCGCGAAGCTGCGGCGGCCCTCGCACAACTCCGCGAGCGCGGCGAGCACGTCTTCGTCACCCAGCGGGGGGAGCCCCGCCTCCGGGAACGTGCGCGCCACGAACTCGACGCGCGCGAGGAAGCGTTCGGTCTCTTCGGGGTCTGCGAAGGCTTGCGGCCCGGCGCCCAGCGCGGCCTCGGCGAGCGCCCGCGTCACCTCCTCGCCTTCGGCCCGCGGCGCGCGCCACTCTTCGACGACGAGCTGGTCATAAGTCAACCGGCGCATCAGCTCGACGCGCTCCCCCTGCGCGTTCCAGCGCGCCTCGGTCTTCTCGGCGAGCGCGTCGGGGAAGAGGTCGAGCAGCCAGTCGGGCTCGACCTTGCTCGCGAGCCGCACGGCCGTCTTCGCGGCGCGCGCGGTGCGCCCCGCGTCGCCCCTCTCTTCGGCGTCCACGGCGACGAGGAACTCGGCCGCGCGCACGACGCTCTCCGGCGCAAGCTCGGCCGTGCCCCCGCCCGACAGGAGCAGCTCGACCGACTCGCCGTGCTCAACCGTCCTGGCGCGGCGGCGTGCGACGCGGTCGGGGTAACCCGCGAGGATGGAGACCAGCAGCGCGGCCTCCTTTTCGTCGGACAGCCCGGCGCCGCTTTCCGCCTTCTCGTTCGGGATGCGGAGCATTCGCCTCAACTGCCCGCTCACGCGCTCGACCGCGCGGACGGCGTTCGGTTCGAGGTCGAGCGCGCGGAGGCGCTCCGCGTTGAAGCCCCGCGCCTCCGCCCGCGTGAAGAGTTCGAGCAGTTCGAGCAGGTCTGAGGAGCCGTGCGTACGTGCGACGCGCTGCGCGCGCGGGGGTTCGCGCTCACGCGCCTGCTCGCGGCCGGACAGGCGGAGGCGGCCGGCGCGTATGCCGCGCTCGCTGATGAGGGCGGCGACGGCGCACGCCTCGCGCGCGACGCCGCGCGACTCGGCCTCGACGACGATGCGCGCCAGCCGCGGGTGCAAGGGCAGGCGCAGCATCGAGCGCCCCGGGTCTGTCACGCCTCCCCCCGCGTCAATCGCGCCGAGCCTGCGCAGCAACGTCTCGGCGGCTTCGAGCGCCTCGGGCTGCGGCGCCTCGAACCAGTCGAACTCTCGCAAATCGCCGACGCCCGCCGCACGCAGCTCAAGCACGGACTCCGCGAGGTCGAGCCTTCTCACCTCCGGCGTCTCGTGCTCGGGCCTCGCGCCGAAGTCCTGCGCCGTGTAGAGGCGCAGGCACCGCCCCTCGCGCGTGCGGCCGGCGCGGCCCGCGCGCTGCACGGCGCTCGCGCGGCTCACGCGCGAGACCTTCAGCAGCGGCAGCCCCGACCACGGCGAGTGCGTCGCCACGCGCGCGAGCCCCGAATCGACGACGGCCGCCACGCCCTCAATCGTCACCGAAGTCTCGGCGACGTTGGTCGAGAGGATCAGCTTCCTCCGGTCAGTCGGCCGCACGGCCGCGTCCTGCTCGGCCGCGGGCAGCTCGCCGTGCAGGGGCAGGACGAGCAGGTCGTTCTCGGCGGCGACGCGCCCGCACTCGGCCTGCGCACGCCGTATCGACGCCGCGCCCGGCAGGAAGACGAGCACGTGCCCGTCCAACCCTTCTGACACGAGCCGCCGCACGGCCGCCTCGACCTGTACTTCCAAAGGCCGCTCGTCGTGCCGCGCGAGGTGTTCGACCGAGACGTCGAAGCGCCGGCCCTCGGAACGAAGCACGGGGCAGTCGTCTAAGTAACGGGCCACGGGCGCGGCGTCGAGCGTCGCGGACATGGCGACGAGTTTGAGGTCGGGCCTCGAACTCTTCTGAAGTCTCCTGAGCAGCGCGAGCGCGAGGTCGGCCTGCAAGTGTCGCTCGTGGAACTCGTCGAGGACGACGCACCCGACGCCCTTCAACCGGGGGTCGGACAGCAGCCTTCTCGTCAACACACCCTCGGTCAAAAAACGCAGGCGCGTGGCGCGGCCCGCGACCTCCTCGAACCTGACCTGGTAGCCGACGGTCTCGCCCAACCTTTCGCCGCGCTCCTCGGCCACGCGGCGCGCGGCCATGCGCGCGGCCAGCCGCCGCGGCTCAAGCACCAGCACGTCGCCGCCCGCGGCGCCCGCGTCTAAGAGCGCCGGCGGAAGTCTCGTCGTCTTCCCCGCCCCCGGCGGGGCCTCCACGACGAGGCTCGGCCCGCGCCGCAGAGTCTCGACGGCCGCGGGCAGAATCTCGTCAACGGGGAGCGGCTGCATGAGAGTGTTCGTAACCGAAGCCGCCGCGCTTTGGCAAGCGAACAGCAGTAGGCAGTGAGCCCCGGAGGGGCGGCATGTTTATAGCCTTATGATTGAATTGAATCCCGAGCCCCTTTAGGGGCGACATATACATGTCGCCCCTACGGAGCTTGGGGAATTCATAATCAGCGTTGAGCTATAAACATGCCGCCCCCCCGGGGCTCAACCATTATCGCCGTCTTCCTGCCTTAGCTGCCGCCTGCTATCTGCCTGCTGCCTACTCTCTTTTGTCAGACAAACGCCACACTTACGCGAGGCCGGCGCGCGAGTATTCGCCTTTTTTCGCGGGGCGCGTTTAGAATTGCGTCAAGAGATCAACCGGCCGGAAATTATTTAGCGGATGGAGGCGACGAAGCTGGCGAGGAGGCTGCCCGTCGGGGCCGAGGCGCTGCCGGGCGGCGGCGTGCATTTCCGCGTGTGGGCGCCGCGCAGGCGGCGGGTCGAGGTCGTTTTCGAAGGCGAGAGCGCGCCCGCTCCTCTCGGGCTCGAAGAGGAGGAGGGCGGCTACTTCTCCGGCCTCGCCGAAGGTCTGAAAGGGGGCGCGCTCTACCGCTTCCGTCTCGACGGCGAAGGGTATCTGTACCCCGACCCCGCGTCGCGCTTCCAGCCCGGGGGGCCGCACGAGGCTTCGCAGGTCGTAGACCCTGCGCGGTTCCGCTGGACGGACGACGGCTGGCGGGGCGCGTCGCTCAAGGGGCAGGTCGTCTACGAGATGCACGTCGGCGCGTTCACGCGCGAGGGCACGCTCGCGGCCGCGACGGCCCGACTGCGAGACCTCGCAGACCTCGGCGTGACGTGCGTCGAGCTGATGCCGGTGGCGGAGTTCCCCGGCCGCTTCGGCTGGGGCTACGACGGCGTCTGCCTCTTCGCGCCGACGCGCCTCTACGGCGAGCCGGACGACCTGCGCCGCTTCGTCGACGAGGCTCACCGGAACAACGTCGCCGTCATCCTCGACGTGGTCTACAACCACCTCGGGCCGGACGGCAACTACCTCGGCCAGTTCTCGGAGCACTACTTCACCGAACGCCACAAGACCGAGTGGGGCGACGGGCTCAACTACGACGGCCGGCACTCCGCGCCCGTCCGCGAGTTCTTCCTCTCGAACGCGCGCTACTGGGTCGAGGAGTTCCACTTCGACGGCCTGCGCGTAGACGCCACGCAGAGCATCAAGGACGACTCGCCCGAGCACTTCCTCGCCGCGCTCACGCGCGAGGTGCGCGACGCCGCCCGCGGCCGCCGGACGATCATCGTCGGCGAGAACGAGCCGCAGGAGACGCGGATGATTCTCGACTTCGGGCTCGACGGCCTCTGGAACGACGACTTTCATCACACGGCGATGGTCGCGCTCACGGGCCGCAGCGAGGCTTACTACTCGGACTACAAGGGCACGCCGCAGGAGTTCGTCTCCGCCGCCAAGTACGGCTTCCTCTATCAGGGGCAGCGCTACAGGTGGCAGCGCCACCGGCGCGGCACGCCGACCTTCCGGATAGCGCCGCACGCCTTCGTCAGCTTCATACAGAACCACGACCAGGTCGCCAACTCCGCGCGCGGCCTGCGCGCGCACCGGCTGACGAGCCCGGGCCGCCTGCGCGCGATGACGGCGCTCATGCTCCTCCTGCCCTCGACGCCGATGCTCTTCATGGGTCAGGAGTTCGCGGCCTCGGCGCCCTTCCACTACTTCGCCGACCACGAGCCGGAGCTGGCCGAGAAGATCAGGCGCGGTCGCGTCGAGTTCCTCGCTCAGTTCCGCAGCATCGCCACGCGCGAGACGCGCACGCGCCTGCCCGACCCCGGCGACCCCGCGACCTTCGAGCGCTGCAAGCTCGACCTCTCGGAGCGCGCGGCGCACCGAGAGGTCTACGAGCTTCACCGCGACCTGCTGGCGCTCAGGCGCGCTGACGCCGTCTTCTCGGCGCAGGAGCCGCGCTCGCTCGACGGCGCCGTGCTGAGCGGCGAGGCTTTCGTCCTCCGCTACTTCGGCGACGCGGGCGACGACCGCCTGCTCGTCGTCAACCTCGGCTCCGACCTCG
>DASVQJ010000196.1:0-7677 GCA_036389235.1 Pyrinomonadaceae bacterium | reverse complement strand
GAGGCCAAGACGCTGCGCCGCACCTTTCAGGAGTCGCTCCGCTTCCCCGCGCCCGACGCGCCCGTTCAAATCGTTCTGAAGAAGCGCGACGCGCAGAACCAGTTCCGCGAGGTCTGGACGACGACGTTAGACCCCGTGGACATCTTCATCGTCCGCTCGACTCCGAAAGCGCCCGCGCCGCTCATCGAGATTCAAAGGAGCGGCGACTCCACCGAGAAGGTTGACTTCCTAATCATCGGCGACGGCTACACCGCGGCCGAGGCCGCGAAGTTCGAGCGCGACGCGCGCCGCATGACGGAGGTTCTGTTCGCGACCTCGCCCTTCAAGGAGCGGCGGGGCGACTTCAACGTCTGGGCGCTCTGCCCGCCCGCCGCGGAGTCGGGCGTCTCGCGCCCCTCGACGAATGTTTACCGAGACTCGCCGCTCGGCGCGACCTACGACGCCTTCGGCTCGGAGCGCTACGTCCTCACGTTCGACAACCGCGCGCTGCGCCGCGCGGCCTCGTTCGCCCCGTACGAGTTCGTCGAAATCCTCGTCAACAACCGAACCTACGGCGGCGGCGGCATCCACAACCTTTACAGCACGGTCGCCGTCGATAACGCCTGGGCCGACTACGTCTTCGTCCACGAGTTCGGCCACCACTTCGCCGGCCTCGCCGACGAGTACTACACCTCCTCGGTCGCCTACGCCCCGGCCGCCGAGCGCGCCGAGCCCTGGGAGCCGAACGTGACCGCGCTGCTCGACCCCGCGAATTTGAAGTGGAAGGACCTTGTCGCCGCGGACACGCCCGTCCCGACGCCCTGGGGCAAGGAGGCTTTCGAGACCTACTCGCGCGGGATTCAGGAGCGCAGGGGACAGATTAGGCGCGAGCGTAAGCCCGAGGAGGTGATGGAGGCGCTCTTCCGCGAGGAGCTGGAACACGAGCACGGCATGTTCGCGCGGGAGAAGTACGCGGGCCGGGTCGGCGCCTTCGAGGGCGCGAACTACGAGGCGAAAGGGTTCTACCGCCCCGAGGTCGATTGCATCATGTTCACGCGCACGAACCGCTTCTGCGCCGTCTGCCGCCGCGCCGTCGAGCGCGTCATCGACATGTACGCCCGCTGAGGTTGAGCTTCATGAAGACCATGAGGATGAGAACCGCCTGCCTCGCCCTGCTGCTCGCCGCACAGCCCGTCTGCGCGCAGCAGCCGCAGACCGACGCGACCACGCCGCTGCACCAGTTGCGCCCGGACTACCCCGTCCCCTACGGCGTCCCGCGCCCGGAAGAGGTCGCCAGGCTGCTCAACCTGGTTCACGCCTACCTCGACGAGACCACCCCGACCGGCTTCGTCAACGCGCGCACGAACGCCCCCCTGAACGACTTCAACCTGATCGACCGCGACACGATTCTGCGGCGCGGCGACTTCCGCCTGGTCAGTTACGAGTGGGGCGTGACCTACGCCGGGATGCTTTCGGCGAGCGAGGCGACGGGCGACCCGCGCTTCCGCGACTACGCCGAGCGCCGTTTGCAGTTCATCGCGGAGGCCGCGCCCTACGTCGGCCGAACCGCGGCCGAGCACGCCGCCGACTGGGGCGGGGGCCTGCCCATGCGCAACCTCGTCGCGCCGCGCGCGCTCGACGACTGCGGCGCGATGTGCGCGGCGATGATTAAGGCGACGCGCGCCGGGAGCAGGGCGAACCTCCGCCCGCTCATCGACACCGCCGTCAATTACATCATGACGAAGGAGCACCGCCTGCGCGACGGGACGCTCGCGCGCAACCGGCCGCAGCCGGACACCATCTGGCTCGACGACCTCTTCATGAGCGTGCCGGCGCTGGCGCAGATGGGGAAGTTGACGGGCGAGCGGAGGTACTACGACGAGGCGTGCAGGCAGGTCTTGGGCTTCGCGCGCCGCATGTTCAACCGCGAGCGCGGCGTCTACATGCACGGGTGGGTCGAGTCGATGACCGAGCACCCGGAGTTCCGCTGGGCGCGCGCCAACGGCTGGGCGTTCATGACGGAGGTCGAGCTGCTCGAAGTGCTCCCCGAGAACCACCCGCAGCGCCCGCAGATTCTTGAGCTGTTGCGGGCGCACGCCAGAGGTCTCGCCTCCTACCAGTCCGGCTCCGGCTTCTGGCACCAGCTCCTCGACCGCGAGGACTCCTACCTCGAAACCTCCGCCACGGCCATCTACGCCTACGCCTTCGCGCGCGCCGTCAACCGCGGCTGGGTCGACGCGACGGCCTACGCGCCCGCGACCCTGCTCGCCTGGAACGCGGTCTCGACGAAGGTCAACGCCCGCGGGCAGGTCGAGGGCACCTGCGTCGGGACGGGGATGGCCTTCGACCCTGCGTTCTACTACTTCCGGCCTACCAGCCCCTACGCGGCGCACGGCTACGGCCCCGTGCTGCTCGCGGGCGCCGAGGTCATCCGCATGTTGAAGGGCCACCGGTTCGAGATCAACGACAGCTCCGTCCAGCGCTTACAGAATTAACCACAGAGACACGGAGACACAGCTTGTTGAGTTATCTCTTCAAGCCGTGTCTCCGTGTCTCCGTGTCTCCGTGTCGAAAGCTCACTTCATACCCACTCGGATGAGAACCGCTTTAGTGGCCGAGGTAGCGCTCGCCGGCCTCGACGCGCAGGGGCAGGCGGTTCTGCGGCGGCGGGAGCGGGCAGGTGGCGTACTTCGTGAAGGCGCAGGGCGGGCTGTAGGCGCGGTTGAAGTCGAGGCGGACGACGCCGTCGGCGCCCGGCGGGTCGGCGTAGAGGTAGCGCCCCGCGCCGTAGGTCTCCTTGCCGCTCGTCTGGTCGGCGAAGATGATGAAGAACTGCTCCTCGCCCTGCTCCTTCAGCGCTTCGAGCCGGTAGGGGCGTCCGTCCACCTCGAAGGCGAGCGCGCCCGGCGAAATCTCCTCGGTCGTCATGTCGAGCACGTTGAGGATCGGCACCTTCTTCGGCGGCTCGTACGGCTCGAAGCGCGCGTTGACGACCCACTTGCGGTCGGCGGGGTAGTAGTCCGTCCCCTTGAACTCGGCGCGCGCGGGGTTCTCGCGGTCTTTGACGCGCAGCCCCAGGCGCTCGCCGCGCTTGACGACGTGGAAGCTCAAAGACCCGAGTTCGAGCATGGTCGGCTCGCCGTTCTCGTCGGACTGTAGTTCGAGCGTCGCGACGGGCTGACCCTTCGAGGTGATCTTCGCGTCGGGCTTCGCCTCAAGCGTCACCCTGCCCGCGGCGAGCCGGAGCGTCCCCGCCTGCCGTGGCGCTTTGCCGTCGGGCAGGACGATCTCGCCCGTCGGGTCGCTCCCGAAACGGTTCTCGCCCTCCTTCAGCCAGAAGAGCCCGATGAGCGAAAGCCAGCCGTCCTCGCTCTTCAGGTTCGCCAGCCGCTTCGCCTTCCACTGCTCCAACTCCTGCTCGTACGAAGCCCCGGGCGCGGCGGCCTGCTGCGACGGGGACGGCGACGGCTGAGGCTTTGCCGGCTCCCCCACCTTCGCGCACGCCGCGCAGAGCGCGAGCGCCGCGGTGAGGATAATAAGCTTACGGATTGCCACTGGCAGAACTCCTTTTGATTTCAAATTTCAAATTTCAAATTTCCGTATGACCTGCGCGGCGAAGCGCTCCATCTCTTCGAGCTGCGGGCTGCATTGGAGCAGGAGCAGGTCAACGCCCGCGTCCTCGAACTCTTCGACCCGCGCGGCGACCTTCTCGGGCGTCCCCACCAGGCCAGACCGCAGCCCGCGGTTCGAGACCGAGTAGTCTTCGAGCGACACGCGCTGCTCCAACTGCGTGCCCGCGAGCCACTGCTGGTAGTTGTCGTAGCCCGCGGCCGACTGATGCACGTCCGTGATGCGCGCCAACTCCTTCCGCGCCTCCTCTTCCGAGTCGCGCACGACCGTGTACCCGGCGACGCCGTAGATCATCGGCCCGAGCCCCAGGCGCTCGCGCCGCGCGGACATGTCACGCACCTTCTCGCGCACGCGCTCCGGCGGGTCGCCGTGCATCACGTAGGCGTCGCAGCGCGAGGCGATCAGCTCCTTCGCCGCCTCCGACTCGCCGCCCGCGTAGATGACCGGGCGCGGCTTCGTCAACGGTTTCGGCTGAAGCACGGTGTCGGAGACCTTGTAGAACTTACCCTCGTAAGAGAAGTGGTCTTCCTTCCACGCGCGGTCTAAGACTTCGAGCCACTCGGCCGTGCGCGCGTAGCGGTCGTCGTGCCGCTCGAAGTGCACGCCGTACATCGCCGCCTCCGACGCCCACCACGAGGAGACGACGTTGAGCGACAGGCGGCCGCCGCCGCCGATGTGGTCGATGTTCGCGGCCTGCTTGGCGAGGAGCGCGGGGTTGTGGAAGGTCGGACGGACGGCCACCATCAACTCCAGACGCTCGGTCACGGCCGCGAGCGCCGCGGCCGTAGACCACGCGTCGAGCGAGGGCGCCTCGACGCCCTTGATGTCGTTCAGGTTCAGCTCGGCGACGAGCGTCAGGTCGTAGCCTATCTGCTCGCTGCGCCGTGCGAGGCGGCTGACGTAGTCCCAGCTCGCCTCCATCCCCTCTTCCCGGACGTTCCTCAGCCAGCCGCCGAAGACCGGAAGCCAGTAGCCGTAGCGCATCGGCGCACCTCCCCCTCAAGGTAATCGACCAGCCGCGCGTGCGGGTCGAAGCCCACCACGCGCACCGCGTCCGCGACGAAGTTCGAGAGCGCGTTGATGTCGTAGAAGCGCGGGCGGCCGTCGCGCCCGTCGATGAGGTACTCGACGCCGCCGATGTCCAGCCCCGCGCCCGCGGCGATGCGCTCGACCTTTTCGACGATCTCGGCCGGCGGCTCGTAACGCTCGACCTTCAGCCCCGCCTTCGGCGCGTCGGCCAGACACACCTCGCCCACGGCCGACACGCCCGCACGCTCCTGCGCACGCTCCACGTCGCAAATCTCCGCCGGGCACAGGTTGAAGTTCTCGCCCTCCGTGTAGACCTTCATCGCGTAGAGGAACTTGCCGGCCAGCGTCTCGACGCGGACGATGTGGCCGCCGGACGCCTGTATGTACTCCTGCACGAGCGCCGTCGAATCCAGCCCCAGTTCGACGAGCCCCGACTGAAGCGCGTACCCAAGGTCGTCCGCGGTCTCGAAGCGCACGATGCCGGCGCCGCGCCCGCCGATGTTCGGCTTGACGACGAGCGGGAACGTCAGCCCGCGCGCGGCCTCCCTCACCTCTTCGAGACTGTTGACGACCCGCGTGCGCGGGAACTCAAGGCCGAGCGCGGCGAAGAGCGAGAGCTGCAAAGCCTTCGAGGTCTCGTAGTCGAACGCGCGGCTCCCGTTGACGACGCGCACGCCCGCACGTTCGAGGTGGCGCAGGTAGTGGCGCGTGTAGAAGACCGCGTTGCCGTGGCCGCGCAGGTACGCGGACGCGCTCATGCGGTTGAAGAGGAGCGCGAAAGGCACCTCCCGCGCGCCCGGGTCGAAGCGGTGGCGCGCGGCGTCCAGGCGGACGTAAGGCGTGCCGCGCGCGTCCAGCTCCGCGAAGAGCGGGCGGAACCAGTCGGGGTGTTCGTAGTAGACGGCTATCGGCGGCAGGGGCTCTGCCATGCTGACTCCCTCCGGAAATAAAAAGGCCGCTCTGCGAGCGGCCGGGGTGATGCCAAAACCTTAAACGCGGGCCGCGGGCAAGTCAAGGCAGCCCGCGTTCGGGTTGTCTCGGTCTTGGGCTTTGGAGGAAAGGGCCGTGAACCACAGAGGCACAGAGGACTCAGAGGGGGCACAGAGAGTTGACTCCCTCTGTGCCATCTCTGTGCTCTCTGTGCCTCTGTGGTTAACCGCCCCCACGCCGATTCTCAAGCCTGAGTCAACCCGACCCTCAAACGACGCCGTCCGTCACCGCGCCCAGGCTGCTCGAAGAGACGAGGCGCGCGTACTTCGCCAGCACGCCGCGCGTGTAGCGCGCAGGGGGCGGGCTCCACGCCGCGCGCCTTCGCGCAATCTCATCCTCCGGGACGTCGAGGCTCAGAAGTCGCGCCTCCGCGTCGACGGTAATCGAGTCCCCCTCCTCGACGAGCGCGAGCGGGCCGCCCACGGCCGCCTCCGGCGCGACGTGGCCGACGACCATGCCGTAGGTGCCGCCCGAGAAGCGCCCGTCGGTGATGAGCGCGACGGCGTTCCCCAACCCCGCGCCGATGATGGCCGAGGTCGGCGCCAGCATCTCGCGCATCCCAGGCCCGCCGCGCGGCCCCTCGTAGCGGATGACGAGCACGTCGCCCGGTTTTATCGAGCCGTCCAGGATGGCGGCGAGGCACGTCTCCTCGGAATCGAACACGCGCGCCGGGCCGGTCAACTGCCGGGTCTTCACGCCGCTGATCTTCGCGACCGAGCCCTCCGGCGCGAGGTTCCCCTTGAGCACGGCCAAGTGCCCGTCCGTGTAGACGGGCCGCCCGAAGGGCCGTATCACGTCCTGGTCTCGGCGCGGAGCGTCGGGCACGTCGGCGAGCACTTCCGCGACGGTCTGCCCCGTCACCGTCAGCGCGTCGCCGTGCAGGAGGCCGGCCGCCAGCAGCATCTTCATCACCTGCGGCACGCCGCCCGCCGCGTGCAGGTCGGTGGCGACGTAGCGCCCCGAAGGCTTCAGGTCACACAGGACGGGCGTGCGCGCGCGTATCGCCTCGAAGTCTTCGAGCGCGAGCGGCACGCGGGCCGCGTGCGCGATGGCCAGGAGGTGGAGTACGGCGTTGGTCGAGCCGCCCACGGCCATCACGACCGCGATGGCGTTCTCGAAGGCCCTCCGCGTCAGGATGTCGCGCGGGAGGATTTGCCGGCGCACGGCCGCGGCCAGAACTTCCGCGGAGCGCGCGGCGCTCTCGGCCTTCTCCTCGTCCTCCGCGGCCATCGTCGAGGAGTAGGGCAGGCTCAGCCCCATCGCCTCGATGGCCGAAGACATCGTGTTGGCCGTGTACATCCCGCCGCACGAGCCCGCGCCGGGGCACGCGCGCCGCTCGACTTCGAGCAGGTCTGACTCCTTCATCTTCCCGGCGCAGAAACTCCCCACGGCCTCGAACGCGCTGACGACCGTCAGGTCTTCGCCGCGGAAGTGCCCGGCCTTGATCGTGCCGCCGTAGACGAAGACCGAAGGGATGTTCATCCGCGCGATGGCGATCATCGCGCCCGGCATGTTCTTGTCGCAGCCGCCGACGGCGAGGACGCCGTCGAGACTCTGGCCCTGGCAGACCGTCTCGATGGAGTCGGCGATGACCTCGCGCGAGACGAGCGAGTACTTCATCCCCTCCGTCCCCATCGAGATGCCGTCGCTCACCGTGATGGTGCCGAAGGTCTGCGGCATCGTGCCGGCCGCGCGCAGAGCCTCCACCGCGCGCCCCGCCAGCACGTTCAGCCCCGCGTTGCACGGCGTGATGGTGCTGTAGCCGTTCGCCACGCCGACGATCGGCTTCCCGAAGTCGTCGTCACCGAACCCCACCGCGCGCAGCATCGCCCGGTTCGGGGTGCGTTCGACCCCGTGCGTGACGGTCCTGCTTCTAAGATTATTGCTCATAAAAATGTAAGTGGCGGGTGGCCGCCGCGTCAGCGGCGCGTGAATTTGGCCCGGCCTTGCAAGGCCGGGAAAGCCGACGTTTATAAACGTGCCGCGTCGCGTCAGCGACGCCTGAACGTGTCAGGTCGGCTCAGGCGTCGCTGGCGCGACGCGGCGCCG
>DASVQJ010000195.1:0-2104 GCA_036389235.1 Pyrinomonadaceae bacterium | reverse complement strand
CGCTTCGCGCTTGCCAGAAGTGCCCGTCCCGGCCCTATAATGCCCGCGCCGCTCTTGAAATTTCCGGCAGCCGCTTCTTCACCTCGCTCCCGGCGGCAGTGTGACGGCGCGGCGCCCGCCGGGCGAGCGTGAACTTTCCCGCGACATAAAGATGAAAGCCCTCGTCATAGACGACAACGAACTGGTGCGCGACAACGTCGCCGAGGTGCTGCGCGGCGAAGGCTGGGAGGTGTGCGAGGCCGACTCGGCCGCCCGCGCCTTCGAGCTGCTCGCGGGCGGCGACTGGCAGCTCGTCTTCTGCGACGTCAAGCTCAGCGACACCGACGAGGCCGAAGGCTACGCCGTGCTCCGCCGCTTCGTCGAGGAGCAGCCCGACGCGCAGATCGTCCTGATGACCGGCCACGGGTCGGCCGCGGGCGCGCTCGACGCCGTCAGCTCCGGCGCCTACGACTACCTCATGAAGCCGTTCGAGGTGGCCGACGTGCTGCGCATCGCGCAGGACGTGCGGCGCGCGCACGAGAAGCGCGAGCGCCCCGGCACGACGGGCGAGCTGCCGCCCGCGCCCGTCTACACCTCGGACATCGACCTGGTCGGCGTCAGCTCCGGCTTCGTCGAGGTGATGAAGATGGTGGGCCGGGTCGCCGCGACGAACCTGCCCGTGCTCATCACGGGCGAGTCGGGGACGGGCAAGGAGGTCGTCGCGCGCGCCATCCACTGCCGCAGCGCGCGCGCCGAAGGGCCGTTCGTCGCCGTCAACTGCGGCGCCGTGCCGTCGGAGCTGATCGAGTCGGAGATGTTCGGACACGTCCGCGGCGCCTTCACCGGCGCCGAGCGCGACCGGCGCGGGCTCTTACAGGAGGCGGACGGCGGCACCATCCTCCTCGACGAGATTACCGAGACGACGCCCGCCTTCCAGGTGAAGCTCCTGCGCGCCTTGCAGGAGGGCGAGATACGCCGCGTGGGGGCGAACCAGACCATCCGCGTGGACGCGCGCGTCATCGCCGCGACGAACCGCGACGTGGAGCGCGAGGTGCGCGACGGGCGGTTCCGGCAGGATTTGTTCTACCGCCTCAACGCGGTGACGCTCCACCTGCCGCCCCTGCGCGAGCGGCGCGAGGACATCATGCCGATGGCGCGCCACTTCGCCGAGCGCGCCTGCCCGCAGGGCGACCCCGTCAGCTTCGCGCGCGACGCCGTGCGCGCGCTCGTCTCCTACGACTGGCCGGGCAACATCCGCGAGCTTGAGAACGCCATCATCCGCGCCGTCGCGCTCTGCGAGCGGCTCGTGCGCCCCGAAGACCTCCCCGAGCGCGTGCGCGAGGCCGCCAACGCGCACGAGCACGCCGCCGCCCTCCACGCGGGCGGCGCGGGCGCGCGCGCAGAGCCCGCGCACGACCCCGACCCCGCGGCAGCCGAGGAGCCGCTCGTCTCGCTCTCCGAACTTGAAGCGCAGCACATCGCGCGCGTGCTCGGCCACACGGGCGGCAACAAGCAGGCCGCCGCGCGCCTCCTCGGCATCGACCGCACGACCCTCCAGCGCATGATTAAGCGCCACGGCCTCGACGCGGGCGGCGCCCGCGCGGGCGGCGACGCCGGCCCGGAGCCGGACGGCGAGGCCCGCACCGACGCCAACGGCGACGGCCCGCCGCGGACACACGCCTGAGCCGCCCGAACTCCCGCCGCGCCCCCACAGAACCCCGCCGCAAGCCCGCAGAACCCTTTTGCGGCCCCACGGAATCATTCTACGGCCCCGCAGCACAGTCCTGCGGGGCCGCAGAACTGTTTTGCGGAGCCGCAGCGACCCGTCGCGGCCTCGCAGCGCCCCGCCGCGTTAGCGCGCCGGGCCGTTGCGGGGCCGCAGCGCGCTCCTGCGGGGCCGCAGGAGTCCGCTGCGGGGCCGCGCCGGAGCTCGGCGGGGGCGCACATCTACTGTGAATGCTTGTGGTTACGGCGGCGCGCGCTCGGGCGCGACCGTGACGACCCGGTCATATCGGCTTGCCAATCAGCATCAGGCCGCGCCCCGGGAGCGCGGGCATCCTGCCCGCCGAAGCGTGCTGAAGCACGCTTCACCGTGCAGCGCTCTCTCTCGACCTGGAGATTTAAA
>DASVQJ010000194.1:0-48688 GCA_036389235.1 Pyrinomonadaceae bacterium | reverse complement strand
CCGCGAAATCACTGGCGAAGCCGGGCGCGCTCTGCGCTGGTCGCGCGATTACGAAATCCTGCTGGAAGAAGAGGGCCACGAGCGCTCCTTCCAGAACCTCTCAGGCGGCGAGCAGATGGCAGCGGCCCTCTCCATACGGCTCGCGCTTCTGACACAGCTCTCGGACATACGCCTGGCTTTCTTCGACGAGCCGACGACCAACATGGACGCAGAGCGGCGCGAGCGCCTCGCACAGCAGATAGGACAGGTGCAGCACTTCGACCAGCTCTTCGTCATCTCGCACGACGACACCTTCGAGCAGACCGTCGACCACGTCGTCCCCGTCGTGCGCGAGACGGTCGGCGAGCCGGCGTGAGAAGGACTGAGGACTTAGGACTGAGTCAGAAGGGCAAAGTGCTGATGGTCAAAGGCAGGAAAAGCTCGGCGGGCGAGGAGGGCGACGCCGGGGCAAAGGCGCCCACTCAGTCCTCAGTCCTCAGTCCTCAGTCCTTAAAAGAGGTTCGCATCTACTGCGACGGGTCGAGCCTGGGCAACGGGCGGGGCGAGCCGCGGGCGGCGGCCGTGGCGCTGCTGGGGTTCCGCGGCGTGTGGCGTGCCTTCGGCGAGTACCTGGGCGAGGCGACGAACCAGCAGGCGGAGGTCGCGGCGGCCGCGCTCGGGCTGGAGCAGTTGCGCGAGCCCTGCCGCGTGACCGTGTTGAGTGATTCGCGCTACGTCGTCGAGACGATGTCGGGGCGCTTCCGCCGCAAGTCGAACCACGACTGGTGGGCGCGGCTCGACAAGGCTTCGGCGCGGCACCAGATCAAATGGCAGTGGCTCAAAGGCCACGCCGGCCACGTCGCGCAGGAGGCGGTGGACAAGGCCGCCCGCCGCATCGCCGCCGCCGGCCACGCCGACGAAGGCGCCCTCAGCGAGGCCGCCGCCACGGTCGCCGAAGGGATGAAGGACTGAACACCCGTCTACCCTGAGAGGCGTCGTGAAGGTTCGTGACGTTTTAAAGCTGCTGAAAGACGACGGCTGGTTCCTGGTTACGACAGAAGGGAGCCACCGCCAACTCAAGCATCCCATTAAGTCGGGACGAGTCACGGTCTCCGGTCATCAGCGTGATGACATTCACCCCAAGACGTTGAAAAGTATCCTGACACAAGCTGGACTGACAAATTGAGGTGTGCCGTATGCGTTACGCGATGATCATCGAGAAGGGCGAGCGGAACTTTTCGGCTTACGTGCCCGACCTTCCGGGTTGCGTCGCTACGGGAAAGACCCTCGAAGAGGTGAAGCGGCGTATAAGCGAGGCGGTCGGGCTTCACCTGCGCGGTATGCGTGAAGACGGGTTGCCGATTCCGGAGCCGACGAGCCTCGCGGATTACGTCGAGGCGGCATAGCCCGTTAGCAAAGCAGGGGCGCACAGGCTAAAATCTTCCCTCCCCGACCGCACGAACTGTTTTCCCGATGAGCGTGAGAATTCCAACGACGGCGCGCGCGCGCGCGTGGCTTCTGTGCCTCGCGTGCGCGGCCGTGTGCGCGGCGGCGGCGGCGGCGGCGGCGCAGGCCGAGCGCGCTTGGGCCTGGCAGAACCCCCTGCCGCAGGGGAACGCGATTCACGCCGTGCGGTTCGCGGCCGACAAGCGCACGGGGTGGGCCGTCGGCGCCGACGGCGTCATCCTGCACACGGAGGACGGCGGCTTCCGCTGGGAGGAGCAGCGCACGCCCGCGGCGGTGCCGCTCTACGGGCTCTACGTGCGCGACGCCCGGCGCGCGGTGGCGGTCGGCGCGCGCGGCGTGGTGCTGACGACCGACGACGGCGGCGGGCGCTGGACTCTGCGGCCCGTGGGCGCGAAGCCCGCGAAGAACGCGCCCGCCGTGCGCGAGGGCGCGAACCACCTCTTCGGCGTGGCCTTCGCGCCGGACGCCCTGCACGGCTGGGCCGTGGGGAGCTACGGCGAGATTTTGAGGACGGCCGACGGCGGGCGCACCTGGGCCGCGCAGGCGTCGGGCGTGCGCGCGCACCTCTACTCGGTCGCCTCCGCGGACGCTTCGAACGGCGTCGCGGCGGGCGCCGACGGCGCGCTCGTCGTCACGCACGACGGCGGGCAGACGTGGCTCGACCGCACGTCGAAGACGGGGCTGCCGTTCACGTCGGTCGCCTACGCGGGCGGCAAAGACGTGGCCGTCGCCGTCGGGCTGGGCGGCACCATCTACCGCACGGCCGACGGCGGAGACACCTGGGCCGCGGTCGAGAACCTCCTGCGCACGGACATGCTCTCGGTCTTCTTTACGGACGCGCGCCACGGGTGGGCGGCGGGCGACGAGGGGCAGGTCTTGTCTACGGGCGACGGGGGCCAGACGTGGTTCCCCGTCAGCATCAAGACGCGCCCGCGGCTCGCGTCCGTCCACTTCGCCGACGAGACGACGGGCTGGGCCGCGGGGCGCGACGGGCTCATCATCCGCACGGACGACGGCGGCGTGGACTGGCGCCGCCTGACCGAGGGCGGGCGCGAAGACCTCGCGGACATCTACTTCCTCGACGAGGAGCGCGGGTGGGCGGTCGGCTCGCGCGGGCGCGTGCTCTACACCTCGACGGGCGGCAGGCGCTGGGCGCCGCGCCTGACGGGGACTTCGGCGCGCCTCTTCGGCGTCTGCTTCGCCGACGAGGCGAACGGCGTGGTCGTCGGCGAGAAGGCGACGCTGCTGCGCACGGCGGACTCCGGCATCACCTGGCAGAAGGTGCCGCTCGACGTGACGGAAGACCTCTTCGGCGTCAGCCTCTTCGGCGCGAAGCGGGGGCTGGCGGTCGGCGCGCGCGGGAGGATTCTGCGCACGGAGGACGGCGGCGAGACGTGGGGCGTGCAGAAGTCTTTCACGCAGGGGTGGCTGGAGGCGGTGGCGTACGCGGACGAGAAGGTGGCGGTCGCGGTCGGGTCGCAGGGGACTCTGGTGCGGAGCGAGGACGGCGGCGAGACTTGGACGCAGATCAGTCTGAACGCGAAGGAGTGGCTCTACGGCGTGGCGTTCGCGGACGCCGCGCGCGGCTACGTCGTCGGCGAGCGCGGCCTCATCCTGCGCACGGACGACGGCGGGAAGAGTTGGCAGGATCAGGAGACGGGGCTGAAGATAAATCTTTATTCGGTGGCGGCGGCGTCGCGCCTGGACGTGCTGGTGGTGGGCGACCAGGGGCGCGTGCTCCAGACGCGCGACGGCGGCGAGACGTGGGAAGGCTTGCCGACCGTGACGAGCGCGGCGCTCTTCGGCGCGGCCTACCACGGCGGCAACGCGGCCTGGGTGGCCGGGCGCGGCGGCACGATACTTAAGCGCACCGACTCGGTCGCCACGGTCAAAATCCCGCGCCCCAAACTCCCGCCGTCCATGCGCGGCGCGCCGCCCAAGCTCAAGCCCGGCGAAGAGGCCGACGCCCTCGCCCCCGTCATCGAAGACGACATCCCGCGCGCCACGCCGCCGAAGCTCAAGCCCTGAAGTCAGGCGTGAACCGTGAACGGTAAACCGTAAACCGTGACAAGAAGGAACTGCTCCCCTCTTGTCACGGTTTACGGTTTACCGTTCACGCTCTTGCCTAACCGTCAGTACCGCACCGGGTGCTCTTTCGCGTAGGTGTAGGCGAAGTAGGCGGCGAGCAGGTGGGCCACCCAGCCGAGCAGGCCGGCGCTCCCGATCCAGGAGAAGCCCGTCAGGACGAGCCAAAGGAGCCCCCAGAGAATCTGCCCGTTGTAAATCTGGCCGAGGCCGGGGATGAGTAGGCTGAGAAAGCCTGCTAGGACGGGGTCGCGCATCGTAACGTTTACCTCCGCGCTCCTATACGCGCGCGCCGCCGGCTTTGTTCTCCCAAAGAGGCGCGGGCTTTACTGCGGGGGGGGAGGCTGAGGGGCGCCGTCCGTGCGGCGCACCTCGACGATCTCGGCGCGGAAGGTCTTGAGCAACTGCTGGACGACGGGGTTCCCTTCGGCGCGCTCGCGCAGGGCGAGTTGCTCGCGCCGCGCCTCGTCAACGGCCGTGGGCTGCTCGTCTTCGTCGGCCTCGCCCGGCGCCCTGAGCT
Organism: Pyrinomonadaceae bacterium; assembly: GCA_036389235.1. GTDB lineage: Bacteria > Acidobacteriota > Blastocatellia > Pyrinomonadales > Pyrinomonadaceae > QHXN01. The sequence continues at coordinate 44,637 of DASVQJ010000194.1, read as the reverse complement.
TGATGTTGATGCCGACGGCGCGGTTCAGGATTTCGCAGCAGACCTCGCGCAGAAGCTTCTGGTTCTCGGGCTTCATCAGCGTGTCGCGCAGGTGCTTGCCCTCGGGCGCGAACTCGACGCGCACCTCCTCGCCGTCGACCCACACGCGGCGCGCGCCGTCGAGCGCGACGGCGAGCAGAGGCTTGCCGCGCCCTTCGAGCCCGCGCTTGAAGCGCGACGCGTCGTCGCCCGGCCCCGAGCCCGTCTCCACTTTGCCGACGCCGTCCGCGCCGGAGTCCTGCGCGGGGGCCTGAGCCGTTACGAGCGAGACGGGGGCGCCGACCACGTCCTCGCCCGCGCGCGCGCCCTCGACGAACGGGCGCGGCGCCGCGAAGAGCCCGTCGGCGTGCGCGCCGTCCGAAAGGGCGAACGGGACTTCGGCCGCGCGCGCCGCGGCGCCCTCCGCGAAGGAGGCCGCGCCGCCCGTCTGCGCGGGCGGCGGCACGAGCTTCAGGTTCGGACTCGACTGTACCTGCGCACGCCCGTTCGACTGCGGCGCGGCGGGCGCGGCGGGCGCGGGGATGGGGAGAGGCTCCGCTTCCACACTCTTCGCCGCCAGCCTTTCCGGCTCCGAAGCGGGTGCCGCTTCGGGCGCGGAGAAGGAGGCGGCCCCGCCGCCCCCGGCCGCGCCGCGCCGCGGCGGCGCCGAAGACGTGGGGGGCGCCGAAGGCGTCGGCGGCGGCGTGGTGCCGCCCGCGGGCGCGCGCCCCGTGCGCAGCGCCTCCTCCAGCGTGTTGAGGCGTTCGACTATCCGGCCGAGCGGCGCGAGCCGTCGCATCTCGACGAGCTTCACCAGCCCGACCTCCAACTGGTAGCGCGGGTGCGCGCCCGAACTGAGCCGCGCCTCCGTGTCGGTCAGGCTGTGGAAGAAGCGCACGAGGTCTGACTCGGAGAAGTCGCGCACCTCTTCGCGCAGCGCCTTCCGCCCGGCCTCGGTCGCGTCGGCGAGCGCCGAGTCGCCGGCCACCTTGAAGACGAGCAGGTCGCGCAGGTGCGCGAGCAGGTCGCGGCAGAAGTTGCGCAGCTCGTGGCCGCGCGCCGAAAGCTCCTCGACGACGGCCAGCGCGTCCGCCGGCTTCTCCTCGGCCACCGCGCGCATCACGCGCGCGAGCATCTCGGAGCCCGCGATGCCGAGCGCGGCCTCCACGTCCGACGCCTCGATCTTCCCCTCGCTGAAGCTGATGACCTGGTCGAAGGCCGACTGCGCGTCGCGCATCGAGCCCTCGCCCGCGCGCGCCACCTCGCGCAGGGCGTCGTCCGTCACCTTTATCTTCTCGGCGTCGGCGATGAGCCGCAGACGCTCCGCGATCTTCGCGGCCGAGATGGTGCGGAACTCGAACTGCTGGCTGCGCGAGAGGATCGTCTCCGGCACCTTGTGCGCGTGCGTCGTCGCCATGATGAAGAGGACGCGGGGGGGCGGCTCCTCCAGGGTCTTCAGCAGCGCGTTGAAGGCCGGGGTGGAGAGCATGTGGACTTCGTCGATGATGAAGACCTTGTAGCGGTCGCGCGCGGGGCGGATGCCGACGGTGTTGATGATGGCCTCGCGGACGTTATCGACGCCCGTGTTAGAGGCGGCGTCGATCTCAAGCACGTCAATCGAGCGGCCTTCGGCTATCTCGCGGCAGGAGGGGCAGGCGTCCGCGTCGGTCGTGCGGCAGGGCGTGGGCGTCGGGCGGTCGGACTTGTGGCAGTTGACGGCCTTCGCCAGCAGCCTCGCCGTCGTCGTCTTCCCCACGCCGCGCGCGCCCGAGAAGAGGTAGGCGTGGTGCAGGCGCTCGTGCTCGACGGCGTTCCTGAGCGTGCGCGTGATGTGCTCCTGCCCCGTGACCTCGTCGAAGGTCTGCGGGCGCCACTTGCGTGCGATGACTTGGTAGGACATTGGGAGCTGTTAGCTACCGGCTGTTAGCTGTTAGCTTTTTCATGGCAAAACAGAAAGAGTTGCCGCGGGCGGCTTTTCGAACGGCGCGTCGTCGTCGGATTGTGCTCCAACGCGGCGCGGTTCGGCAAGCCTGCCTCGCGGCAACTCTCTGGGATGTGGCCAGGCTCCGGACCGACCCGCAACACACGCCGCCGCCACTACCGTTGCTCCGTTCCCGGCCTGGCGGGGTTCGCGGGGCAAGCGTTGTGCGGAGCCCGAAGCCTGATAAGTTGTCAAGAAGCTGTCGGCCGTCAGCCTTTAGCTTTGAGCTTTAGACTTTAACCCGCGGCGCCCGAGTTGGCAAACGCGGAGGGCGGACGCGGCGCCCTCACTCTTTATTCTTCACGTGCCGTTGAAGCCCGCGCTCATGCGGCGGAGGTTGGCGCCCGGGTACTTGCCCGTCGCCTTCACCCTCTCAAGCAGCGCCAGCCCTTCGGCGCGCGTGCGCCCCGCGTAGACGGCCATGAACTGCGAGGCTTCGGCCACGTCCGTGTAGAAGAGGTCGCCCGGCTCCGTGCAGCGCGAGGCGAAGACCTTGTTGCGCGGGAAGAGCGCCTGCGCCGCCTCGCGCTCGGCTTCGGGGACGAAGACGTTGCAGTCGGCGCCCCCCGACTCGTCGCGCACGCTCTTGAGGATGACGGCGTAGAACTTCTCCGTCTCCCAGATGACCGCATTGGGCGCGAGGCGGAAAGGCAACTGGTGGGGCTGGAACTCGACGCTCGTCGGGCAGCGCGCGGTCGGGTCTCCGCAGACGGACGCGGGGCGCGCGGCCTTGCGCCGCTGCCCGGCCGCGCCGCCGGCCGCCAGCAGCGCAAGAAGGATGACGCAGAGGAGTCTTGTTTTAGGCATGGGGTTATCGAACTCCGTTCGGCGGAAGATGGGCGAAGCTTACGGCCCGAGACTTTACAACCCGCCGCCCGCCACGGCAACCGTGTCAGGACCACCCGCTGCCGCGGGTGGTCCTGTGCTAATCGGGACTGCCGCGTCGCAGCGGCCCACCCGCTACCGCGGGTGGTCCTGACCTGTCACGCGCGACGGACTCTTTCAACCTGACCGGGCCGGTCTCTCAAGCTGATTGAAGGCTGACCGAACCCGCGCGAACTCCCGCGCCGCACTCTTCAGTTTCCCTTAAAAATGATGAAGCCCCGGCCGTCCCCCGGCGGGCACGCGTTTTGCCAGAGCGAAGCCGCCCCTCTCACAAATGCCGGTCGCGCCGCGGCGCGAGCTTTCGTCCAAGGGTCGGGGGTTTTCATATGGGTTTTCATCGCTTCTCGGCGACAAGGCGGCTCACCTCCCTCGTACTTCTCCTCCCGCTCTGCCTCTGCACGGCCGGCGGCGCGAGGGCACAACTCCTCTCCGGGCTCACGCAGACCACGACGCGGGCGCTCTCCCAGACCACGCAGACCCTCACGCAGGCCGTCAAGGTCTCGCCCGACCTGCTCCAACTCATAACGACCACGCCCGCCACGCAGCGCGTCCCCGTCGTCGTCCAGTCGAGCGGCCTCTGGGGGTTGACGCTCGACCTCTTACTGGCGACGCTCGGCGCGCGCACCACGCGCACCTACCAGAACCTCAACGCGCGCTCGCTGGACATCCCGGCGGGCAACGTCCTGCTGCTCGCCGCCAGCTCGCTCGTCTCCTTCGTCTCCGCAGACCGCCCCGTGCTTCTGCTCGGCCACCTCTCGGCCACGACCGGCGCCGACGCGGCGCGCGAAGTGTCGGGCGCCTCCGCGACGCTCGACGGCACGGGCGTCGGCATCGCCGTCGTCGACTCGGGCGTCTACGCCGGCCACAGGTCTTTCCTCGACAGGTCGAACCGCGTGCGCGTCGTCAGGGGCGTGGACTTCACGGGCGAGGGTCGGACGGACGACCCCTTCGGGCACGGCTCGCACGTGGCGGGCGTGGCGGCGGGCAACGGGCGCGTCTCGAACGGCGCGTATAGGGGCGTGGCGCCGAACGCCAACGTCGTCAACCTGCGCGTGCTGAACTCGCGCGGCGCGGGCTCGGCTTCGGCGCTGCTCGCCGCGCTCGACTGGGTTCTGTCGAACCGGACGGGCTACAACATCCGCGTCGTCAACCTTTCGCTGGGCACCTCGGCCGTGGACTCGTACCGCAACGACCCGCTCTGCAAGGCCGCGCGCAAGCTCGTGGACGCCGGAGTCGTGGTCGTCGCCGCCGCGGGCAACGAGGGCAAGGACGCTTCGGGCAACAAGGTCTACGGACGCGTACACTCGCCGGGGATAGAGCCGTCGGTCATCACGGTCGGCGCGGCGAACAGCTTCGGCACGGACGCGCGCTCGGACGACGCCGTGACCACCTACAGCTCGCGCGGGCCGACGCGCGGCTTCTGGACGGACTTGTTCGGCGCGAGGCACTACGACAACCTCGTCAAGCCGGAGCTGGTCGCGCCGGGCAACAAGCTCGTCGAGGTCGAGTCGCCCGGCAACCTGCTCGTCACACAGCACCCGGAACTCGACGCGGGCGTGAGCCAGGCCGACGCGCAACGCATGATGCGTCTGAGCGGCACGTCGATGGCGACGCCCGCGGTGGCGGGCGCGGCGGCTTTAATGCTTCAGGCCAACCCGACCCTGACGCCGAACCTCGTCAAGGCGCTTTTGATGTACACGGCGCAGCCGCTCGCCGGCTTCAACTTCTTCGAGCAGGGCATGGGCGAGCTGAACGTCGAGGGCGCCGTCCGCCTGGCGAAGCTCGTCCGCACAGACCTCTCTTCATCGACGCCGCTCGGCGCGCCGCTCCTCGTCTCTTCCCCGCCAGAGCCGCGCACGACCGTCGCCTTCCACACGTTCGACTGGTCGCGCGGCGTGCTCTTCAACTACACCTACGCGGCCGGCGCCGCCCTCGTCACGCGCTACCAGAAAGTCTACGGGCTCGGCCGCCTCTTCGGGGACGGCGTCATCACGGGCGACGGCGTGATTACCGGAGACGCGCGGGTGCTCTCCGACGGCGTCATCTTCGGCGACCAGATCATGACGAGCGCGGGCGTCATCGCCGGCGACGGCGAAGCCTTCTGCGCGGCGGGCGTGCTCTTCGCCGACGGCGGCGGGGGCGTCAACGCCGGCCAGGTCTTCGGCGACGGCGTCATCACCGGCGACGGCGTCATCGCGGGCGACGGGGTCATCGCCGGCGACGACACGGCCTGCATGGAAGCGCCGGCCGACGAACAGTAGGCAGCAGGCAGATGGCACTCCCCGAACAAACAAGCGCGGGTCTGTCGGAAGCGGTCGTCGCCGCCGACGCGAGCCGCGCGTTCCGCGTGCTCGTCATCTTCGCCGGCGCGTGCGCGGTCGGCGCGGCGTGCCGGACGCTGCCGGCCGAGCGGCTCGACCTGCGCTTCCTGCTGCTGGCGCTGCTCACCGTGGCCGTCAGCTCGCGCGTCGCCGTCAGGATTCCGCAGACGGCGGGGCGCATCACCGTCGCCGACACCTTCATCATGCTCGCGCTGCTGCTCTACGGCGGCGAGGCGGCGGCGCTCCTCGCCGTCGCGGAGGGCTTCTGCTCGTCACTGCGCATCAGCCGCAAGGCGCTCACCGTCCTCTTCAACGGCGCGGTGATGGGCTGCTCGACCTACGCGACCGCGTGGGCGCTGCGCCTCGCGTTCGCGCGCCCCGAGGAGACGCTCGGCTCCGGCGGCGCCGCGACCCTGGTCACGGCCGTCTGCCTTTTGGGGCTCGTGCAGTACGTGACGAACTCCGGCATGGTCGGCTTCGACAAGGCGCTCAAGCTGCGCGAAGGGTTCTGGCAGACGTGGCGCCGCTACTACCTCTGGACTTCGGTCACGTACTTCGCGGGCGCGGCGGCCGCCGGGCTGCTCGCGCGGCTCGTCGCGGGCTTCGGCTTCTACCCCGTGGCCGCGGCCGCGCCCGTCGCGGCCATCGTCTACCTGACCTACCAGACCTACCTGAAGAGCGTCGAGACGGCGGCCGCGCAGGCCGCGATGGCCGAGCGCCACGTGCAGGAGCTGAACCGCTACCTGGCCGAGCAGGAGCGCATCAGCCGCGAGCTGGAGGAGAGCCGCGAGCACTTCCGCGTCGCCGCGCTCCACGACGCCCTGACGGGGCTGCCGAACCGCGCGCTTTTGATGAACCACCTCAAGCTCGCCGTCGAGCACTCGAAGCGCCGCCCCGACTACCGCTTCGCCGCGCTCTTCCTCGACCTCGACCGCTTCAAGGTCATCAACGACAGCCTGGGCCACGTCGCGGGCGACCAGCTCCTCGCCGAAGTCGCGCGGCGCCTGGAGAGCTGCCTGCGGCAGGGCGACACCGTCGCGCGCGTCGGCGGCGACGAGTTCACCATCCTGCTCGACGACCTGGCCGGCGACCACGAGGCCGTCACGGTGGCCGAGCGCATCCAGCAGGAAATCTCTTCCGCCATCGTCCTCGCGGGGCGCGAGGTCTTCACGACCATGAGCATCGGGCTGGCCATCGGCACCGGCGCCTACTCCGACCCCGAAGACATCCTGCGCGACGCCGACACGGCCATGTACCGCGCGAAGTCGCTGGGCAAGGCGCGGCACGTCGTCTTCGACCACAGCATGCACGCGTCGGCCGTCAACCTCTTGCAGATCGAGACCGACCTGCGCAAGGCCCTGGAGAAGGAGCAGTTCTACCTGCTCTACCAGCCCATCGTCTCGCTCGACAACTTCAAGCTCTGCGGCTTCGAGGCGCTCGTGCGCTGGCACCACCCGGAGCGCGGGCTCGTCTCCCCGCTCGACTTCATCCCCATCGCGGAGGAGACGGGTCAGATCATCCAGCTCGGCGAGTGGGCGCTCGAAGAAGCCTGCCGCCAGATGCACGAGTGGCAGGAGAAGTACCCGCAGGCGTCGCCCTTCTTCATGAGCGTCAACCTCTCGGCCAAGCAGTTCAACCACACGCTGCTGATGGCGCAGGTGGACAACGTGCTGCGCAAGACGGGCCTCAACCCGCGGCAGCTCAAGCTCGAAATCACGGAGGGCGCCGTCATGGAGAACATCGACACGGCGACCGAGATGCTCCGGCACCTGCGCGACCTCGGCGTGCAGCTCGCCATCGACGACTTCGGGACGGGCTACTCCTCTTTAAGTTACCTCCACCGCTTCCCCATCGACACGCTGAAGATCGACCGCTCGTTCGTCACGCGGATGGCGAACAACCTTGAGAACGTCGAGATCGTCCGCACCATCGTCATGCTGGCGCAGGTGCTCGGGATGGACGTGGTGGCCGAGGGCGTCGAGACCAAGGACCAGTTGAAAATCCTGCGCGACCTCAAGTGCGAGTACGGGCAGGGCTACTACTTCTCGCGGCCGTCGAGCCCGGCCGACGCCGAGAAGATCATCGTCGAGACCAACGAGAAGGTGCGGAAGGTGCACATGCCGGACGAGCCGCCCGCGGCGCCCGTCCCCAACACGAGCGTGAAGTCCATCCGCCTGGTCGCCGCCGACTGAACAGACCCGAAGGGCCACACCGCCATGAACGACGCGAGAAAAAAGACGCGCTTCCTCTCCGAACTCTCCTGCGCCTTCGGGCCGACGCCCGACACGCCGCGCAGCGGCACCATCACCAGCATCGGCCTCAAGGAGTGTTTCGTGAAGACGAAGGCCATCGTCATCGAGGGCCAGAGCCTCCACGTCCGCGTCTGGACGCCCGAGAACCGCTGGCTGCGCCTCTCGGGCCGCGTCAAGTACCACATGGAGCGCGTCGGCTTCGGCGTCGTCTTCCACGGGCTGTCCGAAGACCAACTCCTAGACCTCTCCCGCCTCGTCGAACAACTCCGCCGCCAGCACCTCGTGCAGCAACGGGAGGAGGCCGCCGAAGACGACCCCGCCGACTTGACGGCCGTCAACTGAACGGCGGATTAACCACAGAGACACGGGGGCACAGCTTGGGGCCGAATTGCTTCAAGCTGTGCCTCCGTGTCTCTGTGGTTAATCCATGATACCGGGCGCGCCCTTTTTGCGCGTTAAGGATTGGGGCCGGAATCTCTCCGGCCTTTCGCACTTAACGTCGAACAAGCAAGGAGGCCCGCCCGTGTTGACCCGCAGTTTCAGACAGCTCGTTTCCGCCGCCCTTCTCCTGTGCCTGACGGCCGCCCACGCGCCCGCGCAGACGCGCCGCGCCCCGGCCGGAATGCCGGCGCAGGCCGCCGCCGCGCCGACCAGGAGGGCCGCCGCCTGCACGGGCGCGTGGACGGGCGTCGTCACCTACGCGCGGACGCAGAGCCAGACGAACAACAAGACCGTCCCGCGCGTCTCGGGCCGCGGCGAGGACACGACCCAATGGGAGATGCGTTACGACTACCGCGCCACGGTCGCCGTCGTCGAAAGCCCCGAGCGGAACGGTTCGAGCGTCGGACGCGCCAGCGTCAACCACTCCTTCACCTCGGACGAGACCGTCACGGGGCGCGAGCGCAACTCCTGCGACCGCGGCAAGACGTGGCAGGTGATGACCGGCACCTCGACTTCCAGAACCGAAACCTCCGGCAACGCCTCCGGCCTCGAAGCGAACGTCAACGTCGGCGTCAACGCGGACGGCACGTACACGGTCAGCGTCGGCGTCCCGCAGATCAAGGGCCGGACGACGGGGCGGCAGACCTCGACCTACGGCGGCCAGTGCACGCCGAAGGAGGGGCGGAACCTGTCGATGCCGCCGACCGAGACGACCATCGACGGCAACTCGCTCACGACCGACGGCACGCACCGCGTAGACCCGAACGACGCGAACCGCCTCAGCGGCAGCTACTCGAAGACTTGGCAGAACGTGACCGAGACGCTCACGTGGAGCCTGCAAAAGTGCGGCGCGCCTTTGCGCCTCATCGACCTGAAGTTCGAGCACCCGCGCTTCCCCAACCTCGACGACTGGCAGGAGATTGCGGAGCAGACGGGGACGGTTGACGGCAACGTCGTCAAGATTAAGGCCAGGGTTCTCAACGCGTCCGGCGAGACGAAGTCCGCCGACGTGAAGTTCAAGGAGACCTACAAGGGCGACAGGTGGGACGGCGCGCGACCCGACGCCCCGCTCAAGGACGCGGCCGTCTCCGTCCGGCTCGAACCCGGCGAGGAGCGCGAGGTCGAGCTGGCCTGGGACTCTTCGGGCTACGCCTGGTACGACGACGGCCGGCCGCGCCTCGTGCAGCGCATCAGGGCCGAGCTGGAGGAGAACGGCAGGAAGACCGACGAGCTGACCCGGAACCTGAAGGTCGCGCCCAAGCCGGTCGTCTTAGTCCACGGCCTCTGGAGCAACTGGCGCGCGTGGGAGGCTTGGCAGAACATCCTGACGACCTCGCACAGCTACGACTGGAAGGCGTTCCCCGTCGGCGAGCGGCCGGAGAAGGGCCTGATGAACACGGGCGGCGAGTTCCTCTCCGCGGGGCCGACCAACGGCATCTTCGAGAACTCGCAGGAGGTCGGCAAGTACATCCGCTACGCGCAGGAGGAGCGCAACGCGTGGCACGTCGATGTCGTCGCGCACTCGATGGGCGGGTTGATTACGCGCCACTACATACACAACTTCATGCCGGCCGTCGCGGACGGCCGCCCGCAGATCGCGCACCTCGTCATGCTCGGCACGCCGAACATGGGGAGCCCCTGCGCCGACGTGATGGACTCGACCTTCGGGGTGCTGGGCAAGAACGTCGAGGCCGTCCGCCAGCTCAAGCCCTCGGTCGTCGCCGAGTTCAACCGCGCGACGACGAACCGCAAGGGCGTCAAGTTCTCCGTGCTCGCAGGGAACCCTCTGCCCGTGATGTGCAAGACCGTGGTGCCGAACGACGGCGTCGTCCCCGTCGAGTCCGCCGTCTGGCAGATTCGCGACCACGCGCTCTCCGGGAACGTCCACACGGAGCTGACGGGCGCGGCCGACTTCTCCGGCTTCGTCAAGCCGCGCCTCGCCGTCGGCCCCCGCGGCGACCACAACCCCGAGCGGCCCGACGCGCCGCAACTCCCGCAGTACCCGGGTCAGGTCAACCGCAACGACGCCTTCGCGCCCGCCTTCGTCAACGCCTCCTACGGCGCGGCCCCGGCGTTCGCCGCGGCCGACGAAGGTTTCCGCCCGTCGTTCGCCAGGGAGGTCAAGCTCGCGCCGAAGCAGTCGGTCGAGATAGAGATTCCCGTCGCGGCCGGCGCCGCAAGCTTCGGCGTCGCCTTCATGGCCGGCGCGCTCGTCTCCGCCACGCTCGCCGACGACAGGGGCGCGGCGCGCGGCCAGAGCCTCGCCGGCTCGCCCGAAGCGCGCGGCTTCTTCCGCACCATCTTCGTCGACCAGAACGTCGCCGCGGGCGCCTGGAAGCTCCGCCTCGAAAACACCGGCACGCTCGACACAACCGCCTTCGTCGCCGCCTGGAACGACGCCGCCACGAAGAAGTTCTGAAGACAATTAACCACAGAGACACAGAGGCACAGCTTGAAGTCATATCTCGTCAAGCTGTGCCTCTGTGTCTCTGTGGTTAATTCCCTAGTTCACGGCCGCGTCAGCTCTTCGGCGAGGGGGCTCGCGTCGTAGAGCTTGCGGAGGGCTTCGAGGACGGCCGCCGAGTGGACGGCGACGGCGCGGCCGCCTTCCGCCTCGTCCACGTACCAGTAGCGGTTGGGGAGCTTCTGGATGTTGCTGTCGAAGTTGAGGCCGACGACCTCCGCGTCGCGGTTGACGACGGGGCTGCCGGACATGCCGCCGATGGTGTCGGCCGTGTAGACGAAGTCGAGCGGGGTGGAGAGGTCGAGCTTAGACCGGCCCTCGCGGAAGCGCGCCGGCAGCTCGTAGGGCGCCTTACCCCCGAACCCCTCGGCGCGGTCGTAGAGGCCGTAGAAGGTCGTCTTGAAGGGGACGAGCGTCGTGTCCTCCTCGTAGCCCTTCACCGTCCCGTAGGTCACGCGCAGCGTCGAGGTCGCGTCCGGGGAGATGGATTTGCCGTAGACGCCGAAGCGCGCGAGCGCGATCCTCTGCCCGGCCGACGCCTCGACGCCCTTGACGTGCTCCTCCTCCCACGCGCGCAGCTCGCGGTAGACGGGCTCGACCCTCCGGGCCAGGACGACCAGCGGGTCGTCGGACTTCGCGATGGCCTCGGCGCCGCCTTCGAGCAGCGCGCGGCGGAAGGACACGTCGGCGAGCTTCGTCCCGCCGATTAACTTCCTGGCCGCCTCTTCGGGCGTCGAGTCGCCGAGCGCGGCGCGCACGAACGGGTCGTCGGCGCCGAGCGCGTCGCGCGCCTCCGCGAACCACGCGGCGAGCACCGCCTCCTCCATGTCCGCGTAGACGGGCGCGGGCGAGAGGATGCTCGCGGCCAGCGACGCGAGCCTCCCCTCGCGGAACTCCGCGTAGCGCTGCGCGTCGGGCTTGCGCGCCTCCTCCGCGCGGCGGACGAGGTTCGAGGCGATGGTGCCGAGGCGCGAAGGCGTGAGCGTCGTGAAGGCGACGCGCTTCGCCTTCGAGGGATAGTCCCGGTAGGCGGCCTCGATCTCGTCCCACGCGCCCGCGTACTCGCGCTGTAGCTCCGGGCGTCCGGCGACCGCTTCGCGCAGGGCCTTCTCCTCCGCCTCCTTGCGCGCGAAGGAGCGCGGGTTGCTCAAGCCCTCCTGCTGCCCCACGAGCCGCTTGATGGAGTTCTCCAGAGAGCGCTTCGCGGACTGCGCGCGCCGCGCCTGCTCGGGGCCGCGCGCGGCGAAGCGTCCGAGCGCCTCGCGGCGGGAGCGCCACACGCGCATCTGCAAAGGGTTGCCGGCGTCGCGCTGATACCTGAGCTGCGCGACCGTCATCAGGCGGTCGGTCGAGCCGGGGTAGCCCGACGCGACGACGAACTCGCCCTCCTTCGGCCCGGCCTTCGACCACTTCAAAAAGTTCTCCGTGCGCGCGGGCCGGCCGTTCTCGTAGACGCGGAAGAAGCTCACGTCGAGCGCGTAGCGCGGGTAGGTGAAGTTGTCGTAGTCGCCGCCGAAGAAGGCCGCCTGCTCCTCGGGCGCGAAGACGAGGCGCACGTCGGTGTAGCGCTTGTAGCGGTAGAGCCAGTATTCGCCGCCGCTGTAGAGCTTGACGACGTTCGCGCCCAGGCCCGTCTTCTGCGCCGACTCCTTCTCGACGGCCGCGATCTCCGCCTGCCGCTGCGCGTTCGCCTCCGCGGGCGTCGCGCCGCGCCTGACCGCGCCCTGCACGCGCGCCGTCACGTCTTCGTAAGAGACGAGCACGCTCACCTCGTAGTCGGGACACTTCAACTCTTCGGCCCGCGTGCGCGCGTAGAAACCTTCACGGACGATGTCGCGCTCGCGCGTCGAGAGCTTCGCTATCTGACCGGCGCCGACGTGCTGGTTCGTCGCGATGAGCCCTTCGGGCGAGACGAACGAGCCGGTGCCGCCGCCCGTCGTCGTCCCCACCTCCGCCAGCCTGACGGACGCGAGCCGCAGGCGTTCGAGCCACGCCGGCGAGGGCTCGAACCCGTAACGCTCCTTCCAGAGCTTGAGCGGCGGGTTGTCGAAAGTCCACATGCCCTCGTCCGCCCGCGCGCGCGGCGCGGGCGAGACGGCCAGCAGCGCGGCCGCCAGCAAAAGATTCGTCGCCCTCAACAGACTCCTCTTCAACACAAACCCCCTCCTCGGCCGGAAGAACAACTACGGCAGTGAAGTTAACCACGGGGGCGCGGCTTAAGAATTTGAAATTTCAAATTTGAGATTTGAAATTAAACAGCCGCGCCTCCGTGGTCAATTGACTTATCCCCGAACGGCCACTCGCCGCGCGCGCGCGCCCTCAGAAGGTAGACGGCGAGCCCCGCGGCGATGAGCACGAAGGCGAGCCGCACCTCCTTCTGAAAGTGCGGGCGCATCAGCAGGACGTAGACGAACCCCACGAACGCCAGCAGCGCCGGCAGGGGGTAGAGCCACATGCGGAACGGCCGCGGCAAGTCGGGCCGGCGCACGCGCAGCACGATCACCCCCGCGATCTGCGCGAGGAACTGCACGATGATGCGGATGACGACGAGCGCGGCGATCACGTCCGCCAGCCTGAAGAAGCAGAACGCCGCGGCCAGCCCCCCGAGCACGAGCAAAGAGACGTACGGGAAGCGGTGGCGCGGGTGGACGCGCGCGAAGGCGCGGAAGTAGTTCCCGTCCTCGGCCGCCGCGTACGGCACGCGCGAGTAGCCCAGGAGCAGCGAGAAGACCGACGCGAACGCCGTCCACATGATGAGCCCCGTCGCCACGAGCCCCGCCCCGCGCCCGTAGAGCCGCTCCATGAAGGAAGAGATGACGTAGCGCCGCGCGTCCGACGTGGCCGTCGCCTCGAACTCGCGCCACGGGATGACGCCCAGGATGGAGACGTTCATCACGATGTAGATCAAGGCGACCAGCGCGATGGACAGCAGCACGGCGCGCGGGATGGTGCGGCCGGGCTCGCGCACCTCGCCGCCGAGGAAGCAGACGTTGTAGTAGCCCCAGTAGTCGTAGACCGCGATGAGCAGCGCCGAGCCCAACCCGTAAAAGAACTCGGGGCGGGGCGTGAACGCGCCGGGCGGGAAGTCGAACGCGAGCTTCGGGTCGAAGTGCCAGAGCCCCGACGCGACGATCCACACAATCGTCAGCATCACGCCGAGCCAGAGCAGGTTCGACAGTCGCTCGATAATCGTGATCTTGCGGTAGAGCAGGGCGACCGCGACCGCGCAGGTCGCCACGGCGACGAGCGTGCCGGGCGTGAGCGTCATGCTCAGGTTGATGTCGCCGAGCACCGGCAGCGGGACGTGGAGCGTGCGCGCGGCCCACGTCGCGTCGAGCGACGGGAAGGCGTAGGCCGCGTACATCGCGAACCCGATGCAGCCCGAGGCGATGGAGAGCGGCGCGCTGAAGGTCAGTTGCCAGATGAAGAGGAAAGACATCAGGCGCCCCAGCCGCCCGCGCCCGTAAATCTCCCCGAGGTAGCGGTACGTCCCGCCCGTCCCGGGCATGGCCGCGCCCAGCTCCGCCCACACCAGCCCGTCGCAGACGACGAGCACGGCGCCCACGACCCACCCGACCATCGCCTGCGGCCCGCCCATCGCCGCCACGATGAGCGGGATGGTGATGAAAGGCCCGACGCCGATCATGTCGATCATGTTCAGCGTCGTCGCCCCCGTCAGCCCCACGCCGCGGATGAGCCGAGGCTCCGCCGTCACGGATTCGTTCTCCGTCGCAGCTTCGGCCTCCGCCGTTCGACGTTCCTCGCGCACGACCCGAGTGTATAACGGATGCGCGGTCGGCCGCAGCGGCCCGCCCCCTCTGTTCGCTGCCGGACGATAACTGAACAGGGGTTAAACATTCCGCACCGATTCCTGACGGTCGCGCGTCAGAGTTCGCACTCCTTTGCGGGCTCCGACGAATGGCACGGCAGTAGCAGTCGGAGGGTTCGTCTACTCTCCCTTCCGCCGGACTATTTTCGAGGAGGTGTCTGAAGGTTGGAGCTGAGGGAGAGGGGCATCTACAGGCTGGCCGACTGGCAGGAGGTGGTCGCGTCGAAGGGGCGCGACGGGCAGTTCTGCCTCTTCACGCCGGAGCACTGGCGGGCGCGCGGGCCGCTCGACTACAGGGTCACGCCCGGCGGCCGCCTCGTCTACCACGGCGGCATCACGCAGTGGCACGTCGGCGCGCTCGCCGACACCGGACGCACCGCGGATAAGATTCATTAGAGCCGTCGCTGCTTTATTACCTCCCGCTTGGATGTAAAGGAAGGGGCGGTTCACCACAGAGGCACGGAGGACTCAGAGGAAGCACAGAGTTCAACCCTCTGTGCCCCTCCGTGCCCTCTGTGCCTCTGTGGTGAACCGCCCCCCACTCCAAGCGCGAGCCGCGATAACAACAGGCTATCCCTAACGCTTCTGCGCTAAACCCGACGGCAACTCGCCGCCAGCGTCGCCGCTGTTCGGCACCCAGAACTCGCCGTCGCGCGTCTCGACCCTCTTCAGCCCGTGCGCGGCCAGCCGGCTCTCAGGCAACCCGAGGTAGGTGAAGTGAGGGCAATCGCTCCTCACTGTGCGGAACCAGCCGTGGCGCGCGAGCACGCGCCGCACGCGCCCGTCGCCGTACTCGGCCGCGTCGAAGGCGAGCAGCGAGAGGTGCTGCGAAGCGCCGGGCGCGGCCACCGAATAAAGTATCGACTTCGAAAAATCCTTGCTGAAGTAGACTCCGCCGCGTTCGAGTTCGAGCACCGCGCCGACCTGCTCGCGCACCGGGAGCCGGCGCACGCGCTCGGCCTCCTCATCCGTCAAACGCCCCTGCGCGCGCCAGTATTCGAGCGCGGGCAGCAGGCGCGAGTTCCAGAGCCTGACCGTGTCGGCGTAGCCGCGGCGCGCGGACTCCGACCCGTCGCGCGGCGTGATGTCGAGCCCGGAGGCTATTGCCTCCTCGCGCGCGGCGAGCAGGGCGCGCATGGCGGCCGGCTGTAGCTCTATCAAGACCCCGCCCATCTCCTGCGCTGAGACCGACGCCGCGCGCTGGAACGACTCGACCTCCTCCGCCCCCGCGAAGATGCAGACGGGCGGCGGCGTCGCCCCGCCGGAGGCGAAGAAGACCGCGCCGTACTCGTTCAGGATGCGGCGCGCGACGGGGTCGCGCCCGTCACAGGCGACGCGCGACGCCGCGCCGCGCCGCGCGAGCGCCGTCGAGAGCGCCTCGTCGAAGTTTGCAACCTTCATGTTCGTCGTAATCCCCCGCGAGGGAGCGGGATTAGTAGCCTTGCCGTCGTTGCCGCCGTCGGCCGCGAGTGCGCGCGCGCACGCGGCGACGACCAGAAGGGTCGCCGCCGCGAGCTTGAACAGGGCGGGCGCCGTGGCCCTTGTGCCGAACGCTGCTCTCATGGCCTTTCAACCTTCGCCGCCGGGAGCGATTCCTCGGCGCCTCACACGTAACGCGTGCGGCGCGCGGCAAACGGATCACACGCCGGCCCGGTAGAAAGGCCAGAACCGCACGCGGTCGCGGGCGGGCCTGACGACAAAGGCTTGCCGACTGAAGAGAGGGCGACTCTCAACAATCGACAAGCCTTAAGTCCGAGGCCCACCCGCGACCGCGGGCGGTTCTGACCCGGTCGCAGGGAACCGGCCTCTTACTGTCTGGCCTTGACGAAGTCGTAGACGGCTTCGAGCATCTGCCGCTGGCGCGCGGCGCCGCCGTTGATGTCCACTTCGAGGTTGACGTAAGGAATGTTGTTGAAGGCCGCGTGGACGGAGAGCGAGCCGTCGTCGACCGAGCAGTCGGGCGCGCGGAGTTGTGCCGCGGGCTTCTGCACGATGACGTTGAAGCCGCGCGCGGCGAAGGGGCCGAGCAGCCGCGGCTCCGTCACGATGATGAAGTTGTCCTCGTCGTCTTCCGCGTTCGAGAGGTAGACGCCCGCGGCCGACTCCTCGAACGCGCCGCGGAAGGTCGCGCGCGAGCGCAGGGGCTTAATGAAGGCGACGGCCGACAAATCCGAGTCGCGCTCCGCGGCCGTGCTCATCTCCACGTCGCCGTTGTTGTGGACGGCGACGAAGAGCGTCTCGCCCTCGCGCAGGCGCGCGCCGCCGGGCGCGAAGAGGAGCGCGAGCAGGTCGTCGGCGTAGGCTTTGACCGCGGCCTCGGCGTCGGGCGGGAGGTTGAGGCACCTGCGCCCGTTGGCGGTGTAGATGCGGTTGGGGTCTACGCTGTAGGCGCGGCCGCCCACGCGGAAGCGCAGACGGCGCGCGGGAGCGCCCGCGTCGTCGAACGCCTCGACCTCGACGAAGCGGCCGCCGCGCGCGGCGACGGCCTCGCGCGCGGCCCTGAGCGCGCCCTGCTCGTTGTGGTGCGGCGCGAAGAGCGTGACGGCCGCGCCCGCCCGCTCGTAGACGTTCACCTTCACGTCCGTCTCGCCCAGTTTGAAGGTCTTCACCGTCTTCGCCGGCGAGTCCTGAGCGTACGCCGCCGGCAGCGAGCAGCAGAAAAGCGCCGCAGTAAGAAGCGCGCGGCGCACGCACTTCGGCGCCGCCGCACGCAGGGTGTTTTCAGTTGACCCTCGATGTCTCACGTCCTTCGCCTCTTCTATTCGGCGCGGTAGCAGACCTCGTTGCCCTTCGACGAGGTGAGGCAGAGGCGGCGGCCCCCCTGCTCGTTCGAGAAGCGGAAGGTGTAGGTCTCCGGGTCGAGCTTGCCCGGCTGGGTCTTGTTCATGCTCGACGCGCAGTTGTTCGTCTGCTGCCACTTGCTCGTCTTCGGCACGACGGTCAGACGGTCGCCCTCGACGCTGTAGGTGCCGGCGACCGGGTTGAAGAGCGTCGTCGTGCAGTTGTACATCGTCGTCTCAAGGTAGCCGTTATACTCGAAGCGGCCGCCCGGCAGGAACTTGTACTGCATGGTCGTGCCGCGCCCCGGCCTTGACGCGCCGGTGATGGTGTTCTGGTAGCTGATCATCCCTAACTCCGACGAACGCCAGGCCCCGAGCAGGGCCGCGGCGTCGCCCCCCGACGCCGCGGCCTCTCCCTGCGCGCCGCCCTCCGCGCGGGACTCGTAGACGCTCAAGAGCAGGCGCGAGAAGTCGGTCGCCTCCGCCCGCGCGCCCTTCAGCACGTCGGGCAGCACGGCCGCGCGCAACTCCGCGTGCTTCTCCTTCGAGACCGTCAAGAGCTTGACGTTCAACGCGCCGAACTGCTGGGCGGCCTCGATCTCCTTCCGGTCGTTGGCGCGCCAGGTCGCGACGAGGACGCGCTCCAGCTCGCGCCGCTGCGCGGGCGTGAAGCGCGTCTCGAACAGCCAGCCGAAGAACTCGGCCACGTCGTCCACGGTCGACGCCGTCAGCGGGGGCTCGCCCGCGGCGAGCACCGGCGACTGCGCGGCGGCCGACTTGAAGGGGGTCAGGAGCAGTAAAGCGAGAAGTGCGAGCGTTAAGAACCTCATCCGTTTCTCCGTCCTTGAAAATGTTCGGGCGCGGACTCGCGCCCACACACTAACGCGCAAACGGCGGACGGAAGGGCTCAACCCGAGCAACCGGGTCAGAACCACCCGCGGTAGCGGGTGGGCCTGTGCCAGACGGAGCACCCGATGTGCAAAGGCCCACCCGCTACCGCGGGTGGTTCTGACCCTTATTTGCGCGAGACTATCGCCTGCTGCGGCGAGGCGGGGAGCGGGTGGGCTTCGCTGCTTGAGAAGCCCGCGTTGGCGAACATGCTTTGGAGTTCGCGGAAGGTGTGGGCGTCGCCCGCGGGCGTGCCGGCGAGCATCGTGAGCGAGAAGGCGGCCGGGAGCGGCGGCGTGACGCGGTCTTCGTTCGGCACGAATTCGAGCGTGAGCGCCGCGCCCCCTTCGTTCAGGGCCGCGTGTACTTTGCGCAGGAGCCGCCCGCAGGTCGGCGCGTCGAAGTGGTGGAGGAAGTTCGTGAGCAGCACCACGTCGTAGCCGCCGCCGAACTCCGCGCCGAAGGCGTCGCCCTCGATGGTCGAGTAGCGCGCGGCGGCGCCGGCCTGCCGCGCGTTCTCCTTCGCCACTTCGAGCACGGCGGGCCAGTCGAGCCCGACGACCTCCGCCTCCGGGTTGTGCCGCGCGAAGGCCAGCCCGTAGAGGCCGTGGCCGGCGGCGATGTCGAGCACCTTGAGCTTCCCCTCCCGCCCCGCGCCGACGAGCGGCGGAAGGTGTCCCGCGACCGGCGCGGCCATCGGCG
The DNA here is from genome assembly GCA_036389235.1 of Pyrinomonadaceae bacterium. GTDB lineage: Bacteria > Acidobacteriota > Blastocatellia > Pyrinomonadales > Pyrinomonadaceae > QHXN01. The sequence goes on along the minus strand of DASVQJ010000194.1, from coordinate 26,076 downwards.
CCATCGCGCGCGCGAACTTCACCCAGAGCGGATTCTCGACCGCGACCGTCCCGCCCGCGGGGACGACCGTGCCGCCGTTGCGCACCGCGCCCGCCAGGTCTTCGAAGCCCTTGAGGAGCGACGGCGCGAGCAGGAACTCCAACGCGCCGCCCATGTAGGCCGGCGAGCGCCGGTCGAGGAAGGCGGCCGAGTCCCGCGTCAGGCCGTAGCCGTCAGCGTCCTTCGTGAGGAAGCCCGTGACGACGAGGTAGTCGGCGAGGATGCGCGCGCCGCGCTCCGAGGCGCCGCAGCGCGCGGCTATCGAACGCGAGTCGCGGTTGCCCTCGGCGACGGCGGTGAAGAGTTCCAGCTCGACGGCGGCCTTGAGCGCGGCCGAGCGCTGGTAGGCGTTGACGGACTCGAAGAAGTGCTCGGGGGAAGGGGGCGGGGTCTGTGCGGACATCTGTGCTCTCCTGCTGTCTGAATCTTCTGAACGGCGCGGCATCTTACCCGCGGCGAGAGGTGGGATTCAACCGGCCGGGTGGCGAACGGCATTCCCGACACAGAGACACGGAGGCACGGAGACACGGCTTGTTGAGTAATCCTCTTCAAGCCGTGTCTCCGTGCCTCCGTGTCTCTGTGTCGAAAGCAGCCTTAATGCGGCCGCTGGTCGTGCGGGACGACGATGTCGGCGGTGGCGGTCGCGGTGTTGCCGGCCTGGTCTGCGAGCGTCGCGGTGACGCGGTAGAGCCGGCCGTCGCGGTCGCCGCCGCGGCGGCTCGCTTCGACCGTGAGCGCCTCGGCCCAGTCGGCGGAGTTGCCCGCGAGCGCACGCGGGTCGATGCCGAGCGGCGCGCCGTACTCGTCCGTCACGACGTAGGTGACCGAGGCGAGGCCCGAGGTGGCGTCCGCGCCGGAGCCTTCGACGCTCACGGCGAACGGCCGGTTGTTGGCCGGCCAGATGACGTTCGGCGTCGCGCTCAAGGAGATGGCCGGCGCGGTCTGGTCGATCTTGACGACGAGGCTCTGCGCCGTCTCCGCGTTGCCGGCGGCGTCCTTCGAGCGGTAGAGGATGACGTGCGTGCCGTCGTCCATAAGACTGAAGGCCCCCGCGTACGGCTGCCACGTCTGCCCGCCGTCGGTCGAGTACTCCGTCGAAGCGACGCCCGCGCAGTTGTCCGAGGCGTCGAGGCTCACCGAGACGTCCGACGTGTACCAGCCGTTCTGCCCGTCGGGCGCCGGAGGCTGGAGCAGGGCGGCCGTCGAGGGCGCGAGCGTGTCGCGGACGGCGTCGGCGACGAGCCCGGGCACGACGTTGAAGCAGAAGTATTGTGAACCCGCCTGCGCGCGGTACGGGCCGGGCTGAAGGTCTACGGCCCCGAAGAAGCCGTTGCCGTCGGTCTTCGTCGAGCGCGTCGCGTGCGTGTCGAGGTTCTCTATCTGGACGGCCGCCGTGTCGAGCGGATTGTCGTCCGAGTCGAAAGCCTCGCCTTTAACGTGCCCCTTCGCGGGCGCCAGCTTCCAGGAGAAGGTCGGGATGTTCGCGGGGTCGGCGAAGATGGGCGTCTGCCCCGCCGGCTCGTAGAGCGTCGCGCCGCCCGTGGACTTGCCCGTCGTCAGCCCCGAGGCGAACTCGGCGAAGGGGCGCGCGGGCGTGTTGCCGGGCGCGGGCAGCGCGAACGGGTTGTTCGCGACGGCGATGTTGCTGGTCGCCATCGAGAAGAAGATGATGCCGCTCAAGGGAGTGCCGCCCGCGGGCGTGAGCGTGCGGCGCGTCTGCCGGAGCGTGCCTTCGACGGCGTTGTTGGCGGCGCCCTGCCCCATCAGCCCCGCGCGGTCGTAGAGGTGCGTGCGCAGCCACGCGTCCCACTGGTCGTACTGCGGGCGGACGCCGGCGGTGTGCTCGGCCTTGTAGACCATCGGGATGGCGAGGTCGAGGATGCCCTCCTGCGTCCACGCGCGCCAGTCCTGGTAGACGCGCCAGAACGCCTCGGCCGAGTTCCACGTCGCGTCGTTCGTGTTCGCGATGCCGCCGAAGGCGATGAGCGCGGCCGAGACCTTCAGGGTCGGCTTGACGGCGAGCGCTTCGAGGTAGACGCGGCGGACGACGTTCGTCACCTGGTCGCGCCGCCACTGGTTCCAGAGCGGGTTGTTCGTCGCGGGCGGCGGGCTCCCCAAAGCGATGCCGTTGGCGCGCTGGAAGCGCTCGACGCTCGTCGGGTTGTAGCCGACGCTGGTGCCGGTCGAGGGCGTCTGACCGGCGATGCCGATCTCGGGGTAGCGTATGCGGTCGAGGTGCAGGCCGTCGATGTCGTAGTTGACGACGAGGTGTCTGACGACGTCGGCGGTGTACTTCGCCGCGTCGGGGTGGCCGAAGTCGATCCAGAAGTCGCTGCCGAAGCGGTGCCCCTGGTAGGTGATGGCCGCCGTGCCGTCGGGTATCAGCGTGCGCGTGAGCCAGTTGTTCGGCCCCGGCGTGATGGTGTTCGTCGCGGGGTTGAAGCCGCCGTGCAGGTTGAAGACGTGGTTCGGGCTCTCGGGCGGGAAGAGGTTCGGCGCGCGCCCCCAGACGGCGCTCATGATGACGAAGGCGTGCACCTCCATGCCCTCCGCGTGCGCGGCGTCGATGACGTCTTGCAGCGGGTCGAAGCCGGGCGCGATGGGCGTCCGGTCGCCGGGAGGTTCGAGCGAGTTCAAGTACCAGGAGTCGCCGCGCCTGCGCACCTGCACGAAGAGGGCGTTGGCCTTCGCGGCCTTCGCGTTGTTCACGACCGCGAGCACGTCCGCGTGGTTGTTAAGGTTGGTGTTGAAGGTGTCGACCCAGAAGGCTCGGTACTCCGTGCGCGTCTGCGCGCGCGAAGCGCCGGGCGCGCACAGCGCCAGCAGCAGCAGCGCGAAGGCGGCGGCCACACGGCCGGCGCGGCCTCCGCGTCCCGTTTGAATGTTCATGTTCTCCCTCGGCGGCGCGCGCCGCGCACACACTGACTGCGAAGTGAGATTCGGGGCATCAGTCCTGTCGAGAAGTTGAATCTTGAAAACGTTGGGAGCAGCGGATTTCTACTACCGCGCGGACAGGATTGTCAACATCAACTGCCGCCAGAGCGGTCAGAACCGCCCGCGGCAGCGGGTGGGCCTGCGAGATACGGCAGAACCGCTTCACCAAGACCCGCCCGCTGCCGCGGGCGGTTCTGACCCGTCCGGACTCGCGGTCGACTCTTTACGCGGCGCGCGCCGGTCTCTTATGCTGCGGCGCATGAGAAACAGAATCATGCTCGCCGCGATGTTGCTGGGCTCCCTCCTGTGCGTCGGGTTCGCGTTCGCGCGGCAGGAGCCGCCGCGGCAGCAGGAGCGCTGGGAGTACAAGGCGGCCTGCGGCCGGCCCGACCTCAACAAGCTCGGCGAGGAGGGCTGGGAGCTGTCGGCCGCGACGCAGGACGGCAACACCACCTGCCTCTACTTCAAGCGCCGGAAGTAGGCGACGCCCTGACGTCTCCCCCGAGCCCGAGCCGCCCCGCGCGGCGCGCGCCGCCGTGCGCGCGGAATTTTCCGCCCGCCCACGCCCCGCTGGCGTAAGATGAAAAAAGTTCCCCCGCCCCGTTAGACCGGGCGCGCCCGCGCGTCTTTACTGTTGAGGGCGCCGCCCGGCCGCGCGCCCCGCGCCTCTTCATGCTGAGCCTTCGCAAACAAGAGTCCGACCCGGAGGAGCTGTTCACGCGCAACTACGCGCGCCTGCTCCGCTGGTCTTTGCAGCTCACGGGCGGCGACCGCGCGACGGCCGAAGACCTCCTGCACGACGTGTTCGTCCTCTTCACCCTGCGCGCGCCCGAGGCGGACGCGGTCGGCAACCTCGACGCTTACCTCTACACGATGCTGCGCAACCTGCACGTCTCGCGCCTGCGGCGGCAGACGCGCGCGCGCGCAGAACAGCTCTCGGTCGTGGAGTTCGACTCGGCGGAGGCGGCCTCGCGCACGCTCTCGGCCTACGACCGCGTGCGCGTGCGGGAAGAATTGAGGCGCGTCTGCCGCTACGCCTGCGCGCGCAAGGAGCGCGCGAAGTCCGCGTGCGCGCTCATCCTGCGCTTCTTCCACGGCTACTACCCGTCGGAGGCCGCGCTCGTGCTGCGGACTTCGCGCCCGGCCGTGGACGTGCGCCTGCGCGAAGCGCGCGCCGAGGCGCGACTCTTCCTCGAAAGCCCCGAACGGCTCGGCCACCTCGAAGGGCTTGAGTTCGAGCCCGAGTCACCGTTTGACGGAGGGCGTGCGGACGACCTTTTGCAAGAGCTGCGTCAGGCGGTCTTCCGCTCGCGCCGCGGCGAGTGCCTCGCGCGCGGGAGTCTCGGGGGGCTTTACGACCCCGCGTCGGCGCTCGTGCCGACGCAGGCGCAGTTGGCGCACGTCGTGAGCTGCGCGAACTGTCTCGAAGAGGTGAACCGCCTGCTCGGCCTCGCGCCGCTGTCGGAGCGCAACCCCGTGGACTCGGCCGAACGCGAGCCGCGCGGCCGGGACGGCGGCGGAACCGGCGCGGGCGGGGCGGGCGAAGGGCTTTCGCCGCAGAGGCTCAAGCGGCTCAGGCGCGGCGCGGCCGAGACGTTCGAGCACAGGCCGCGCGAGCTGTGTGTCTCGGTCAACGGCTACCTGCGCGGCGCGCAGCGCGTCACTTCGAGCAAGAGCGAGCTCGACCTCGTCATCGACACGAACGAGCCCCTGGGCTTCGTCGAAATCCTGAGCGAGCAGGACGTGCGCCTGCTCATGCTCCCGCTCACCGCGCCGCCCGAAGGCGACGGAGAGCAGTCGGCCGGCGTCACCTTGAGCGACGGCCGCCGCCTCGAAATCTCTCTGCGCTTCCGGAGCCCCTGGCCCGCGCTGCGCCTCCTCTACCACGACCCGACGTTCGACTTCGCGGGCGAGAGTTCGACTGAGACCGAGGCGCCGCCGACGGAAGTTGAAGGGGAGCCCGCGCCGTCTCGCGCGCGAGGCTTCGCGGCGGGCGAGCGCCTCGCCTCCGTCGTGCGCGGACTCTTCGGCGGCGGCTTCCGTTTGAGGCCGGGCGCCCTGACGGCGGCGCTCGCGCTGGTTCTCGTCACGGCGATTCTCGTCTTGAGGACGCCCGACGCGCCGGGCGTCTCTGCGGCTGAACTGCTGCGCCGCGCGGCGGTCGCTGAGGAGGCCGCGAGCGGCGGCACGAACACCGTCATGTTCCGCGCCTTCACCATCGAAGAGACGAAGGGCGGCGCCCCCGCGGCCCGGCGCCGCGTCGAGGTCTGGAAGAGCGCCGAGCGCGGCCTGACCGTGCGCCGCCTCTACGACGAGCACGGGCGACTGCTCGCGGGCGAGTGGCGCGGGCGCGACGGCGCGGGCACCGTCTACCGCGCGGCCGGCGCGCAAGGCACGACCGCCTCGCCGTGGGACTTGGACGCCGCGTGGCAGTTCGAGCCCTCGGCCGCGGACTTCCGGACGCTCACGGGCTCGGCCGACGCCGTGCGCGTCGAGGAGCGCGGCGACGCGTACCTGCTCACGTACGACTCCGGCCGCGCGGACGACGGCGTCTCGTCGGCGACGCTCGCCGTCAGGCGCAGAGACCTCCACGCCTTCGAGCAGACGCTCGTCGTGCGCGAGGACGGCAACGAGCGCCGACTCCGCTTCGCCGAAGTCGGCTACGAGCGCAGGCCGAAGTCCTCCGTCCCGCCCTCGGTCTTCGAGCCCGACGCCGAGCTGCTCTCGCACGGCTCCGTCCGCGTCGAGCGCCCCGCGGCGACGGGCGACGCGACGGCCCCGGCCGCGGCTCAAGGTTCCGTGCACAACGGGACGACACAGGGCGCGACGACGGCGGCGACGGCCGCGCTCGAAGTCGAAGTGCTCGGGCTCCTCAACCTCGCGGGCGCGGACATGGGCGAGCAGGTCAGCGTGTCGCGCACGCCGCAGGGCTCGCTCCACGTGCGCGCCATCGTCGAGACGGAGGCGCGCAAGGCGGAGCTGCTGCGCGCGCTCGCGCCCGTCGCGTCGAACCCGGCCGTGCGCGTCGAGGTCGTGACCGCTTCCGAAGCCGCGAAGCAGTCACGTCAGGCTCAGGCGGCGCCCGAGGTCGTGCAGGAGGTCGAGCCTTCGGGGAACCGCGTCGCGGCCGACCCGGAGCTGCGCCGCCACTTCTCCGGGCGGAGCGGCGGCGAGCAGTTGGAGTCGGAGATCATACGCTTCGCCGTGCGCGAGTCGGCGCGCTCGCGCCGCGCGCTGCAACACGCTTGGGCGCTCAAGCGTCTGGCCGCGCGCTTCGACGCGCGCGAGCTTGACGCGCTCGACGAGGGCGCGCGGCTCAAGCTGCTCTCGATGATCCGCGAGCACGCGGAGGCCGTCCGGCGCGAGGCGTCTTCGCTCGAAGCGGAGCTGCGCCCGGTCTTCTCGCCTCCGGCCGCCGCGGGCGGGATGGGCGGCGCGCCCGTCGAAGAGGCGGGGCTGGCCGAGGCGGCCGAGCAACTCCTGTCGCTCTGCACGGAGGTAGACCCGGCCGTCCGCTCCGCCTTCGCCGTCTCGAACGGCGGCCCGGCCCCGTCGGCGCTCAAGTCGCCGCGCTTCTGGCGCGCGCTCCGCGACGCGGAGTCCCTGGCCGGGCGCATCGCGCGGGGGGCGAGAAGATGAAGGCAGAAGGCAGAAGGCGGAAGGCGAAGCGCACAGGTTCGGACGCGCCCCCGCGGGCAGAACTTTTGTCGAGTTATCACCCGGCCTTCGCCTTCGCCTTCTGCCTTCTGCCTTTTCTCCTTTGCCTTCCCGCCCGCGCGCAGTCGGCGACCGCGACGTTGAGCGGGACGGTGGTGGACGAGAGGGGCGCGGTCATCGTCGGCGCGCTCGTGACGGTGTCGAACGCGGCGACGGGGTTGCAGCGGCAGGTCGAGACGAACGGCGAGGGGCAGTTCTCCTTCCCCCTGCTGCCGCCGAGCGCGTACACCGTCCGCGTCGAGCGCGACGGCTTCGCGCCGGTCGAGGTGCGCGACGCCGTCCTGAGCGTCAACGACCATCTGTCTTACCGCGTCCGCCTGCGCGTCGGCGCCGTCGGCGCCTACGTCCTGGTCGAGGACGTGTTCACCGTCGAAGAGTCGCCCTCGGTCAGCACGGTCGTCAACCGCCGCTTCGTCGAGAACCTGCCGCTCAACGGCCGCAGCTTCCAGACGTTGTTCGAACTCGCGCCCGGCGCCGTCATGACGCGCGCGAGCTTCAACGAGCAGGGTCAGTTCTCCGTCAACGGCCAGCGCGCCAACGCCAACTACTTCACCGTGGACGGCGTCTCGGCCAACTTCGGAGTGAGCGCGGGCGGCGCGCCGGGGCAGGCCGCGGCCGGGAGCCTGCCCGCGCTCTCGGCGCTCGGCGGGACGAACAGCCTCGTCTCGGTCGAGGCGGTCGAGGAGTTCCGCGTCCAGACCTCGACCTACGCGCCCGAGTTCGGGCGCCTGCCCGGCGCGCAGGTCTCCGTCGTCACGCGCTCGGGGACGAACGAGTTGCGCGGGAACGTCTTCGGCTACTTCCGCCACGACTCGCTCGACGCGTCGGACTGGTTCCTCAACAGCCGCGGGCTGCGCAAGCCCGAGCTGCGGCAGTCGGACTTCGGCGGCGCGCTCGGCGGCCCCGTCTTCAAAGACAGGCTCTTCTTCTTCGCCGCGTACGAGGGCCTAAGGCTCAGGCAGCCGCAGGTCACCATCACGGAGGTGCCTTCGCTCGCGCTGCGCGCGGAGGCGCCCGAGGGGATGCGCCGCTACCTCGCGGCCTTCCCCCGTCCGAACGGGCGCGAGTTCTTCAACCAGTTGGCCGAGTTCGCCGCCGGCTACTCCGACACGTCGCGGCTCGACGCGGCGAGCCTGCGCCTCGACGCGCGCCTCGGCGACCGCCTCTTCGTCTTCGGCCGCTACAACCGCGCGCCGTCCGAGGCGCTCCAGCGCGGGCGCGGCTTCGTCTTCGGCAAGAGCGGCCAGAGCCTCAACACGCTCAGCCGCACCTCCTTCGACGCGGAGACCCTGACGCTCGGCGCGACGCACGCCGTCTCGACCCGGCTGAGCGCGGACGTGCGCTTCAACCGGAGCCGCGCGAGCGGCCTGACGCACTTCACGCAGGACGACTTCGGCGGGGCCGTGCCGCTCGCGCCCGAACTCTACGCGCCCGCGGGCACGCCGCCCGAAGACTCGCGCTTCCTCCTGCTCCTCTCCGGCGGCGCGGGCACGAGCCTCGGCGTCGGGCGCAACGCGGACAACCGGCAGCGGCAGACGAACGTCGTCGGCGCCGTCTCTTTCGTCGAGGGCTCGCACCAGCTCAAGCTCGGCGCGGACTACCGCCGACTGACCCCTGTCTACGCGCCCGCGCGCTACCTCCTCTCGGCCGTCTTCGGCGAGTCGAGCGCCCTCGACGCCCTCAGCGCCGTCCGGGACATACGCGCCGGGCGGGGCGCCGTCACCGTCACCGCCGACGCGGAGCCGCGGCTCCCGCTCTTCCAAAACTTCTCCGCCTTCGCGCAGGACGCGTGGCGTGTGACGCCGCGCCTGACCCTCACCTACGGCGTGCGCTGGGAGCTGAGCCCGCCGCCCACCGAGCGCACGGGGCGCGCGCCGCAGCTCGCGACGTACACGAGCGATTTCGCGGCCGTCGCGCTCGCGCCGCGCGGGACGCCGCTGTGGAAGACTTCGCGCGCGGACTTCGCGCCGCGCGCGGGCGCGGCCTTCCGCCTGTCGGAGCGGACGACGTTGCGCGGCGGCGCCGGCCTCTTCTACGACACGGGCGGCGGGCAGGCGGCGCAGGTCTTCGGGAGCATCTACCCTTACACCTCGGTCAAGGTCTTGGGCGGCTCGTCGCTCCCGCTCACGCCCGCGCAGGCCGCGCCCGCGCCCCGCAGCGCCGTGCCGCCCTACGGCACGCTCTACTCGTTCGACCCGGGGTTGAAGACGCCCTACTCCGTCCAGTTCAACCTGACGGCCGAGCGCTCACTCGGCGCCCTACAGTCGTTCTCGGCCGCCTACGTCGGCGCGGCCGGGCGGAGACTTTTGCGGCAGGGGATACAGCCGGGCACGCCCGACTTCCGCGACGTGCGCGTGGTGTCGAACACTTCCACGTCCGACTACCACGCCTTGCAGTTGCAGTTCCGGCGCGCGGCGCGCGACCGGCTTCAGGCGCTCGCCTCCTACACCTGGTCGCACGCCATCGACAACGCCTCGGACGACTCCTCGGTCAACGCCTCCGTGCTCAGGCTCGACCGGCCGCCCGAGCGCAGTTCCTCTTCCTTCGACGTGCGGCACGCGGCGACGGCCGCGCTCAGCTACGACCTCCCGCGGCGCGCGGGAGGTCGTGCGTCGGGCCTCGGCGGCTGGTCGGCCGACGCGGTCTTCCGCGCGCGCACGGCCACGCCCTTCAGCGTCTACCTCGGGCGGAACCTACAGAGCGGCGACGCGGTCGAGCTGATCTACCCGACCGTACGTCAGAACCGTTCCGTCTTCGTTGACGACCCGAAGGCGGCGGGCGGGCGGCGCGTCAACCCTTCCGTCTTCGGCGTCCCGGGGTTCGGGCCGACCCTGGGGCGCAACGGGCTGCGCGGCTTCGGGATGTGGCAGTTGGACGCGGCCGTGCGGCGCCGCTTCCGGCTTTCGGAGCGCGCGGCGCTGCAAGTGCGCGCGGAGGTCTTCAACGTCTTCAACCACCCGAACTTCGGCAACCCCGTGGGCGACCTGGAGAGCGGCCTGTTCGGGCAGTCGATTCAGATGCTCGGCTCCAGCCTCGGCGCGGGCGGCGTCAACGGCGGCCTGAGCCCCGTCTACCAGGTCGGCGGCCCGCGCTCGGCGCAGTTCGCTTTGAAGTTACAGTTCTGAACGGCCGACGGTAAGAGTCAGGCTTTCGTTCTCGTGGAGGGAAAGGAGAATCAGGATGTCCACCTCGTCAACGTCTCTTCTTATCACGCGCCTGTGCGCGGCGCTCGCCGCGCTCTCGATGCTCGCCGGGTCGCTGCCGCGCGCGGCGGCCGCGCACGCCTCGAACACGCGCGCCGCACGCGCCGAAGCGCCGCGCGAGGCCGCGCCGAGTTCGATAACGCAGGCGGAGGCGCGCGAAGCATTTCTCAACCTGCCGCTGAGCTTCGAGGAGAACGCCGGGCAGGGCGGTTCGCGCTTTCGATTCCGCGCGCGCGCGGGGGGCTACACGCTCCTTCTCGGCGCCGGAGGGGCTACGCTCGCCCTCCCGGGGGGCGGCGTGAAGGGGGGCCGGGGCGGCGCACGTCCGCGCGCGGCGCAAGGGGAGTACGTCCGCGCGGGCGGCACGCCCCGGCCCTCCATTCAGACCGTCGAGATGCGTCTGGCCGGCTCGAACCCGCGCGCCGAAATCAGGGGCGAGGAGCTTCTGCCGGGTCGCGTCAACTACTTCCGCGGGCGCGGCGCGCGCCGGGTCGAGGCGGCGGCCTCGCGCTACGCACGCGTGCGTTACCGTTCGGTCTACGAGGGCATCGACATGGTCTACTACGGCGACGGCCGCCGTCTTGAGTACGACTTCGTCGTCGCGCCCGGCGCGGAGGCGCGCGCCGTCGCGCTCGACTTCCGCGGAGTCGAACGCCTTGAGATCGACGCGGCCGGCGACCTCGTCCTGCACACGGCCGCGGGCGAGCTGCGACAGCACAGGCCCTTCGCCTACCAGACGGTCGGCGACGAGAGGCGCGCGGTCGAGAGCCGCTACGTCATGCGCGGCCGTGCGCGGGTCGGGTTCGAGGTCGGCGCCTACGACCGCTCGAAGCCCCTGGTCATCGACCCCGTCCTGAGCTACTCGACCTACCTCGGCGGCGAGGGCTTCGAGATGCCGGCCGGCGTCGGCGTGGACGGCGCGGGTAATATTTACGTCGCGGGCACCGTCGCCTCGGACGACTTCCCCACGACGCCGAACGCCTTCCAGCCGAAGAAGGCCGGCGCCTTCCGGCCCGGCTTCGGCTCGGACGTGTTCGTCTCCAAGCTCCGCCCCGCGGGCAAGGGCGCGGCCGACCTCGTCTACTCGACCTACATCGGCGGGAGCGGGGACGAGAACCTTCCCAAGATGACGGCCGACGCCGCCGGCAACGTCTACGTCCTGGGCGGCACCAACTCGTACGACTTCCCCACGACGCCCGGCGCGGCCAACACCTCGTCGCGCGGCACCTTCGTCCTCAAGCTCAACGCGGAGGGGAAGCTCGCCTACTCGACCATGATTAGCGGCGGGCCGCTCGAATTCGCCGTCGGCGCGGACGGCACGATCTACGTCACCGGCGCCACCTTCGCCGCCGACTTCCCCGTCACCCCGAACGCGTTGATGCCGACGCCGAACCAGACCAACGTCATCAACGGCGCGAAGGGCGGCTTCTTCATGCAGCGCATCCGGCCCGCGGGCGGCGGGCAGAGCGACCTGCTCTACTCGTCCTACGCCCACGCGCGCCGGATCGCCGTGGACGCCGCGGGCAACGTCTACCTCACCGACCTCGTCTCGGGCGACACCGACCCCTGGCCCACCACGCCGAACGCCGTCCAGACCACGCGCCCGAAGAACGACATCTGCTACCAGGACGACAAGTACGGCAACCAGCCGTGCTCGGACGTCTACGTCGAGAAGCTGCGGCCGACGAGCGCGGGCGGGTACGAGGTGGCCTACGCCTCCTACCTCGGCGGCAAGGGGCTGGATTGGCCCTACGCCATCGCCGTCGACCCGCAGGGGTTCGTCTACCTGGCCGGCACGACGAGCTCGACGCCCGGCTCCTGGCTGCCGGGCAACACGAACCTCGACGACTTCCCCGTCACCGACAACGCGCTCCAGAGCAAGAACAACGGCAACGCCGACCTCTTCATCACCAAACTCGACCCCGACTCGAAGGCCGGGGGCGCGGCCGGGCTCGTCTACTCGACGCTCTTCGGCGGGCGCGGCAAGGAGATGCCGTACGGCCTCGCGCTCGCGCCGGACGGGTCGGCCTACGTCGCGGGCGAGACCGACTCGGACAACTTCGTCATCACGGCCAACGTGCTCCAGGCGAAGTACGGCGGCGACCTCGGCAACAGCATCAGCAAGCCGGGCGGCGACGGCTTCGTCATCAAGATCAACCCGTCGGGCTCGACGCTCGGCTACTCGACCTACCTCGGCACTTCGAGCGGCGACGGCATCCGCGCGCTCGCCGTCGGCCCGAACGGCACGGCCTACGTCGCCGGCTTCACCTGGTCGGAGGAGTTCCCCGCGACCGCGGGCGCGTTCCAGCCGCAGCTCGACAAGGGCGGCTTCACGAGCGGCATCGACGCCTTCGTCTCGCGCATCAGCGAGCAGCGCAAGCCGGACGAGGCGGTCTTCGCCGCCGGCACCGGCGCCTTCAACCCCATCGACGACCCGATGAGCTTCGTGCGCCAGCAGTACCGGGACTTCCTCAACCGCGAGGCCGACGACGAGGGGCTCGCCTTCTGGACGAACGAGATCACGAAGTGCGGGGCGGACGCCGCGTGCCGCGAGGTCAAACGCGTCAACGTCTCGGCGGCCTTCTTCCTGTCGATTGAGTCGCAGCGCACGGGCTACTTCTTCTACCGGCTGCACAAGGCCGCGTTCGGGACGATGCCGCGGTTCGCCGACTACCGCGCGGCGCAGCAGGCCCTCGGCCGCGGCGTCGTCGTCAAACAGTTGGGCTGGGAGTCGAGGCTCGAAGCGAACCGGCGGGCCTTCGCCGCGGAGTGGGTCTCGGGCGGCGAGTTCGCCGCGCGCTACGGGGGCCTGAGTAACGCCGAGTACGTGGACACGCTGCTGGCGACGGCGGGGCTCGCGGGCACGTTCGCGGGGCGCGACGCGCTGGTCGCGGGGCTCGACTCGGGGGCGGAGACGCGCGCGTCGGTGCTGCTGAAGGTGGCCGACGACCCGGAGTTGTACCGGCGCGAGTTCAACCGCGCCTTCGTGCTCGCCGAGTACTTCGGCTACCTCCAGCGGGACGCGAACGCGGGGCAGGACACGGACTTCACCGGGCTCGAATACTGGCTCGGCAAGCTCGAAGACCACGGCGGCAACTACGTCGAGGCCGAGATGGTCAAAGCCTTCCTCGACTCGACCGAGTACCGCAAGCGCTTCGGGCCGGAGTAGAGCCCGTCGCCCTCGTCACTCGCGTTTAATGGTAAGGGCGGTGAACCACAGAGGCACAGAGTTCACGGAGGGGGCACAGAGAAACTCAACTCTCCGTGCCCCCTCTGAGTCCTCTGTGCCTCTGTGGTTAATCTCCCTTAGCTCTACGGCCGGGGTCGAAGGAATATAACCTCTCACTCCGCCGTCAGCGGGAACGGGGCGCGGAGGGGGCCGGGCGCCGGGTCGCCTTCGTAGAGGACGCGTTCGAGGAAGAGCCCCGAGGGCGGCGCCGTCCACGCGGCCGGCGCATTGGAGTATCTTTCTAACAACCGGCCGAACTCTTCGACAGACAGACTCCCCCGCCCGACCTCGACGAGCGCGCCCACGAGTCGCCTCACCATCTTCCAGAGGAAGTGGCTCGCGCCGACGCGGAAGAGGACGAGCCCGCCCTCCTCCGCCAGCTCCGCGCGCGAGACTTCGACGAGCGTCGAGCGCTGCTCCCCGGGACTCTCGCAGAAGGAGCTGAAGTCGTGCCTGCCCTCGACGAGCCGGCACGCCGCGCGCATCGCGCCCGCGTCCAGCCTGTCCCGAACCCACCAGACGAAGGGCTTGCCGAACGCCGTCCGCCGCGTCGCGATCTGGTAGACGTAGTAGCGCGCCACGGCGTCGTGCCGCGAGTGAAAGTTAGGTCGCGCGACCGCCGCGCGCAGGACGTTCACGTCGTGCGGCAGGAGCTTGTTCAATCCCGTCCTCAACTGCAAGGGGTCGGGCGCGCGGCCCGCCGGCTTCGCCTTCAGGTGCGCGACCTGCCGCAGCGCGTGGACGCCCGCGTCCGTCCGCCCCGAGCCGCCGACCTCCGCGCGCGCGTCGAAGAACTGCTCCGCGGCCTTCGCCAACTCGCCCTGCACGGTGCGCGCGTGCGGCTGCGCCTGCCAGCCCGCGTAGCGCGTCCCCTCGTACTCCAGCTCCAGCCTCCACACACGCATCGTGCCTTGTATACTAAACCCAACCGGCGTGAAACAGAGACTCTGGCACATGAACGCGGACTTCGAGGTCGAGCTGGCGCACGGCGCACAGTCCGCGCGCCCGTACCTCCGCACGCAAGCCTTCGACGCGCTCAACCGGAGGCTCGCCCCGCACCTCCTGCGGCTCGCGCGCCCCGGCGACGGTCTGCTCTACGAAGTGCCGTGGGCGGAGGCTCTGGTTAAGGAAGCCCGCCGGCGTGAAGTCCGACTCGTCTCGCCGCGCGCGTCCGCTTCGGGGCGCACGCCGCAGGCCGAACGGCTCTTCACGCCCTGGGGCTGGACGCGTACGGCCGCGGAAGAAGGACGGCGCGCGGGTTCCGACGTCAGGCCGCAGGACTTCGACGTGGTCGCGCGCGTGAACTCGAAGCTGTGGAGCCACGCGCTCGAAGTCGAGATGAACTGGGCGCTGCGCGGGGCGCGCGTGGTGAGCACGCCGGAAGAGTTGACGGAGGCCGCGGCGCGCGCCTGCCCCGGCGCGGAGGACAAGTGGGTCGTCAAGAGCCCCTACGGCTTCGCGGCGCGCGAGCGCGTGCTCGGGCGCGGGCCGCGCGTCGAGGGGGCGCAGGCGGCCTGGGCCTCCAAGCGTCTCGCGCGCGGCGAGCCGCTCGTCTTCCAACCGTGGCTTGAGGTGACGCGCGAGTACGGCGTCGTCGTCGAAGTCGCGGAAGACGGCGCAGACCGTCTGCACGGCGTGAGCGACCTTCGGACGAACGGCGCGGGCACGGGCGTGGGCTACGTGCTCGGCCGCCCGCCAGAGCCCCGGCGCATGAGGGAGCTTGAGGAGGCGGCCGCCGCCGTCTGCGAGCGCCTGCGCGCCGAAGGCTACGGCGGCCCCGCGGGCTTCGACGCGCTTGAGCACGCGGGCGGCTTACACCCCCTGCTCGAAGTCAACGCGCGCTACACGATGGGCTTCGTCGCCCTCGCCGCCGAGCGCGAGCTGCGGCCCGCGGCGCCGACCTTCTGGGACCCGAAGGCGGGTGCTTTCGGCGGTTGAGGGTTGCGCCCGTTTCGCTTATGCTACGCCCCGCGCGCGGACGCGTTCGCGTCCGCCGCAAACTCTTCAGACCACGCCGACAACAGGAGACAAGCAGTTGCCTCAGAGTCGTAAGCGGCACACCCCCCGCAGGACGCACGCGCGCGGCACCAGCGCGGCCGCGCAGGAGAGGGCACAGGCGCGCCACGCCAAGCAGAAGAGGACGCGCGTCGTCGCGGCCGTCATCGTCGCCGCGCTGCTGGCCGGGGCGGCGGCCTACCTCTTCGTGCCGGGGCTGCCCGGCCGCGCGGGCGCGGAGGTGACGACCCCTTCGGGCCTCAAGTACACAGACCTCGTCGTCGGCAACGGGCCGAGCCCGCGCCCGGGCCAGACGGCGGTCGTCCACTACACGGGCACGCTCACCGACGGGACGAAGTTCGACAGCTCGCGCGACAAGGGTCAGCCCTACTCGTTCCCTTTAGGCGCGGGAACGGTCATCAAGGGCTGGGACGAGGGCGTGGCGTCGATGAAGGTCGGCGGCCGGCGCAAGCTCGTCGTCCCGCCCGCGCTCGGCTACGGCCCTGTGCCCCGGCCCAATATACCGGCCAACTCCACCCTCGTCTTCGACGTCGAGCTGCTCGACGTGAAATGACACGCGCGATGAGCGAAGTCGTCCAGACGCGGAAGGGGCCGGCCTACCCGGCGGCGCGCAAGGTGGCCGAGACGGTCGTCGGCCACTTCACACGGCGCGGCGAGGCCGCGCGCGCGGCGGGCAAAGACGGCCTCGCGCCCACGCCCGACGCCGAAGCGGTCGAGGCCGTCATCAACGCGGCCTTCTGGGCTTCCTTGCGCCGGGAGGAGGGCCGCCCGCCGAAGATTTCGCTCGCATACCTTCCGCCCGCACAGGCCGAGCCGACGCTCACGTTCGCGCGCACGCTCCCGCTCACCCCCGACGCGCTGGCGAAGCTCGCGCCGGCCGTCGAGCGCCCCGGCATACACCTCGGCGTCTGGCGCTGCGACGGCGAGAACCTCTGCGTCTGGGGCACGACCCGCGCCATCCCGCGCCTCTGCTTCGTCCTCGAAGTCGTCGAGCCCGGCCTGCTCGTCGTCAAGTACCGGCGCGGCAGCGACGCCGGCAAGTTCGGCAACGTCGTCGTGCTCAGGGGCGACGAGGTGAAGGTGGTGGACGGGGGCGGCGCCTCCCAGCGCGACTGCCCCGGCATGGTCACGTCGCTGCTCGGCTTCGGCGCGCCGGCCACGCCCGCCGACCAGGTGGACGTGCTCGTGCAGCTCGCCGTCTCGATGCGCGCGCACGGGCGCGGCGGCACGCTGCTGGTCGTGCCCGCGGGCTCGGACGCCTGGCGCGAGTCGGTGCTGTGGCCCGCGCCGTACACGTTGGAGCCCGCCTTCCCCGAGCTGAAGGATTTGCTGGCGCGCGGCGAGGCCGAGCGGGACGACGAGTGGCAGGATGACCTGCGCAGGGCCGTGGACGCCGTCGCCGGGATGACGGCCGTGGACGGCGCGGCCGTCGTCAACGACCGCTCGGAGCTGCTCGCCTTCGGCGCGAAGATCGTCCAGGGCAAGAGCGGCGCGGAGGTCGAGCGCGTCGTCGTCACCGAGCCGGTCGCGGGCTCCGAGCCGGCGGTCGTCGACCCGGCGGAGCTGGGCGGGACGCGCCACCTCTCGGCGGCGCAGTTCGTGCAGGACCAGCGCGACGCGCTCGCCCTGGTGGCCTCGCAGGACGGGCGCTTCACCGTCTTCGCCTGGTCGCCCTGCGAGGCGATGGTGCACGCCCACCGCGTCGAGACCCTTCTGCTCTAAACAGGGGCCGGGATTCAGTCCGCCGAACTCCTCGACGGGCGACCGTCGGGACGTGGACCCGGATGTGTGACGGCGTGACACAGGCCCGACGCGCCGCCACGGTCAACTTTCACACCCGCACGCTCAATTTTTACGCCCGCCCGGTCAATTTGAACGCCCGCACGCCCTTCTGAACAGCCCGCACGGGCATTCGTACAACCCGCACGGGCTTCCGAACAGGCCGCACGGCCTTCCAAACAGGCCGCACGGGCTTCCGAACAACCCGCGAGGGCTTCCGAACAAGCCGCGAGGGCATTCGAACAACCCGCGCGGGCACCTGAACAGTCCGCGAGGGCTTCCGAACAGGCCGCGAGGGCATCTGTACAACCCGCACGGGCTTCTGAACAGCCCGCGCGGGCGTGTGAACACGTCGCACGGGCACCTGAACAAGCCGCGCGCCCGTCTGTAACGGCCGCGCGGTCAACATTTACGGGCAGAAGTTCAATGTTTGGGCAGATTCAGCCTATCTTCGCGGGCGCGCTGTCCTGAAATGTGACGGGACGCTGTGCGCAGAGACGCCGCGTCAGCGGCGCAGACCTCTCAAACAGTCTCTTAGAGCGGCGTGCGTTCGAGAGCGACCGCGACAAACGGGTCAGAACCACCCGCGGTAACGGGTGGTTCTGACCCGCTGACGCCGGTCGCATCCGCACGCACGCCGCTCTAGTAAACGACCCGCGTCTTCAGAGTCTCTTTCGCCTCACGAAGGATTTGGACGGCCTCCTTCGAGATTGTGGTGTCAACGTCGAGGATGACGTAGCCGACGCGTTCGTTCGTCTTGAGGTACTGGCCGAGGATGTTGACGCCGCGCGCCGAGAGCCTTGAGTTGATTTCGGCCAGCACGCCGGGGACGTTGCGGTGGATGTGCAGGACGCGGTGCGTGCCCTCCTGCGGCGGGAGGGAGACGGCCGGCACCGTGTGCGAGCCGCTGGAGGTGCCGTACTCTAGATACTGAATCAGCTTCGAGGACACGTCCGCGCCGATTGATTCCTGCGCCTCCTCGGTCGAGCCGCCGACGTGCGGCGTCAGAATCACGTTCGGCAGGTTCTGCAAGACCGTGCGGAACGGGTCGCCGCTCTTCTCCGGCTCCTCCGGGAACACGTCCACGGCCGCGCCCGCCAGCCTCCCACTTTCGATGTGACTTCTTAAAGCTTCGAGGTCTACCACGTCGCCGCGGCTGTAGTTGATGAGGACGGCGCCCTCGCGCATCTGCGCGAGCATCTCCTCGCTCATCAGGTTCCGCGTGCCCGCGCCGCCGGGGACGTGGAGCGTGACGACGTGCGACTCCGCGAGCAGCTCCGCGAGGTCGCGCGCCTGGCGGGCGTTCCCCAGCGGGAGCTTCGGCACCACGTCGTAGTAGACGACCTTCATCCCCAGGGCCTCGGCCAGCACCGAGACCTGCGAGCCGATGTTGCCGTAGCCGACCACGCCCAGAGTCTTCCCGCGCAGCTCGTAACTGCCCTTCGCCTCCTTCAGCCAGACGCCGCGGTGCGCCGCCGCGTTCTTGTCCGGGATGCGCCGGATGAGCATCACGCACAGCCCGATGACCAGCTCCGCCACCGAGCGCGTGTTCGAGTAGGGCGCGTTGAAGACGGCCACGCCCGCGTCCGTCGCCGCGCGCAGGTCGACCTGGTTGACGCCGATGCAGAACGCGCCGACGGCCAGCAGCCGGTCGGCCGCCGCGAGCACGCGCTCCGTCACCTTCGTCTTCGAGCGTATGCCGAGGATGTGGACGCCGCGCACGGCCTCGGCCAGCTCGTCCTCCGGGAGCGCGCGCGTCAGGCGCTCGACGTTCGGGTAGCCGCCCTGCGTGAACGCCTCGGCGGCCGTCCCGCTCACGTTCTCCAGCAGCAGGACTCTGATCTTCCCCCTCGGGTAAGAGGTCTCTTCGTTCTTCATGGTGAATAGTCGCGGACGGGGGCGATTCTGCCACAGGGAAATCCACTTGTGGAAAAGGAGCGCGCCGCCTGTGGAAATCAGTGGCGGCGCGCGCCGCGGCCGTGTTAACCTCTCTCCCGCGCAAACGAGTCTCCCCGACCCGATGTTGAGCCGACAGCCGACCCGTCACTTCTCTCTAACGACCCGGAGTCTACTATGCCTTTCCCTCGCCGCTTCTCGCCCCCGGGGCGCGCGCACGTGCGCGCCCGCTCTTCAAAGACCTTCCTGTTCGCGGTCGCCGCCACGCTCGCCTGCGGCCTGCTCCTCTACTCTTCGACCGGCCCGGCCGCGGCGTCGTCCGCCGCGGCGCAGCCTTCGCAGACCGGCCTCGTCGATGTGACCCCGACGGGCGCCGCCTCCGCGAACGGGGCCTGGAGCGCCTCGGTCACGCCGGACGGCCGCTACGTCCTCTTCACGACCGCCTCGGACGACCTCGCGCCGAACGACAACAACGGCTTCTTCATCGGCTACGACGTTTTCGTCCGCGACCGCCGCGCGGGTCGCACCATCCTCGTCAGCGCCAACGCGGCGGGGACGGGCACGGGCAACGCCCCCTCCGCGCAACCCGCCATCAGCGCGAACGGCCGCTACGTCGCCTTCCTCAGCTCGGCCACAGACCTCGTCGCCCCGGACCCGGGCGGCTCCGGCTCGAAGAACGTCTACCTGCGCGACCTCTCGACGAACCAGACCGTCCTCGTCAGCAGCACGCCCGCGGGCAAGCGCGGCAACAGCTCCTCGGGCGTCCTCCTCGACGACCGGCCGAACCTCTCCGTCAGCGACGACGGCCGCTACGTCTGCTTCGTCAGCCAGGCCAGCGACCTCGTCGCGGGCGACACCAACAACCGGCAGGACATTTTCGTCCGCGACGTGCAGACCGGCACGACCAGACTCGTCAGCGTCAACCAGTCGGGGACGGGGGTCGGCAACGCCGAGACGAGTTACGGCGTGATGACGCCCGACGGCCGCTACGTCGCCTTCCGGAGCCTCGCGGGCGACCTCGTGCCGAACGACGCGAACAACCGCGAGGACATCTTCCTGCGCGACGTGCGGGAGGGCACCACCAGGCTCGTCTCGGCCCGGCCCGACGGCGCCTCCGGCAACGCCGACGCAGACCCGCGCTTTTACGGCGACCTCGCCGTCAGCCCCGACGGGCGCTTCGTGCTCTTCACGAGCGGCGCCTCCGACCTCGTCGCGGGCGACAACAACGGCGCGGGCTCCGACAACGGCGTGGACGTCTTCCTCCGCGACACCGTGGCGGGGACGACGCGCCTCGTCAGCGTCAACCAGTCGGGGACGACCGGCGGCGGCGCCTCCGGCTCGCCCGCGATGACGCCCGACGGGCGCTTCGTCGTCTTCCTCAGCGCGGCCGAAGACCTCGTCCCGAACGACACGAACAAGGTGCAGGACGTGTTCGTCCGCGACCTCCAGGCGAACACGACCTCGCTCGTCACCGTCAACACTTCGGGCGCGGCCGCGGGCCTCCAGAACCTCCTGTGCGAGGGCAACCCCGCCCCCACGTATTTCTTCTTCCCGTGGCTGCGGCCCACGATCAGCGCCGACGGCCGCTACGTCGCCTTCCCCAGCGCCGCCGCCGACCTGACCGCGACGCCCGACGCGAACTGCTTCTCCTCCCCGTTCACCACGCAGGACGGCTACGACATCTTCGTGCGCGACACGCAGGCGGGCTCGACGCGCCTCGTCAGCACCAACATGTCGGGCGAGTCGGCGGGCGCGCACCGCTCGATCCGCCCGCAGATCACGCCCGACGGCCGCCACGTCCTCTTCGCCAGCGCGGCCGGCGACCTCGTGCCCAACGACACGAACGGCGAGACGCTCGACCTGTTCGTCAACGTCAACCTCCCCGCGGCCGGGCAGGTGCGTTTCGCGCAGCACGTCTTTCAGGCGGGCGAGTCGGCGGGTCAGGCCGTCGTGACCGTCACGCGCACGCCGGGCGCGGCCGGCGCGGCGACCGTCTCTTACGCGACGCTCGGCGGCACGGCCGCGGGCGGGTCGGACTTCACGCCGACTTCGGGCACGCTCGACTTCGCGCCGGGCGAGGAGTCGAAGCAGTTCGTCGTCCCCGTCTCCGACGACTCGGCTGACGAGGAGGACGAGAACGTCCTGGTCAGACTCACGGACGAGACGGGCGGCTCGGTCGGCGAGCCCGCGCTCGCCTCGGTCGTCATCGCGGACGACGACGCGTCGCCGCGCCTCTCGGTCTCGGACGCGAGCGTGGGCGAGGGCGACGGGCTGACGGCGCAGTTGACCTTCGTCGTCACGCTCTCCGAGCCGAGCCAGCGCACCATCACCGCCCGCGTCGTCACGCAGAACGGCACGGCCACGGGCGGCCCCTTCTCCCCGCCGGGCTCCGACTTCGAGCACCTCGACGGCACATACACCTTCCCGCCGGGCTCGACGCGGGGGCTGCTCCAGGTCAACGTGTGGCCCGACACCACGGCCGAGCCGGACGAGACCTTCACGGTCGTCTTCTCGAACCCGACGGCCGTCGAGATAGAGGACGGCGTCGGCGTCGGCACCATCGTGGACGACGACGGGGCGACGTTCACGAAGGTGCAGTTCGCCGCGAGCACCTACACCGCCTCCGAGGCGGCGGGGCGCCTCGACGTGCAGGTGACGCGCACCGGCGACCTCTCGGGGCCTTCGAGCGTCAGCTTCTGGACTATCGACTTCCAGGCTTCGTCGCGCACGGACTACGGCCCGCTGACCGGCTTCCTGAGCTTCGCCCCGGGCGAGTCCTCGAAGACGATTCCGGTCTTCGTCACCGACGACGCGCTGCGCGAGGACGACGAGTCGTTCCTGCTCCTCCTCTTCGCGCCCCGCGGGAGCACGTCCGGCGCCGTCAGCGCGACCACGATTAACATCAAGAGCGACGACGCGGCCGACGGGCCGAGCCCCGCGCGCCAGGGGGGCAGCACGTCCTTCTTCGTCCGCCAGCACTACCGCGACTTCCTCGGCCGCGACCCCGACGAGTCGGGCTTGCAGTTCTGGACGAACGAGATCGAGTCGTGCGGCACGAACCAGCAGTGCCGCGAGGTGAAGAGGATAAATGTCAGCGCGGCCTTCTTCCTCTCCATCGAGTTCCAGCAGACCGGCTACCTCGTCTACAAGACCTACAAGGCCGCCTACGGCAACATGGTCGGGCGGCCCGTCCCCGTCCCGCTCTTCTGGTTCGTCCACGACGCGCAGCAGATCGGCCACGACGTGGTCGTCAACCAGGGCGAATGGCGCGGGCAGCTCGAACAGAACAAGCGCGACTACTTCGACTACTTCATCCGCGACGAGTTCTTCAACCTCGTCTACCCGGCGTCGTTGACGCCCGCCGAGTTCGTGGGCGGGCTCGACGCGAACGCGGGCGGGGTGCTGACGGCCGAGGAGCGCGCGTCGCTCGCGTCGGAGCTGGCGGCGGGCACGAAGACGCGCGCGGGGGTGCTGCGGGCGGTGGCCGAGAACGCGGAGCTTTCGCGCCGCGAGTTCAACAAGGCGTTCGTGCTGATGCAGTACTTCGGCTACCTGAGGCGCGACCCGGACGTCGAGGGGTTCAACTTCTGGCTGGGCAAGCTCAACGACTTCAAAGGCGACTACATCCAGGCCGAGATGGTCAAGGCGTTCATCTCCTCGGACGAGTACCTGAAGAGGTTCGGGCAGTAAGGAATTAACCGCGGAGACGCGGAGGCACGGCTTTGAAGACTTATTGCTTCAAAGCCGTGCCTCCGCGTCTCCGCGGTTAACCGTCTTCCCCTACACTCAAGTGAGAGCCGCTTTAGGGCGAGGGCCACTCGACCCGTTCGGCGCCGACGAAGCGCGCGAGGCGCTCGGCGGCCTCCGCCAGACCCTTGACCCGCTCGCGGGTCGCGCGCACGCCCGGCTCCCAGTAGACGCGGCGGACTCTGAGCAGCCCCTCCGCGCGCTCGAACTTCGGGTCGATGCGGCCGACGAGCCGCTCGCCTTCGAGCACGGGCAGGACGTAGTAGCCGAACCTGCGCTGCGGCTCGGGCACGAACGCCTCGAACCGGTAGTCGAACCCGAACAGGCGCAGCGCCCGCGCGCGGTCGCGCAGCACGGGGTCGAAGGGGCTGAGCAGACGCGTCAACGGCGGCGGCTCCGGCAGACGTTTGAGGCGCCGCCCCCAGTCCGGCAAAGCGTAAGCCGGCCGCGGCTTCGACTCCCCTTCGTCGAGAGGCCCGACGAGCACCGGCACGACCCTTCCTTCACTAACGCCCCGCTCGCACCAACTCTTCGCGCGCGCCGGGTCTATCGCCGCCCAGAACTCGGCCAGCTCCTTCGGCGTCGCGACGACCAGACGCTCCAGCGCCGTCGAGCAGGCCCACTCCGTGTGCTCCTCTTCGGAGGGCGCGGGCGCGCGGTGCAGTTCCGGAAGGACGCGCTCGGTCAGGTCGTAGACCTTCTGAAACTTCTCGCGCCGCACGACCATCAGCTCGCCCGTGTGCCAGAGGTATTCGAGCGCGGCCTTCTGCGGCTTCCAGCCCCACCACGCCGAAGACTGTCCGCGCTCGTGCTCGAAGTCCTGCGAGCGGAGCGGCCCCTCGCGCGTGATGCGCGCGCGCACGCCGTCGATGATTCGGTCGGCGTCCGCCCCCATGCGCTCCCGCCACCACGCGCTCGCGCGTATGCGCGCGGCGGCGCGCGCGAAGCGCGGCTTCCAGTGGGCGAACCACTCGGTGGGGACGGCCGAGGCGTCGTGCGTCCAGTGCTCGAAGAGGCTGCGGTCGCGCTCCAAAAGGCGCGCGAGGTGCTCCCGCCTGTACTGTTGAAGCCGGCTTGAGAGCGTCAGGTGGTGCGCGCGCTCGACGTAGCTGATCGAGTCGAGCTGCACGAAGCCCATCCGCCTGACGAGGTCGAACACGGCGGCCGTCGTCGCCGCGCGGCCGGGGTCTGAGAGGAGCCCCTGTGCCCCCATCAACAGCCGACGCGCCTCCGCCGCCGACACGCGCGGGACGGACGAGCCCTTAACTGTACCCTTCGACGACAAGCCTTGAACTTTAATGTCCGCGCCCCCTTTTCTCAACCGCACTTGAGCGCCGAGTTAAAGGTACACACGGAGACACGGAGACACGGAGACACAGCTTCGAGCCGACGGCTCAACAAGCTGTGTCTCCGTGTCTCCGTGTCTCCGTGTCCAACGCCTCTGCGCTATAGCTTTCTATCACTCTCGAAACGGCGCGCGCGGCCGGTCAGGGGGTCGCGGAAGGAGACGGAGCGCGCGAGGAGTTTGAGCGGGGCCGAGAAGTCTTCGGGCGCGTCGGGGAGCACTTCCGGGTAGAGCCGGTCGTTGAGAACCGGAATCCCGAGCGCCGCGAGGTGCACGCGCACCTGGTGCTTGCGACCCGTCAGCGGCCTCGCCTCGTAGAGCGTCCCGCCGTCGCCGAGGCGCCGGAGCACGTCCACGCGCGTCTCCGAGTTCGGCTCGCCCCCCGTCTCCTTCATGCGGAAGAAGGGCTCGCCCGCGACGACGCGGCTGCGCCGCGTGAAGGGGAGGCCGGGCGCGCGGCGGGCGCGCGACAGGGCCTCGTAGACCTTCGAGACCTCGCGCCGCTGGAAGAGCGAGGCGTAGGCGCCGCGCGTCGAGGGGTTGACGGAGAAGACGACGACGCCCGCCGTCTCGCGGTCGATGCGGTGGACGGGGACGAGCGTGTCGAGACCCGTCCTCCTCTTCAGACGCACCAGCAGCGTCTCGCGCAGGAACCTCCCCGCGGGCGCGACCGCGAGGAAGTGCGGCTTGTCGGCCACGAGTACGTGCTCGTCGAGATGGAGGACGCGCTCCTCGAAGGGGACGTGAATCTCGCCCCCCGGCTCGCGGTAGTAGTGGACGCACGCGCCCGCGCGGTAGGGGCTCTCGGGCGTGAGCCTGCGGCCCGCCTCGTCGACCACGCGCCCCTCGCGCATCCGCGCCGCCCACACCGCCGCGCCCACCGACGCGTGCCGCTCCGAAAGGAAGTCGAGCACGGTCTCCCAGCGCCCCGCGGGCAGCGTCTGCCGGCTCGGCGCCACGCCGTCCACGGTCGGCAGCGGCGACTCAGAATTTGAGATTTGAAGTTTCAAATTTGAAATCTTTACTTCCCCGCGACGTGCGCGTCGTAGGCCGCGCGCGCGACCTCCGCGATGAGGTCTTCCTGCTTCTCGGCCGGGAGCTTCGAGCCGTCGAGCAGCACGGCGACGGCCAGGTGCCCGCGGTCTCCGGGGAGGGTGATGAGGCCCACGTCGTTCGTCGTCGAAGGCCCCGAGCCCGTCTTGTCGGCGACGGGCGTGCCCGCGGGCGGCCCCGCGCGCAGGCGCCGGTCGCCGGTGACCGTCCGCGCCATGATGCCGAGCAGCACCTCGGACTGCGGCGGCGCCAGCACCTCGCCCTTCTGAAGCAGCGCCAGCAGGCGCGCGAGGTCTGCGGGCGCGCCCGTGTTCGGGTGCGCGTCCTTGCCCCTCAAAAACTCCTTCACGGAGGCGCGGACTTCGACGCCCCG
Organism: Pyrinomonadaceae bacterium; assembly: GCA_036389235.1. Classification (GTDB taxonomy): domain Bacteria; phylum Acidobacteriota; class Blastocatellia; order Pyrinomonadales; family Pyrinomonadaceae; genus QHXN01. The sequence continues at coordinate 745 of DASVQJ010000194.1, read as the reverse complement.
GAGGCCGAGCGCGCGCATGCGGCGCGTGACCGCCTCGGGGCCGCCGACGAGTTCGAGCATCTTGTCGCTCGAAGTGTTGTCGCTCCGCGCGATGGAGAACTCCAGCAGCTCGCGGACGGTTCTGTCGGAGGGTTTGAGCCAGAGGTCGCTGTTCGCCTTCGTGCCCGGCGCGGCCTCCTCCGGCTCGACGTGCACCTTCTGGTCGAGTTGCAGGCGCCCCTCCTCCACCCCCTTCAGCACCTCGACCGCGAGCGGCAGCTTGAAGACGCTGTAGAGCGGCAGGGGCGTGTCGCCCCCGGCGGCGGCGAGTCTCCCCGTCTCGACGTGCAGCACGGCGACGCCGCAGCGCCCGCCCGCGCGCCCGCAGATGTCCTCCAGCCGCGCCGACAGCCCCGCGTCCTCGCCCCCCTGCCGCGGCGCGGGCGTGCCCGACGCCGCGGGCGTGCCCGCCGTCGCCGGACTCTGCGCAGGGGTCTTGGCCCTGTTCAGACACGCGGAGAGGCCGGCGGCGATGACGACGACGAAGGCGAGCGTGGTTCTGCTGTGCAAAGGCGACTCCTTCAAGATTGAAGCCGTGTGAGTGGGAGGAAGTTTACCATAGGGGCACCCGGCAGAATCGCGTGCGCTCCACGCCGCGGAGCGGCGTTGTGAATTTAGCCCGGCCTTTCAAGGCCGGGTTAGGTTGAAACAAACGCGGCCGCGTCGCGTCAGCGACGCCTGAACGGATGACCTGACTCAGGCGTCG
>DASVQJ010000193.1:0-8238 GCA_036389235.1 Pyrinomonadaceae bacterium | reverse complement strand
TGGCGTTGCCCGCCGGGTCGCGGTAGAAGCCGAGTTCGAGCGTCTCGGTCGCGCTCCATTCGGGGTGGAAGAGCGTGCCGACGAGGTTGAAGACGGCGGGCGGGCAGACGGTCGCGCGGTAGCCCGCGGGCAGGAGCCTGCGCGCGCGCCAGTCCTCGTTGACGACGCGCACGAATTCGCGGAGGCTGAGGTAGTTGTGCGCGTAGCGCGTGCCGTTGACCATCCCGGCCCGCCCGAGGTACGGCGCGAAGGGGTCGGCCGCGGGGTCGTGGCCGTAGGGCGTCCCGTAGAACTGCTTGTTGCCGGGCAGGTAGCGCGGCTTCTGCGTCGTCTCGACCCCGACGACGAGCCCCTGGTGCCGCGCGTGCCCGCGGAAGAGTTGTTCCCTGTAACTCCCTTCGTGCTCGCGCCCGCGCGTGAACTCGCGCGACGCCGCCGGGTAGAGCCGCGCCGCGTAGGCGTCGTCGAGCGGCAGGGCTTCGGCCGAAGGGACGACGTGCCACTCGATGTGGAAGTGACTCAAGCCCCCCGCCCTCTCCGGCGGCGCCTCGAACCCGCGCGCCTCGGGCGCGAGCAACTCCGCGTCCGGCGACAGCCCGAAGAAGTCTCGCAGCCTCCCCGCCCTCTCCGCCTTCCAATCGGTCATACAGTCCCCCTTTTCCGTGACAACTCCGACACTCTAATACATCTCAATCACAAATCTCTTGTGACGAAGGGCTAAGAGACAACGAATAGATTAATCCGTTCATCCCCGAAGCTTTAACGTTCTTCAAGCCCGCGGCGAAGGTGTAACCGGACGGGGCGGCCCGCCGTCTTTCAGGAGACAGTAAACGAAGACAAGTGTAAGTATGACCTTTTGGACTTTAAATAACGCTCTCCGTGTCGCGGCCTTAGTCTGCCTGGCGGCCTTCTGCGGGCTCCTCTTCGGGGCCTGCGGCCGCTCCGAGCCGTCGGTCTCCGCCGCTAAAGAAGGTAAGAAGGGCGGCGAGGGGCGGGCGGGCGAGACGGCGGAGGCCGCGCCCCCCGTCGCCGTCACCACGGCGCGTGCCGAGTCGCGCGAAGTCCCCTCCTACGTCCAGGCCACGGGGAGCCTCGTCGCCGAGGAGACATCCGACGTGGCGTCGCAGTCTTCCGGTCAGGTCGTCTCGACGCCCGTCAACGTCGGCGCCTTCGTCCGCCAGGGCGACGTGGTCGCGCGCCTGAACGACCGCGACGCGCGCCTCCGTCTACAGCAGGCGCAGGCGGGCGTGGGGCAGGCGGTCGCGGCCGTCCGTCAGGCCGAGGCGCGTCTGGGCCTGACGCCGGGCGGCAGCTTCCAGGCCAGCACGATTCCGGAGGTGCGCGCGGCCGGCTCGAACCTCGAACAGGCGCAGGCGCAACTCCGCCTGGCCGAGGCGAACGAGAAGCGCTACCGCTCGCTGGTCGAGACGGGCGACGTGGCGATGTCCACCTACGACCAGTACCGCACGGCGCGCGACACCGCGCGCGCGCAGGTCAACGCCGCCCGCCAGGGGCTCGACGTCGCCATCAACACCGCGCGCCAGAGCAACCAGGCCGTGCAGAGCGCGCAGGCCGGGGTTGAGTCCGCGCGCGCGGCCGTGGCCATCGCGCAGAAGGCCGTGGCCGACACGGTCGTCCGCGCCCCCTACGCGGGCTACATCAGCAACCGCCCCGTCGCCGTCGGCGAGTACGTCACGCCGGCCTCCATCATCGCGACGGTGCTCAGGACGAACCCCATCAAGTTGCAGTTGCTCGTCCCCGAGGCCGACGCGCCGCACCTGACGCCCGGCATGGGCGTCTCGCTCGAAGTGGACGCGTTCCGCGACCGTAAGTTCGCCGGCACCGTTTCGGCCGTCAACCCCGCGATTGACCCCGCGTCGCGCTCGGCGACGGTCGAGGCGCTCGTGCAGAACCCCGACAACGCGCTCCGCTCCGGGATGTTCGCCACCGCGCGCATCTCGCGCCAGGGCGGCAGCCGCGCCGTCTACGTCCCCCGCGCCGCGGTGCTGCACGACCCCAACACGCAGTCCTACCGCGTCTTCGTCATCCAGGGCGACACGGCCAAGCTGCGCGTCGTCCAGATCGGCAACGAAGAGGGTGGCATGATTCAGATACTCTCCGGCGTCGAACCGGACGAGGTCGTCGCCACGGCCAACCTCCAACTACTCTTCGAGGGCGCGCGGGTCAGGGTGGAACAGTAGGCGGTTATACGCCGGGAGCGCGGGCATCCCTGCCCGCCATGAGCGCCGCAGGCGCGAAGACCGAGAGCCTTTAAGTCTCGACGTGGGATTGATAAGAAAAGTAGGAAGCGTGCTGAAGCACGCTCTGGCGGGCAGGGATGCCCGCGCTCCCGGCTCAAGGTGATTTATCTATGCAGAAGCTAGCCGAGATTTGCGTCCGCCGCCCGGTCTTCGCCACGGTCATCGTCCTGCTGTTGACGGTCATCGGCGGCTTCGCCTTCTTCACGCTGGGCGTGGACAGGTTCCCGAAGATCGACCTGCCGACCGTGACCGTCTCGACCACGCTCCAGGGCGCGGCGCCCGAGGAGATGGAGACCGAGGTGACGGACGTCATCGAGGGCGCCGTCAACACCGTCCCCGGCATCGACGAGATGCGCTCGACCTCATCGCAGGGGCGCTCGCAGGTCACCATCACCTTCAACCTGGAGAAAGACCCCGACATCGCCACGCAGGAGGTGCGCGACAAGGTCTCGACCGTCGTCAACCGCCTGCCCGAGACGGCCGACGCGCCCGTCGTCACCAAGGCCGACCCCGACTCGCAGCCGGTCATCCAGTACGCCATCAGCGCCCCGCGCTCCTCCATCGAGCTGACCGACTTCGTCCAGAACCAGATACAGGAGCGGCTCGAATCCGTGGACGGCGTCGGCGAGGTGTTCATCTACGGCGGGCGCCAGCGCCAGATAAAAATCTACATCAACCCCGAGCGGCTGCGCGCCTACAACCTCTCGACGACGGACGTGGTCAACGCCCTGCGCGCGCAGAACCTTGAGCTGCCCGGCGGCAACCTGCAGGAGGGGGCGAAGGTCGTCTCGCTGCGCACGATGTCGCGCGTGAAGGACGTGGAGGGGTTCAACCAGATAGTCGTCACGAGCCGGAACAAGTACCCGGTCAAGATCAGCGACGTCGGCCGCGCGGAGGACACGGGCGCCGACCCCAGCTCGGCGGCCTCGCTCGACGGCACGCCTTCCGTCTCGGTCGCCGTGCGCAAGCAGTCGGGCGCGAACACGGTCGCCGTCATCAACAACATCAAGCAGCGCATGGCCGAGATTCAGCCTCTGCTGCCGCCCGACGTGAAGGTCGCCGTCACCCGCGACCAGTCGGAGTTCATCGAGACGTCGCTCCACGCCATCGAAGAGCACCTGATCGTCGGCGGCCTGCTCGCGGCGGTCATCGTCTTCCTCTTCCTCTGGAACTTCCGCTCGACGCTCATCGCGGCGCTCGCCATCCCGACCTCCATCATCTCGGCCTTCGCCGTCATCGCCTGGCTCGGCTACTCGCTCAACCAGATGACGATGCTCTCCTTGACGCTGATGGTCGGCATCGTCATCGACGACGCCATCGTCGTCCTCGAAAACATCTACCGCTTCGTCGAGGAGAAGGGCATGCACCCCTTCCAGGCGGCGATTGAGGGCACGCGCGAGATCGGCCTGGCCGTCATGGCGACGACCTTGAGCCTGCTCGCCGTCTTCATCCCCGTCGGGTTTATGACGGGCATCGTCGGCCGCTTCATGTCGTCGTTCGGCCTCACGTCGGCGGCGGCCATCGCCGTCTCGCTCGTCGTCTCGTTCACGCTGACGCCGATGCTCGCGGCGCGCTGGATCAAGCCCCGCAAGGACACGCTCACGCCCGAGGGGATGCCGATGACGAACGTGGACGCGGCGGGCGCGGGCGGCGAGGCGAACAACCACCACGTAGTGCCCGACCGCGCGAACCCCCGCGCGGACTTCGAGGAGGACGAGGCGCACGGCGCGCCGCAGAACCACTCCTCGAAGGAGGGGCGCTTCTACAAACCCATCGACCGCGCCTACACGTGGATGCTCAAGCTGTCGATGGCGCACCGCTGGGCGGTCGTCCTCATCTGCGTCGTCGTCGTCGCGTCGATAGTTCCGCTCTACCGCTGGGTCGGCTACAACTTCCTGCCCGACGAGGACGAGTCGGCCTTCCAGGTCTCCCTGCGCATGCCGCAGGGGACGAGCCTGCCCGCGACGCAGTCCGTGCTCGACCGCATCGCGCGCGACGTACGCGAGCAGATACCGGGCGTGAAGAACACGCTCGCGCTGGCGGGCTTCGGCCGCGGCGGCGGCCCCAACGGCGGCACCATCAACGTCAGCCTCAAGCCCGTCGAGGAGCGCGACCTGTCGCAGGCCGACCTCATCAACCGCACGCGCCAGATGATTCAGAAGCGGAAGTACCCGAAGGATTTTCAGATCGGCGTCTCGGGCACCTCCTCCATCGGCGCGAGCATCGGCCTGGGCCGCGGCGGCTCCTCCGTCGGCTTCTACGTCAGCGGCCCCGACATGCAGAAGCTCGACGACTACTCGAAGCGTCTGGTCGAGCGCATCAAGGAGGACGACAAGAACTTCCGCGACGCCGACCGCTCGCTGACGCTCGGCAACCCGGAGGTGAAGGTCAACATCGACCGCCAGCGCGCGGGCGACTTAGGCATCGAGGCCGGCGACGTGTCGCAGGCGCTCAACGTCCTCGCCGCCGGGCAGCGCGTGACGACCTTCAGCGAGAACTCCGAGCAGTACGACGTGGTCGTGCAGGCCGAGGAGGAGTACCGGCGCTCGCGCGAGAGTCTGAAGTACTTCACCGTCTCGTCGCCGGCCGCGGGCGCGGTCAGCCTCGACCGCCTGGTGGAGCTTGAGGCGGGGACGAGCCCCGCGTCCATCGACCGCCTGAACCGGCAGAGGCAGGTGACGGTCTCGGCCGGCGTCGCGCCGGGCGCGTCGGAGTCCGAGGCCGTGGAAGCGATTCAGCGTTACGCGCAGGAGTTGAAGATGGAGCCGGGCTACCGGACGGGCGTGACGGGTCAGTCGAGGGAACTCGCGCGCGCGAACCAGTCGTTCATGCTCGCCTTCCTGCTCTCGTTCATCTTCATGTACCTGATTCTGGCGGCGCAGTTCGAGTCGTTCATCCACCCGGTGACGATCCTTCTGACGCTTCCGCTCTCGGTGCCGTTCGCGCTGCTCTCGACGCTCATCGCGGGGCAGCGGCTCAACATCTTCTCGGCGCTCGGCATCCTGCTGCTGTTCGGCATCGTCAAGAAGAACGCGATTCTACAGATAGACCACACGAACGAGCTGCGCGCGCACGGCATGGAGCGTTACAGCGCCATCATCCAGGCGAACCGCGACCGGCTCCGCCCCATCCTGATGACGACCATCGCGCTCGTCGCGGGCATGATTCCGCTCATCCTCGGCTCGGGCGCGGGCGCGGCCACGAACCGCTCCATCGGCGTGCTCGTCGTCGGCGGGCAGTCGCTCTGCCTGCTTTTGACGCTGCTCGCGGTGCCGGTCTTCTACTCGCTCTTCGAGGACGCGAAGGAGTCGGGCGTGTGGGCGCGCGTCGGCGCGGGCTTCGACAACTTCGGCGGCGGCCTGCGGCGCCGCGCGGGCGGGGCTTTCGCGTCGGCGACCGGCGGCGGCTCGCGCAAGCGAAAGCCGACGACCGGCGCCCTCCGACGTCAGGACAACAAGGACAGGTATGCAGACCAGGCATCAGGGGATTGAAGTGATGCGCCGAGTGTTTGAGAGTTTGAGGGTGCGCGCGGGCTTCGTCCCGGCGTTCGTCGCGGCGTCGTTGTTGGCGTCGCCCTGCGCCGCGCTCGCGCAGAACCGGACGCAGCAGACGCCGCCTTCGACGACGCGGCAGCCCGCGCCGCCGGCCGGCACGACGACGCAGCAGCCGCAGCCGGGCGCGGCCCCGACGCCGACCACTCGACTGCCGCCCAACTCTTCGTCAGCGCCCATACGGCCCGGCAACGAGGCGCAGCAGAGCACGCAGCCGCAGACCGGCCCCGAGCAGGAGCGGCAGCAGACGACGCCCAACACGCAGGGGCCGCGCCCGCCCTCGCCGCAGACGCCGGGGCAGCAGCCGCCCGCCGGCACGACGCCGCAGACCTCGACGCCCGCCGGCACCACCCCGCCGCAGGCGGGCACCAACCCCGGCGGCGCTCAGACGACGAACCCGGCCGGCGTGCCGCAAGGCCCGGGCGAGAACGTCGGCACGTCCGGCGTCGCGCCCGCGGAACTCCCGACCGAGCCGCCGCCGGTCGCGCCGAACTTCGAGGCGCCCTTGCGCCCGCTCCCCTCGGCCGAGCGCGTCGGCGTGGACATGTCGGAGCAGGCGCCGCTCAGTCTTAACGACGCCATCGCGCTCGCACTTCAGAACAACAACGACATCGACGCCTCGCGCATCGACGTGCAGGTCGCCGAGTACAACCTGACGGCCGCGCGCGGCGTCTACGACCCGGTCTTCTCTTCGGAGAGCTACTACGAGAGCCGCACGACGCCGACCAGCTCGACCATCGCGGGCGGCCTCAACGGCTCCGTCACGCAGAAGGACGTGACGGGCGCCGTCCGCTTCGGCGGCTTCTCGCCGTGGGCGGGCGGGTCTTACCAGCTCGACTTCTCTTCGACGCGCCTCCAGACCAACAACCAGAACGTCGTGCTCAACCCGCAGTACCCTGCGGCGCTGACGCTCACCTACGCGCAGCCGCTCCTGCGCGGCCTGCGCTTCGACCAGAACCGGCGCGCGATTGAGATAGCGAAGAAGAACCTGTCGCTCACCGACGCGCAGTTCCGCCAGCGCGCCATCGAGACCATCACGCAGGTCGAGCAGGCTTACTGGGATTTGGTCTTCGCGCTGCGCAACCTGCAAGTGCAGATCGACGCCGTGAAGCAGGCGCGCACGCAGGTCGAGAGCAACCAGCGGCTCGTCCAGCAGGGCGTCATCGCACCCATCGACATCGTCGCCGCCAGCACGCAGGTCACGACCTTCGAGCAGAACGTCTACACGGCGCAGGAGGCCGTCACGCGCGCCGAGAACACCCTGAAGACCCTGATACTGCCCGACCGCAACGCGCCGCTCTGGTCGAAGCCTCTGACGCCCGTCACGCCCGTCAGCCTCGAAGCGCCGCGCGTGCCGCTCGAACAGGCGACGGCCGCCGCGCTCAAGAGCCGGCCCGAGCTCGCGCAGCTACAGACGAGCGCCGAGATTAACCAGATAGACGCGCGCTACTTCCGCGACCTGACGCGCCCGCAGCTCGACCTGGTCGGCACCTACACCTCCGCGGGCCTGGCCGGCGCGCTGGTCACGCCGACGGGCAACACGAACACGGGCGCGAACGCTCTGCTGCGCACGCGCGTCAACGAGCTTTCGGCCATCGCGGGGCTCGAACCGCTGCCGACCACGACGGCCACGAGCACGGTCAACGAGAACCTCGTCGGCGGGCTGCCGAAGTCTCTCTCGAACCTCGCGCAGCAGGACTACCCGACCTACCGCGTCGGCGTGCGCGTCGAGCTGCCCCTGCGCAACCGCACGGCGCAGGCCAACTACGGGCGCTCGCTCGCCGAAGGCCGCCGCATACAGAACCAGCGCGCGCAGGCCGAGCAGGTCATCGAGGCCGACGTGCGCAACGCCGTGCAGTCCCTGCGCTCGGCCGAATCGAGGCTCGCGTCGGCCGCCGCGTCGCGCCGCTCGGCCGAGTTGCAGTACGAGAGCGAGCAGCGGCAGTTCCGCGCGGGCACGACCACCTTCTTCCTCGTCCTGCAACGCCAGAACGAGCTGCTCGTCGCGCGCGGCAGCGAGCTGCAAGCGCAGACCGACCTCAACAAGGCCATCGCCGAGTTCCAGCGCGCCACCGGCAACACGCTCGAAGCCAACAACGTCGCCGTGCGCACCGACACGCCCGCGCGCGAACTCGAACTCCGCCCCGCGCCGAACGCGGAGACGAAGGGCGCGGCATTAACGCCCGCGGCGCCTTCGTCGTCATCCACGCCGTCGGGCGCGGCGGCATTCAAGCAGAATGAGAAATAGGCCGCGAGCTTTTACGTCTAATGCGAGTAGGCGGCCCGCTCCCGCGCGCCTCCTACTCGCGGCCGTCGCCCTCTCCACGCTCGCAACCTCGTCGGCGTGCGGCTCGCGCGAAGACGGCGCAGGCCAGGCGGCGGGCGTCGTTATCGTCAACGCTCCCGCGGCCGGCGAAGTCAGACGC
>DASVQJ010000192.1:0-15717 GCA_036389235.1 Pyrinomonadaceae bacterium | reverse complement strand
CCGCAGCATCGAAATCCTCTTCACGCCGGAAGACCGGGCGCAGGGCGCGCACCTCCAAGAGATGAGGCAGGCGCGCGACACGGGCCGGGCGTCGGACGAGCGTTGGCACGTCCGCAAAGACGGCTCGCTCTTCTTCGCCAGCGGCGTGATGTCCCCGAGCGAGGGCATCACACCGACGGGCTACGTGAAGATAGCGCGCGACCTCACCCGCCAGAAAGAGGCCGAGGACGACCTGCGCCGCGCCTACGACGAGCTTGAAGGGCGCGTCCGCGACCGCACGCTGGAACTGGCCGAGGCGAACGTGACCCTCCAATCGGAGGTGAGCGAGCGGCGCGCCGCCGAGGAGCAGATCAAGCACCTCCTACGTCAGCTCGTCACCGCGCAGGAGGACGAGCGCCGCCGCATCGCGCGAGACATCCACGACCACCTCGGGCAGCAGATGACAGGACTCCGGCTCAGCCTGGAGCTACTCCGAAAGCAATGCTCGGACGACTCGGAGTTGTGCTCCCGGATCGAGCAGACTCAGGCGGTGGCGCAAAAGCTGGACGAGGACGTGGACTTCCTCGCCTGGGAGCTGAGGCCCGCCGCGCTCGACCACCTCGGCCTCGCCCCGGCGTTCGACACTTTCGTCAAAGACTGGTCGAAGCATTTCGGCCTCGGCGCAGAGTTCCACACCTCGGGCCTTGACGGAATCCGCCTCGCGCCCGACGTAGAGATCAACCTCTACCGCATCCTCCAGGAGGCGCTCAACAACGTAGCCAAGCACGCGGAGGCCGCGGTCGTGAGCGTGCTGCTGGAGCGCAAAGGCGACGAGATTGTGCTCATCGTCGAGGACGACGGGCGCGGCTTCGACCTCGAAGAGAAGATGCACGCGGGCGGGCGGGGCGAGGGCCTCGGGCTGGTGGGGATGCGCGAGCGGGCGCAGCTCGCCGGGGGCTCCGCCGAGATCGAGTCATCGGCCGGCGGGGGCACGACCGTGATCGTGCGCGTCCCGCTCGTGCGGGCGGAGGAAGGGGGCACGCTGTAGTGAGCACGAAGAAGATTCGCGTCCTCATCGCGGAAGACCACCAGACGGTTCGTCAGGGACTGCGGCTGATAGTCAACAACGAGCCGGACATGGAGGTCGTCGGCGAGGCGGGCGACGGGCGCGAGGCCGTCCGGCTCGCGCGGGAACTCGAACCGGACGTGGTCCTGATGGACGTTTCCATGCCCGTGATGAACGGGCTGAAGGCGACGGAGAAGCTCAAAGAGTGCTGCCCGCAGGTTAAAGTCCTGACGCTGACGCGACACACCGACGACGGCTTCCTTCAGCAACTGCTCAAGGCGGGCGTCTCCGGCTACGTGCTCAAGCAGAGCGCCCCGGACGTGATGCTCGCCGCGCTGCGCGCCGTCTCCGCCGGTGGCATCTACTTTGACCCCTCGGTCGCGGCCAAAGTCATGGGCGGCTTCGCCCGCGAGCGGGCGAAGCCGGGCCCCGAAGCCCTGAAAGAATTAACCGACCGCGAATCGGAAGTGCTGCGCCTGATCGCCTGGGGCCACAGCAACAAGGAGATTGCCGCCCGCATGGGTATCAGCGTCAAGACGGTCGAGGCGCACAAGGCCAACGCCATGCGCAAGCTCGACATGCGCAGCCGCATCGACATCGTGCGCTACGCCCTGCTGCAAGGTTGGCTCCAGAACACATAAGCCTTCGTCCGGTCAGCGTCAGTCCAAAGTCCGAAATCCTTCACCCCGCCTGCCGACAAAAGTCTATAGAGATATAGGGATACCCCCTACCGGTTCCCGCCACACTGCCAATAGCCGCGCCCTCCCGGTCGTGAGATATTGAACGGGTACATGATGGCGACAATGTCTTTGGTGTGATCCCGTAGTCAAACCCCGATACCGCTCGCCGCTCCGGCCGTTTTGCAGGCCGGCCGGAACAACAGGCGTCGGGAAGGATGGGTAGGACGCTTGCCCGCCCTCCGCTTTTTCGCACGTTCTCATCCCGTTTGAGAGCGAAGTGCGGTTTGCTTCGCCGGGGTTTCGCAGCACTCTCCCGTTATGGCAGCAAATACTCAGTCGGCCGGACCAAGCGCCCGCGAGGAAGAGACGACGACGCGCCCGGTCTCGCCCGCGCCGCTCGTCCTCGTGGCGGAGGATCACGAGGACACGCGCTTCCTGCTCAGGTACATGCTGGAGGCGCGCGGCTACCGCGTGGCGGAAGCTGAAAACGGCGAAGACGCCGTCGCACTGGCCGAACGGATACGTCCCGACCTCGTCATGATGGACGTGAGTATGCCGCGGCTCGACGGCCTTGCGGCTACGCGCCGCATGCGCCAGCCTTCCTTCCCTTTTCGCGTGCCGGTCGTCTTTCTTTCGGGCCACGCCGAGGAGGCGGCCCGCGCCGCGGCGCGCGAGGCCGGGTGCGACGACTACCTCACGAAACCGTTTGAGGTGAAGCAACTGGAGCAGATTCTCCGCAGGCACGCCGGCGGCGGGCGCGGGTCTTACGAAGTTTAGTTCAGAGGAGGAAATATCTTGTGTTGAGCGCCACGCTTCTGCCGCGGCAGAATTTCTACGGACTGTTTCAACTCGACGCGTCGGGCGCGGTGGAGTATTCCCGCATCGAGGAGAAGGGTAAAGCGGACCGGCCGCACCCGGAGTTCGACGGCCGTAACTTTTTCCTCGACGCTGCGCCCTTCCTCAACGCGGAAGAACTCAAGCGCGTAGTCGACGATTTCAGGGCGAGCGGGATGCCCGCGGCGAGCGTCATGTTCGTCTGCGACTACGACGACGGGTCCGAGCAGGTGCGTGTGCTGCTCGCGCGGATGTGCGAACAGTCGGACAGCAAACGCACGAAGTCAATCCTCATGCACATCAGGAAAGTAAGTTCCGGGGGTTCCGGTCTTCAGACCAGTGGGAGTAACGAATGATGAAAGAGATGCTGACCAACAGAATACTCACGGGGCTGTCCGCCGCGGAGTTCGCGCGCCTCATGCCTTCGCTCGAACCGGTCTCACTGTCCGCCGGGGAACAGCTCGCCGGGTTGGGCGAGGAGCACCCGTTCGTCTATTTCCCCGAAAGCTCCGTCGTCACCTGCCACGCCGACATGCAGGACGGAAGGTCCGTCGAGGTCGGGATGATCGGCAAAGAGGGCTTGGCCGGGCTCACGGCCCTCGTCGGCGCGCGGACGGCGGCGCAGTCGATGAAGGTCGCCGTCGCGGGCAGCGCCCTCAGGGTGAGGAGTGAAGTCTTCGAGGGGGAGTTGAGGGGCGCGGAGGCGCTGCGGCAGGCGGTACTAGAGTACGCGGTCGAGTACTGCGCGCAGGTCTCGCAGCGGGGCGCCTGCGCCGTCCTTCACCGGATGGAGCAGCGACTCGCCGTCTGGCTACTCCTGCTCTCCGACCGCCTCGGCGCGGACGAAATCCAGATCACGCACGAAAGGATGGCCCAACACCTGGGCGTCAGAAGGGCGGGTATTACCGAAGCGGCCTGCGAGTTTAAACACCAGGGGCTAATCAGTTATACCCGCGGAAACCTCCGCGTCCTCGACCGGCGGGCGCTCGAAGCGGTCGCCTGCGAGTGCTACGGGGCGCTCAACCTGACCGGGCTACGGCCGTCTTTCGCCTAAGTCGTGAGTGGCGCCTCGGGGCTTACGGCTTGTGTCGGAAGAGTACTGACTTAGAAGGCTCTCCTCTGCTATAGAATTAAGACGCCGTCGCGCGGGCGCGGCATAGCAGAGGGGAGCGCACTTTGATGAAAATTTCCGGCCGGCAGCCGGCGACTATCCTGATCGTTGAGGACGTGGGCTGGATTCGGGCCGGCATGATGCGTTCGGTCGAGCGATACGGCCACCGCGCCGTGGCCGCGGAAGACGACGCGGAGGCGCTCGCCCTCGCCGAGAGAGAACCGCCCGAACTCATACTGACGGAAGAACAGTTGCCCACCTTCGGCCTCCTGATGGCGCGCCTCCGCGAACACCCTACCCTTCACGCCTTGCCGGTGGTCATTATTAACCCGGACGCGGAAGATGATGAGCTTTACGACGGCTGCATCTTACTCGCCGACTACGACCAGATCAGCAAGGTCTTAATCAGCACGCCCCGCCCCACGAATAATTAAGCGGCCGCCCTGATGGGAGGTCGCCTTAGCGAGTGCCCGCCTTCAGTGAGGCCACGGCGGCGAGCAGCAGACCGAACGCGATGGCCGCCACGCAGAGGCCCGCCCCGACGGACTCTCGCGCCGACAGGTGGAGCGCGCAGAGCATCAGCATGACTGATGCGGCCGCGCAGAGCACACCACCCGGGAAGCGAGACACCGGTACCATAACCTCCCTTTGGATCTTGAGTGAGAATATGACGCGCGCGCGCGGGGGAGTCTGTCCGAGGGACGACAGGCCGGCGGGCTCGGGCGCTCAGGTCATGAGGCGGGCGAGGAGGTCGCGCAGCCGGTCCGGCTCCTCGCCGAGGTAGAAGACCCAGTCGTCGCCTCCGACGTTGACCTCCGTGTCCTCCAAATCTTTGTCGTACTTCTCGGGCATGACGACGAGCGGCGTGCGCCTGTCGTACTTAGTGCGCTCGCGCACGCGCCTCCCGACGCTCAGGACTTCGCCGGCCGTCTTCCCGACGAGGTTCACCAGCACGAGATCGGCGTCAACGCCCCCGCCGCCGACTCTATCCAGCGCGTCCTCTTCGTCCAACGCCACGACCACGCGGTAGCCGTGCGCCCGCAGGTTACTCACCAGCGGCCTGCGCGTCTTATCGTCCTCCTCGATGAGGAAGATGGTCGGCTGCTTCTTCCGCACGTCGTTCATAACTCACCCCTCGTTACTCATGATGATGCTGACGTCCCCGTTGCGCTCCAGGTGCGCTTCCTTAACCCGCTTCACGTCCGGCTCCTCGCCTTCACGCCTGAGCGCCTCCTCCAGGTCATGCGTCGTCACGTGCGACTTCCGCATCGCGTCCCACAGTATCTCGCCGTCTCGGACCAGCAGGCGGCTCTGACCCTTGACCAGCCTGCCGAAGCCCTGTGAGCGGAACGCCACGGCCGCGAAGAGCCAGTGGAGAAGGACGAGCACGAGCCCCGCCGCGAGCGTCGGGAAAAACGGGGCGTTGCCCGTGATGGCGCGGCTGACGGTCGAGCCGAAGACGATGCCGAGGAAGACGTCAAGCGCCGTGCTCTTGCCCATGAACCGCTTGTCGCCGACCTTCAGCATCGCGATGGAGAGGACGAAGACCACGACGGCGCGCAGCGCCATGTGCGACACGCCCAGGTACTTCCCCTCCAACTCCAGCCCCAGCGCCGTGCTCAAGGCGTCCCACGCCTGCTCCATCACTCCCCCCTCGCCCGCTCCCGACCGGGCCGCCCTTCAACTACGGCCGTGTTCTCGCCGACGCCGAGCCCAAGGCCCGACGGGTGCAGATGCCTCGTGGAAGGGATTGCCCCGCCGCCTCCTTCGATATAGCCCGGCCATGATTGCCCAATCATCTTCTGGTTAAGTGGGGAGGGGCTTCTGTTCTGAGACGGACAGTGGGGCGCCGGGGTAGCAATCGTGACGCAAACGTGAGGGCCCTGCGAGGAAGTGTGAAACTCCCGGCCGTAAACCTGTGGCGCGCGTCGCGCGAGGTAAATGTAGCTATTCAGCTATCTGCAGCGTTTTCTGACACTTACGGGCGCCCCGCGGCACGCCCCTTCGAGCGCATGCAGCACCCCGCGCCCCTGCTTGCGGGCGGTCGAGACGTAGCTCCTGATGCGGCAGAACCGCCGCGCCCCTTCCCCCGTGCGGAAGCAGCCCGAGACCTTCTGTTGCAGCTTCACCATCCGCAGGTCGCGCTCCGCCAGGTTATTGTCGAAGGGTACCGAGGGGTCGCTCAGGAACCGAAGCACCTCCGCCTTCCTTCTCCCCAGTCGCCGCAGCAGGCTGCGCGCTTGCCTGCACGCCAACGGCGGAACGTCGGGCGGCGGTTGCGCCTGCTGCCCCTCGGCGACGAGCCTCTCGTAGCGGGCCGTCAGCTCTTCGACCTGCCACGCCGGCGCAGGCGCGCCCTCGCGCTCGGCCACGCCCTTCATCTCCAGCAGCAACTCTTTGAGCGGCGAGGCCCACGCCTTCGTCACTTCACTCAACTCCTCGAGTACGTCAGCTCGCGCAGCAGGTGCGCCCCGCAAAGAGCATGGCGGCATCCTGGGTAATGTGTGTAAGAGAGCCAGCCGTCGTGGACGCAGGTGCCGCGGTAAGCAGGCAGGATGTCGATCTCGTCGATGGCCGCCTTGCCGCGCCGCACGTCCGCGGCGTAATGCGTCAGCCTCTCATTGCTCGCCACGTGCACGTAAGCGAGCTTCCCCTTGACCCTCAGCCCCGTCTCGTCGGCGTGGATGACGGGTGAGCGGCGCAGGCCCTTCTTGATCTTTGCCTCCGTCTCGACGAGCCCCGCGGCGCACCGCCTGACGGCCGTCGCGAGCGTCCCCGGAGAGATCGCGCAGCCGAACAGTTCCTTCATAGCTTCGGCCGTGCGTGCGTAGGGCAGTAGCTGGTAGTCATGCAGGTAGAGGGCGCGCGCCAGAATGGATGGGCCGTACTGCACGGCGGCCGTTATGCCTGAGGGGAAGCTGCCCTTCGTCCGGCGCCCGCAGGACGAGCAACGCACGACCTCCGCCCTGTGCTCGGTGACCCTCAGCCGAGCCGGTACCAACTCGACGACCTGCCGCCGTTCGACGCTCGCGCCGCGCGCCCCCGCGAGTGAGCCCGAGCAGTGGCGGCACCTCGCCGGGCGATGGGTCACCACACGATGCGGCTTCGGCGTCAGCCGCAGAGTGCGGCCGGCGTGGCCGGGCTGCCCGCCTACACGCCGACCCGAAGGTGGGCGCAGGCTCTTCCTGCGCTTGGCCCACGGCGTGTCCGTCGAGGGCGGTCGCGAGGAGTTATGCGAGTCCTTCGTGACGGGCTTCTCTAGCTCCGTGTTACGCCGGCGGAGCCAGTCGACTTCCCCTCGCGCCTCGCTTAACGCGGCTTTGAGCCGGGAGACCTGACGCTGGAGGCGGCCGATCTCGTCGGAGAGTGCGTCGATGGTGCGCTGCTGCATGTCCGGAGGGGGAGGGCCGTAGATGGCTTGGGTGCCCAGGGCTTCTTCGAAGAGCCGAAGCACGGCGGCCGGGCCGCGCTGGTACGTCTCGTAGGTCTCGAAGCAGGTCGGCATCAAAGTGCTTCCCGGAAGGCATCGCGAGAGGAGACGACTTATAGCTGGTAGGAATGACCTTAGGATGGCGCGCAAGTCGCTTTTTTCCGCAGTTTAGGCGACCTCCTGAATAGACACCTTAAGAATATAGTTCGCAAAATTTTCATTATGTGAAATCAATAAATTATTGATTCAGTTAGGCATATGCCATTATGGTTACTAATGCCGGGACCTAACAAAGACTTCATATCAGTAAGAAGTAAGCTGACATACTGCTCTCCAGAAGCTAACCTTTTATTCGCCTCTTTTCTTAACCGTTTGGATACCATCTACACCTGGATTTCACATCACAATGTGTGAGAATCTCACTCTACCTAGTGGACAATTGCTAAGCTCCCAAAAGCTCTATATTCGCTTATAAATGTCGGCAATAATTTCGCTCAGGGTGTAAAATGGTGGGCGTGGTGACCTACCTAAGCGTGAGGAATCGTAGCGAGGGATTTATGGTGAAGATAGACCGGAACAAGATCGTGAAGGCCGCGGTCGGCTCGGCTCGCCTGGAAGGTTATAAGGGCTCTCTCAAGGCGTCGAACGGTAACGACAAGGGGTCCGGACGGCCGGAGGCTAAGACTAAGACTACGGCCAAGCGTTAACCCCGGTCATGACGGACCGCTACGACACCTCGGGCAACCCGGAGGACGAGTACTACCCGGGCACCTCAGTCCTCATCAACCTCGAAGGCATCCGCGACCCAGAAGAGCTGCTTGAGCGCGAGACGGAGTTACACCTCGCGGCCTACGAGGATATGTTCCGCTCGTTCGACGAGCACCTCACCCCCGACCTTCCCCTCTTCTACTACCTACACCACGTGATCTTCGCCCCGCTCTACGTGTGGGCGGGCCGCCCGCGCACGGTCGGGATTTCAAAAGGCGGCACCCCCTTCTGCCCGCCCCAGAACATCGACGCGATGATGGGCGCGCTCTTCACCGAGCTTGAGAAGGAGTGCTGGCTCGTGGAGCTGAACCTCGAATCATTCCTGGCGCGCGCGGCCTACTACGTCTGCGAGATCAACGCCGTCCACCCCTTCCGCGAGGGGAACGGCCGCGCTATCCGGTTCTACCTCGACGTACTGTCAGCCCGCACCCGCGGCGATCTATTCGACTGGACTCTGACGAATGAGGGTGAATACCTGTGCGCCTGCGTCGGGGGCTTCAGTCAGGACTACAGCCAGATGAACGCCGTACTGCGGCGGTGCGCAGACTAGTCATCTCGGCCTATCAAATACTGGCTGTTATTGCACCAGCCCCTGTGATACACTGCGCGCCTTCGGTCCGAGCCTTCTCCGGCCGCCGGAACTCTCACGCCGCATACCCCGACCCGTGTAGCCGCCGGCGTTAACCTTAGCCCCTTCTGTTCACCTCGGAGTCTTGCACCCATGAGAAGACGCACGTTCCCCCGCGCCCTCGTCCTGACGGCGCTTCTGGCTTCGACCGCTTTCGCGCAGGAGCCTAAGCCCGAGGCCACGCCGGTCGCGGACGCGACGGCAGCAGTTCAGCAACTCGACGCGACCGCCGGAAACCAGGAGGTCATCGACCTGCTGAAGGCCGGCATGAGCCCGGCCGTGGTGATCGCGAAGGTCAAATCTTCCTCGTCCAAATTCGACACCACGCCGGCCGCGCTCCAGTCCCTGAAGGCGGCGGGCGCCACGGACGAGGTCATCCTCGCCGTCATCGAGGCTGCCTCGCCGAAGAAGGAAGAGTTGGCGCCCGCTTCGGGGAAGCGGCGCGTGACGGACGAGCTGACGACGAAGTTCCGGGAGCTGCAATCCTCGGTCGTCACCGTCTGGTCGGAGATAGGTCACGGCACAGGGTTCATCTTCGACGAACGCGGGCTCGTCATGACGAACCAGCACGTCGTCGGCCCCTCAGAGTACGTCTCAGTGCAGTTCAACGAGAAGACTAAAGTCCCCGCGCGCATCCTCGCCACCGACCCGCAGAAGGACGTGGCGGTGCTGTGGGTCGACCTGGCGTCACTGTCCGGCTCGGCCGTGGCGAAGATAGCGAAAGGAACGAACGAGGAGCCCGCGGTCATCGAGGGCGAGCGCGTGATGACGATAGGCTCGCCTCTCAACCAGCGGAAGATCATGACCACCGGCATCGCCTCGAAGGTCGAGCCGCACGCCATCATCTCTGACGTCAACATCAACCACGGCAACTCGGGCGGGCCGCTCTTCAACTCGGTCGGCGAGGTCGTCGGCATCACCACCTTCGGCGACTTCACCAAACAGGGCGGCCCCGGCGTCTCCGGCATCGTCCGCATCGAGGAGACGGCGCAGGTGGTGGAGCTGGCCGTCGGCAAGATGTCGCAGGTGGAGAGGCCCGAGGCGCGGCTCCTGCCCGTAGACCCTCAGGACAAGTACCCGCTCAACGCCATCAAGGACGTGGTCGAGGCGAAGAAGTTCGACTACGACCCTTACAAGTTCGTCGAGGCGGACTTCGAGGTCACCCTCATCACGCCGCTCATGCGCTACCGCATGGCGACCGAGGCCGAGCGGGAGGCGGCGAAGACGAAGAACAAGCGGAACAACTCGAAGGACGCCGTGCAGGGGACGTTCTCGACGACCGAGCAGTTCCGGAACTGGGCCGAGTACGTCGGCGAGTACAAGCCGGTGCTGCTCGTCCAGGCGCAGCCCGTCCTCGGCGAGAGCTTCTGGGGCGCGGTCGGCCGCGGCGTGGCCGCCAACTACGGCATCCGCACCCAGGCGAACCTCCGCTTCAAAACCGACTTCTACAAGATGAAGCTCTTCTGCGGCGACAAAGTGGTCGAGCCCATCCACCCGGCGAAGATCTTCTTCCTGACGAGCGAGAGTAACTACTTCGTCAGGTCGAAGGACGCGACCTACGCGGGCTTCTACTCCTACCCGGCCGACGCCATCACCGAAGGATGCGGCACGGTGCGCATCGAGCTCTTCTCGGAGAAGCACCCGGACAAGGCGGAGACGAAGACGCTCGGCAAGAAGACCGTCGCCAAGATCGTCTCCGACTTCCAGCCCTACTTCAAGACCAGGCAATAGAGACAGGACAGACCTCAAGCCGGGGGTTACTATCTCTCTGGTCTCACCTCTACGCGCAAAGGTAGCGTTTCGTTGTTTGTCAGCTCTTCACCAGCAACCGCTTGCCCTGCACCGGCGGTTCGACTAACATCGCGACAACCAGGCAGTCGGTGAACCCTTCTGCCTCTCGGTTGCTGGGGTGAGGACAGTGGCCGATTAAGGAAGGGGATGCCGCCCACAAGGCTGGCATCCCCTTCTTCTATTACGGCCGAAGTAATATGGGAGTGTGATGGCGTTGAGTTGACGATCAAGTGGGGCGTCGTGGGGCCCACATCCTCAGGGAGGTCCCGCAGGCCGCGCCCGTTCATGCCCGCGATACGCGTCCGGCAATTCCTGCAACCATATCGATTTAACCTGAATACTCGGTGAAGGTTCCCGCGAAGGGCTTGATGTAGGCGCTGTGCCTTTTCGCGGCCGACTGGAACAACCCGCCGCAATCCTCGCGCAACGTGCAGCCCGCGCACTCTTCCAGATAGATATTCTTCCAATCGGAGATCGATTTACGCGCGAACGACCACAGCCGCCGGTCCAGGACGCAGAGTTGGTGGTTATAGATCGAGACGTTCATCCCGGACGTGAACAGCGCCTCCGTCGCCTCGCACAACTCCGACTGGTAATCGTGAGGGTCGATCCACAGCTCCTCCAAATTTCTGTTGACGAACCCGTACATCTCCATCCCCATCAGGGCGACCTGCGCGGCGAAGGGGAAGTTGCGCGAGATGAATTCCGCCAATTGCGGCAGCCTGCGGTACGTCTGCCTGTGGACGACCACCCGTATCTCGACCGGCACGTCGTAGCGGCTCAGATTGTGCAGGCCGAGGACGGTCTCCTCGAACGCGCCCCGTGCCTGCACCACGTAGTCGTGCTCGGAGTCCACGTCCGAGTATAGGGGCACGCCCAGCATCATGTCGTGGTGTCCGATCGTCCCCAGCCTGCGCGCGAACTCCCGGTAGTAGAACATCCTCCCGTTGGTCAGTACGTGCAGCGCCGTGTTCGGCAGCCTGTCCTTGCAGTGCTCCACCAGCCGGAGGAAGTCTTCTTTGAAGAGCGTCGGCTCGCCGCCGGTGATGCCTATCTCCCGAGTCTCGGGGTCGATCAAATCTATCAGGCGCAGGTGTTCCCCTATCCGGTCGAAATCGTCCACCTGCCTGGGCGGCTGCGAGCACATCAGGCAGAAGCTGTTGCACTGGTCTGTGACGAGGATGAAGTTGTGGGGCGAGCCCTTCCGGTACAGCGCCCTGACGAAGCCTGACGGATGAACGGAGACTACGTCGCCGTCCGCCAGGTACTCGAACTCGATGGTCGAGTGAACGAGCGGCGACAGGGACTCCCACGAAGGCGCGCGGCGCGGCGTCAGGATCGCCGCGTACCCTGAAGTGTCCGCGGGCGGGGCGCTTTCCCTCCACAGCAGGACAAAATCCTCCCTGCCGACGCCGGCCGGCGCCTCGGCCGTCGTCACCTTCGCGACGACCGGGTGGTTTAACGCGCCGCCGACCCGACCCGGGGAGTAGAGTTTCATGCGGGCACCTCACTCACGAAATCCCCCACGTGGGCGTTATGCACCCACGCCCAGAAGATTCTTCTCACCACCGGGTCTGAGTGGTAGAGACTCAGGAGGTGTTTGATCAGGAAGAAGTTCTTTTTGTGAAACTCGCTCGTGGGGCGGTGCCCGACCATGTCGCCCTGCGTCGCGTAGTTGAGGATCGGGTCGGAGCCGCAGAACGTTTGGAAGGCGCAGTCGGCGCAGCCCGGCATCGACTCCACGCACGACGAGGCGGTGATCGCGCGGAGGAGTTCGCCGCCGAACATCTGCTCGTACGATTCCCGGTGAACGTTACCCAGTTTGAACTGCTCGTCCCCCATCTCGGCCAGCATGCGCGACTCGTCGGTCGCGTACACGTCTCCGTCGTAGTTGTAGACGGCTACGCCTATCCCGGCCCCCGCGGGCGACTGAAGGTCTACGTAGCCCGTCGAGAACGGGGTCAGAATCCGGGTGAGGAGGATCTGTGCGTAAGTCTCGACGAGGTTAACGCCCCGGCGGTTCAACTCCAGGATGTACTCGAACGCCTCCAGGTAGAACCGTAAGAAGTCGTCCCCCGTGTACCCGATGCTCTTCGCGGTCTTCAGCGCGAACCCGTAAGGGCTGAGAGACCTGAGGAAGATGGACTGGAAGTCGGTGCTGACGTACTCGTCGATGATCTCGCGCGGGTGGCGGAGGCTCAGGCGCGTGGCGGTCATCAGGGCGCCGACCTTGTCGTAGCCGAGCGCCTCGCGCGCACGGCGGATGTTCTCGACCGTCAGTCGGTAGCTGTTGTTCCCCGGCCGCGGCCGGTTGGCGTTGTGGATGAACTCGGGCCCGTCCAGCGAGGTCGAGACCATGACGTTGTGCTCGCGGAAGAAGTCGAGCATCTCGTCGGTGACGAGCGCCAGGTTCGTGGTGACGACGAACTCCGCGGATTTGTTCGTCGCTTCGGCCCTTCTTTCGGCGTCTTCAACTATCTGGACGATCCGCTCGAAATTGAGCAGCGGCTCCCCGCCCTGGAACTCTATCTTGATGGAGTCCGCGGGCGAGCGGAAGACGAGGTCCAACGACTTCGCGGCCGTCTCGGGGCTCATGTCATACAGGGCGCGGTCGGCGCTCACCCTGGAGACCTGGCAGTAGTGGCACGAGTGCTCGCAGCGCAGGGAGACGACGAAGATGTGCAGCCTGGTGAAGCCGGCCAGGTGCGCCTTTTTGGTGCGGTACTTCGTGGCCAGCAGCTCGAAAGGCGCCCGCGAGTCTGAATCGAAGAGGAAGTGCTTGCCCTTCAGGTCGTAGTAAACGTCGGAAGACTGATCTAACGTGTGCGCGACGAAGGAGGTGAAGTCTTCGTCGCTCAGGAACAGGTGTTCGCCGACCTCGTTGACGATGATCTTCCGGCCTTCGTCGAACTGGAGGAACTGAAAGGGCAGGAGACGGTACTGACCTTTCGGCCTGTAATCCCTCCCCTCGAATTGCGTCTGTCCCATATAAGTTATTCAGGACGTCTGAAGGTGATGCTCCAGTGACAGGTCGAGCAGATAGTTGAGGAACTCGCCGGCTATTCTGCTCTCGTCCGGCTGTTCGACTTGTCCGCGAACGGGAATGATCTCGACTTCAAGCGCGTAGGAAGTCTCGGCGATCATCCTCGCTGAACAGATTGCGGAGTAGGCGGCGACGGCTTCTTCGATACACCGACTAGGGTATATCGTTTTCGAGAGTGTGACGCGGACGCTCACCGGGCTATCCCCTTCGGGTCGTCCAGATAGCCAGCTTCCGAATCACCCCCGTTTAATAGATCGGCTTCGGCGAAAGCCTGGGCCACGATCAACTCGCGAATAGCTTTGGTCTCGGCCGCGACGTCCAGCCTGACTTTCTGGTTGATGAGCTCGTTGGAGAACTCGCCGGCCATTTCACTCAGGTCGGTGTCGGGGCTCTTCCGGGTGAAACGAACTTCAATGACCGGCGCATTCTCCTCCTGCACGAGGAAGAGGTAGCACCTGTCCGTGAACAGGTAGCAGACCCGGAACAGCGCCTCGCGAGAATAGAGGTCACTGTTCACGGCCACGACCAGACTGTCGTCGGCGACGGCCTGAACCCACGAAAGCTGGGGGGAAGACATGTGAACTCTTTGCGCGCTTAACGCTCCAGGCGGAAGTTGTCGAAGACGGCCATGCCCGGCGCTTTCGTCGCTTTATAGGTGCCGGCGCTCAGCGTCACGTGTACGGCGGTGATGTCCATTTGCAGCGTCTCCCGCCGCTGCTCCTCCCAGGAGGAGCCGTCCGGGCTCGTCTCCCACGTCACAGTGTTGCCCGCGGAGTCGAGGCGGAAGCGCCAGAACCTGTGCCGCGCGGCGTCGTAGGGGACGGACTTGGGTGACTTCACCCCTTTAATCTTGCTTTGCAGGTAGAGCGTGCCCTCCTCGGCCACGAACCCGTACCAGTTGTCGCTGTCGACGCCGATTGCGAAGACCGTGTCCGCGGCCTCCGCCGCCTGCACGACCTCCACGCTTACTCTCGCGCCGGTAAGGTTCCACTCGCCGGCGGACTGATACCCGTTGAAATGTCTGCCCGGCGCATTCGCGAGCGGGGTGATTTCCAGCCGCCTGTTACGCTCGGCGACGCTCACCTGCGGATCGTAGGAAGCCTCGTCGGCGTTGAGCGCCCCCGACACCCACCTCGTGCTCATCCTCTGGCCGCCGTCAAAGCCGTCGCTGTAACCGAAAGACGAGACCGAGCCGCGCGGTGGAGCCGGGTCATCAACCGGGTGACGGCGTCTGAACTGACGCTGAAGGCGGGCGACTTCTCCTCACGCCCTTCGGAGTCGGCTTCGACGAGTTGTTTGGCGCGGTCCAGCGGCTCCCCCGCGAGGCAATGCAGGGAGAGCCTCAGCATCAGGTCGTCGAACCCGAGCGTCGGAACATAGTAGGCTTCGCGGCCGCTGGCGCGGGCCGTAAGTAGCAGCCGGCGGACCGGGTCGCCGGGCTCCTCGCCTTCACGCCCGCACCAGTAGAGCCTGGCGGGGCCCGGCCGTGAGTAGGCCAGTTGGAGCGTCTCCATGACGTACTTATCACGACCGCTGTAGCCGCTCACAACCAGGCTGGTGTCCTGAAGGTAGTCAACGAGCGCCGCCCGGAGTTGCGCGTCCTGCCGCTGCAACTCGGCCTCGGTATTCTTCAGCCTGTCGTAGCGATAATCCCCGTGGATGGAGACGCAGAGTAACTCGCCCGCGCTGGGCATCATGAACGCCCTGTGCGCGCTGTCGAGCCCCACCTCGACAGGCGTCACCCCGAAGGACGCCGCCGCGCGCGCCACGAGGCCGTCGAAGTTTGTGGTCCAGGCCCCCTTTATCAACCCCGACTCCGCCAGCAGGCAGAGCAACTTGTAACCGACGTAAGGGGCGGCGCTCTCAGCCAGATTCTCGAAGTACCGCCGGCGGTCGTCCGCTATCGGGTAGCACCGCTCGGCGTAGAACCCGTACTCCTCCTCGGCGTTGAGGGCTGGGTAGGCCCCCTCCGAGTCCAGCCAGTGTTGGATTTTCTGCTGGACGCTCTCCATCGAGACGTCCCCGAGTAGAGTCTGGAGGCGTGGGTTGTTCGTGACGAAGATTTGCCGCTTCCACTCCCAGATACACATCCCGGCGGACGGCACTCCCGAGCTGACCGAGGCGCCCGCGCCGAGGAAGAAGGCGTGCGGGGAGCGACGGTTGACCGCGACAGACCGGATGAAAGCGTCTAGGGTTAAGGTGAGGTCATTTGACGAGGGGGCACTGACCATAGGCGGCATATTACATAACGTCAGTTCGAGATAAGGAACTGTTCTTTGACTTGAATATTCAGTGACGGCTTCTTCTCCTGCCACGTGTAGGCGATGAGCCCGGCCGCCACATTGCCGAGGAAGTTCCATAAGCTGCGGTGGCGCGTGTGCTCGACC
>DASVQJ010000191.1:0-71345 GCA_036389235.1 Pyrinomonadaceae bacterium | reverse complement strand
ACCAGCAGCGCCACGTACGCCAGCAGCGCCGACAGCTCGCGCTTGTAACGGCCGAAGTTCATTTGCCCCCTCCCGGCGTCGCGGCCGCCGCGACCTCTTCCGACGAGTGGCCGAGGGCGAGCGCGAGGACTTTCTCCTGCGTCGCGTCGGCGCGGTCCAGGACTTCGACGATGCGGCCGCCGTACATGACGGCCACGCGGTCGCTCATGCCGAGGATTTCCGGCAGCTCGGAGGAGATCATCAGGACGGCGACGCCCTCGGCGGCGAGGTCGGTCATCAGCGCGTGTATCTCCGACTTGGCGCCCACGTCGATGCCCTGCGTCGGCTCGTCGAGGATGAGGACGGAGGGCTTCGTCATGAGCCAGCGGGAGAGCGCGACCTTCTGCTGGTTGCCGCCCGAGAGCGTCGCGACGGGCGCGTAGATGGCCGGCGTCTTCACGCCGAGGCGGCGCGAGTAGTCGCCCGCCAGCTCGCGCTCGCGCTTGAAGTCGAGCGCGCCGCGGCGCGAAATCTGGTCGAGCGAGGCGAGCGTGATGTTGGCGCCGACCTGCATGTCGAGGATGACGCCGTGGCGCCTGCGGTCTTCGGGCAGGTAGGCGATGCCGCGGCGGATGGCTTCCGCCGGGCTGCCGATGCGGACGGGCCGGCCGCGGAGAAGTATCTGCCCGGAGTCCACGGGCGTCAGCCCGAAGACGGCGCGCGCCAGCTCCGTCCGCCCCGCGCCGACGAGCCCCGCCAGGCCCACGATCTCGCCCGCGCGCACCGAGAGGTCGACTCCACGGATGCCCGACTCGGCGCACCCGAGGTTTCGCAACTCAAGCACCACGTCGCCCAGAGGCACCTCCCTCTTGGGGAAGACGGCCGACAGCTCGCGCCCAACCATCAACTGTATGAGCTGCTGCCGGTTGACCTCCGACATAGGGCGCGTGTCGATGGTGCGCCCGTCGCGCAGCACGGTCACGCGGTCGGCGATGACCGGCAGCTCTTCGAGCCGGTGCGAGATGTAGACCATGCCGACGCCGCGCTCGCGCAGGCTCCGGATGACGTTGAAGAGGTTCTGCGTGTCCTCCTCGGAGAGCGAGGCGGTCGGCTCGTCGAGTATCAAGACCTTCGCGTCGGCGCCGAGCGCGCGCGCGATCTCGACCAACTGCTGCTGCGGCATCGTGAGGTCGCCCGCGTCCGCGTCCGGGTCGATGCGCGCGCCCACCTGCGCGAGCAGCTCCGCGGCCCGGCGCCTGCGCGCGCGCCAGTCCACGCGGCCGGCCATCCCCGCCCGCTCGACGCCGAGCGCGATGTTCTCCGCGACGGTCAGCTCGGGGAAGAGCGCGGGCTGCTGGTAGATGGCGGCGACGCCCAGCCCCTTCGCCACGCGCGGCGAGTTGTGCGTGACGGTCTCGCCTTCTATCCGAAGCTCGCCGCCGTCCGGCTCGACCGCGCCGGTGATGATCTTAATCAGCGTGGACTTGCCCGCGCCGTTCTCGCCGATGAGCGCGTGCACCTCGCCCGCGCGCAGCTCCAGCGACGCGCTCTTCAGGGCCTGCACGCCCGCGTACGACTTCGTGATGTCGGTCGCGCGCAGGAGCGGGACTTCAGCCATTGCCTTCACCCCCGATGACGACGACGTAGAGCTCGGCCGGGCCGTGGACGCCGATGGCGAGCGTCAGCTCGATGTCCGACGTGCGCGAGGGGCCGGTGATGAAAGTCACCGCGCGGCTCAAGCCCCCCTCGCCCCTCTCGTTGATGGCGCGCAGCACCTCGCCGAGCGTCTGCCTGACGTGCCGGGCCTCCACGAGCGCGACGTGCGCCGGGGGGACGAGCGAGGCCAGCCGGTGCCGCTCGGCGTCCGACTCAAGCACGAGCGTGCCCGTCTCGGCCACGCCCCACTGCGCGCCCGTCACGCCGAGGTCGCAGTCGAACAAGTCTTCGGCGACGGCGTCCTCAAGCACCTCCGCCGGCAGCGCCGCGAGGCTCATCACGCGGCCCGCCAGCGGCGAGTCCGACACGGCGACTCGCCGGGAGTCTCTCTGCACGGCTATCTGCCGCACGACTTCGGCCGCCTCCCCTTCATCCTTCACGAGGAAGCAGCGGCCCGCCACCGCTTCGAGCGCCTGTCGGAAACGCCCGACGACCGTCCCCTCGAACACGAAGGCGGCGCCCCTCTCGGCGCGCGCCGACACGTCTTCGCCGTGCGCCACGGCCGCGTGGTGCGCCGCGCGCACGGCGTCGTGCGGCGCGCTCTCCGCCAGGTGGCCGCGGATGGCGGCGAACATCTCGCGCCGCGCCTCGTCGTTTCTTCTCTGCTCGGCCAAGTCTATCTCTTATGCTCTTCGCGCCATTGTTCCCTGAACGTGCGCGGGGCGAGCGGCGGCGCGTCGCGCCACTCCGTCCAGGCGGCGAGCGGCGGCGCGAGCTTCGCCAGCAGGCCGCCGACTTTCCCTATGCGGCCCCGGCGCACGACCGCGCGTTGCAGCACGCGCGCGACGCGCGCGCCCCAGAGGTATAAAGACGGGCTCGACCAGGCGCGCGCGTAGAGCTTGAAGGCGAAACGTTCCAGGGGCCGATGCTTCACCGGCCCGTGCTGCGCGGCCGTGCCCGCGGCCGTCCCCTCCGTCACCTCGGCGCGCAGGTGCAGGAGCAGCTCGGGGATGTCTATCTTCACGGGGCAGACCTCGCGGCACGCGCCGCACAGGCTCGAAGCGTAGGGCAGTTGTGCCGACAGCTTGAGCCCGGTGAGCTGCGGCGTAATCACCGCGCCGATGGGGCCGGGGTAGACCGACCCGTACGCGTGTCCGCCGACCTGCTGGTAGACCGGGCACGCGTTCAGGCACGCGCCGCAGCGTATGCACGCGAGCGACTGGCGCGTCACGGGGTGCGACAGCATCCGCGAACGCCCGTTGTCCATCAGGACGATGTGCAGCTCCTCCGGCCCCTCGTCTTCGGGCCGCCTCTTCGTCCCCGTTATCAAAGACTGGTAGGCGGTCAGGCGCTGCCCCGTGCCCGAGCGCGGCAGGAGCTTTAAGAACACGTCGAGGTCGGTGAACTTCGGGATGACCTTCTCGATGCCCATCACGGCGATGTGCGTCCGCGGCAGGCTCGTCGTCAGGCGCGCGTTGCCCTCGTTTTCGAGGATGAGGATGGTGCCCGTCTCCGCCACGCCGAAGTTGACGCCGGAGATGCCGACCTCCGCCTCGGCGAAGCTCCGCCGCAGGATGCGCCGCGCCGCGCCCGTCAGGACGGCCACGTCGTCCGTCGGCTCGATGCCGACCTTCTCCGCGAACAGCTCCGCGATCTGCCGCTTCGACTTGTGAATCGCGGGCACGACGATGTGCGACGGCGTCTCGTGCGCGAGCTGGATGATCCACTCGCCCAGGTCGGTCTCGACCGGGGCGAGCCCTTCCGCTTCGAGCGCGGCGTTCAGGTGTATCTCCTCGGTCGCCATGCTCTTCGACTTCACGACCTTCGAAGCGCCCCGCGCCCGGATTAAACCAAGAACAATCCGGCAAGCCTCCGCCCCGTCGCGCGCCCAGTGAATCTGCGCGCCGGCCTCCTCCGCCTTGTCGGCGAACGCTCCGAGATACTTGTCGAGGTGCGCCAGCGTCTCGTCCTTCGCCGCCCGCGCGCGCTCGCGCAAGCCCTCCCAGTCCTCGACCGTCGCGACGGCTTCCTTCCGCCGCCCGCCGAACGTCGTCGCCAGGTTCCGCAGCGCCCCGCGCAACTGCACGTCCTGAAGCGCCTCGCGCGCGTTCCGGTCGAAGGTCTCTGAAGTCTGCTGGTGCATCCCTAATCCGCCGCGGGGCGGCGTCTGAGTTTAGCCCGGCCTTTCAAGGCCGGGTAAGACGCGTAGTCATTCGCCGCGTCGCGTAGCGACGTTTGAACATGACGACGACTCAAGCGTCGCTGACGCGACGCCGAACGTGGCCTGCTCTATACCCGGCCGTTCAAGGCCGGGCTAAACTCAAGCGCCGCCCCGCGGCGGTACTTATTCCCGCGAGGCCAACAACTCGGCCAGGTGCATCGTCTTCACGGAAGAGTTGTTGCGCGTCAGTCTGCCGCCGATCTGCATCAGGCAGCTCGCGTCGCCGGAGACGACGGCGCGGACGCCGGCCTTCTCAATCGCGTCGATCTTGTTGTCGAGGATGGCGACGGATATCTCCGGGTATTTGACCGAGAACGTCCCGCCGAAGCCGCAGCACGCGTCGGCGTTCGCCAGCTCGACGAACTCGGCCCCGCGCACGCCGCGGATCAACTTGCGCGGCTCCTCGCGCACGCCCAGGTCGCGCAGGCCGTGGCAGGCGTCGTGCCAGGTGAGGCGCCCTTTGAAGGACGCGCCCACGTCCTCGACCTTGAGCACGTTGACGAGGAAGGCGCCGAACTCGTGCGTGCGCGCGGCGAGCGCCTCGGCCCGCCGCCGCCACGCCTCGTCTTCGGCGAACAGCTCGTGGAAGTGGTGCGCCATCGCCGTGCAGGAGCCCGACGGGCTGACGACGTAGTCGGCCCCGCCCCCTTCAAAGATCTCTATGAAGCGCCGCGCGAGGCGGCGCGCGTCGTCGCGGTAGCCGGTGTTGAAGGCCGGCTGGCCGCAGCACGTCTGCCGCTCGTCGAAGACGACCTCGCAGCCCGCGCGCCTCAAGACCTCGACCGCGCTCGCCCCGACCGCGGGCCAGAGCTGGTCGATCAGGCAGGTGATGAAGAGCGAGACTCTCATCCGTGACATCCGACTCAGGCCAGCATCGACGCGAAGGCGCGCTTCAGGTCGTCGATCACCTCGTCCGACATCGGCGCGACCTCGCCGATGAGGCGGCCGTTGACGAGGGCCTCGGAGGTGGACTCAAGCACTTCGAGCCGGTCGAAGGCTTCGAGCACGTTCGCGCCGACGACGAGCACGCCGTCGTTCTCAAGCAGCGCGATGGGCGCGCGCGGGGAGACCTGCCGCGCCAGCGCCTCGGGCTCGCGGAACTGCACGCCGTACGGGACGCGCGCCACGTCGCGCAGGAGGAGGTAGCTCTCCGGGATGGTGCGCGAGTCCAGGGGGGCGCGCGTCACGCTGAACGCGGTCACGTTCACCGGCGAGGCGTTCAGGACGGCGCCGACCCGCGGGTGCCGCTCGTAGATGGCCCGGTGGTTGCGCGCGGCCCGGCTCGGGCGCTTGCCCGCCTCGGCGCGGCCCCGGCGGACGAGCACGAGGTCTTCGACCCCGAGCGCGTGGCGGTCTACCTGGGAAGGGGTGATGAGAAAAGATTCGTCGTCCACGCGCGCCGAGAAGCTGCCGCCCGTGCTGATGAAGAGGCGGTGGTCGTAGCCGCGCCGCGTGAAGTCCACGAGCTGCCGCCGCAGGTCGCGCTCGCGGCTCGAAGCCGCGTCGGGCTCGAACTCTTCGAGCGGCGGCACCCGGTTGCGCAGCTCCAACTCCTCCTCGTTCAGGTAACGAACCTCGCCCAGCAGCTTCGCCTTGACGAGCGTCTTCGCCGTGAACTCCAGGGTCTCGAACTTCTGGAAGGCGTTCTGCAAGCTGCCCCCGCCGACGGCCACGCCGTGATTCTCCAACACGACGCAGTCGAATCCTTTCCGGAAAGTCTCCGCGATGCTCTTCCCCAGGTCGCTGCTCCCGGGCAGCGCGTAGGGCGCGAAGCCGACGGGGCCGCAGACGTGGCGCGACTGGTGGAAGAGGCGCGTGTCGGGCGCCTGCCCCGTGATGCTGAAGGCGACGAGCGCGACCGCGTGCGCGTGGACGACGCCGCGGATGTCCGTGCGCGCCGCGTAGATCATCTGGTGGAAGGGCAGCTCGGACGAGGGCGGGTGGAGCCCTTCCGCGCTCCCGTCGGGGTTGACGCGGACGATGTCTTCGCGGCGCAGGCCGCCCTTGTCCACGCGCGCGGGCGTGACCCAGACCGTGCCGTCCGGCTCGCGGATGGAGAGGTTGCCGCCCGAGGTCGTCGTCATGCGGTAGCGATAGATGCGCTCCATCGTCTGCATGATCTCGTCGCGCGGGTGGAGGTACTTTGAGAGTCCGCTCATCCGTTGTTCCCCGCTTGCCCCCGAAACCATCCGCGCCGCCGCGGCCGCGCCGCGCCTTCCGCGCCGAAGCCGAGGTAGAGCCGCTCCACCTCCGCGTAACGGCGCGAGGCCCCTTCCGTCCTCTCGTTCACTCGCGGCTCGAACCTGCGCAGGGAGACGTTCCGCGAGACGTGGCGCCGCGCCTCGGCGAGCGACGCGAAGCGGCCGGCGGCGACGGCCTGCACGAGCACGTTGCCCGTCACGGTCGCCTCGACCGGCCCCGCGAGCACGGGCCGCCCCGCGGCGTCGGCGGTCGCCTGGTTGAGGTAGTCGTTGCGGCTCCCGCCGCCGACGATCTGCACGCCCTCGACCCTCCTGCCCGTCAGCGTCTCAACCGTGCGCAGCACCGACGCGTAGCGGAAGGCGAGCGAATCGAGTATCACCTTCGTCAGCGCCGCGGGGTCTTCGGCCGAAACGTTCTGCCCCGTCTCTTTGAGCTGCGCGGCGACCGCGTCGAGCATCGACGTCGGGTTGAAGAGCCGCGGGTCGTCGGGGAAGATGAAGCCGGGATGCGCCTCGACGTTCTTCACACGCCCCAGCAGTCCTTCGTACTCCACCTCGGCGCCGCGCGCGGCCCACTCGGCGCGGCACGACTCGAAGACCCAGAGCCCCATCACGTTCTTCAGGAAGCGGAAGGTGCCGAAGGCGCCGCCCTCGTTCGTGAAGTTGTGGCGCGCGACCTCGGCCGAGACGAGCGGCCCGGCGCGCTCGACGCCGACGAGCGACCAGGTGCCCGAAGAGACGTAGGCCCAACCCTCTTCGAGCGGCGCGCCCGCCACCGCGCTCCCCGTGTCGTGCGTCGCAGGCGCGACGACCCTCACGCCCGCGAGCCCCAGCTCTTCGCCGACCTCCGGCGCGAGCGGGCCGATCTCCGTCCCGGCCGGGACTATCCCCGCGAGAAGGTTCCGGGGCAGCCCCAGACGTTCTATCAACTCGTCGTCCCACCTGCCCGTCCGCGCGCCGACCAACTGCGTCGTCGTCGCGTTCGTGTACTCGCACGCGGCGCGGCCCGTGAGCATGAAGTTGATGAGGTCGGGAATCAGCAGGAGCCGCGCGGCCTCGCGGGGCAGGCCCTCGCGCGCGTGCGCGCGGAGCTGGTAGAGCGTGTTCAGTTCGAGGAACTGAACGCCCGTGCGCGCGAACAACTCCCCGCGCGGCACCACGCGGAAGACCTCGTCCAACGCCCCGCGCGTCCGCGCGTCGCGGTAGCAGACCGGGTTCTCGATCAGACTCCCGCCCGCGTCAACCAACCCGTAATCGACCGCCCAACTGTCAACCCCCACGCTCCGCACCGCGCGACCCATCTGCCGCGCGCGCGCGCCCGCCTCCCTCAGCCCCGCCTTGATCTCTCCGAGGATGTCCGCGAACGGCCAGCGCAGGCGCCCGCCCTCCTCGCGCGGCGGGTACTTGAACCGCCGCACCTCTCCGAGCAGCAGCTCGCCCTCGGCCACGCCCGCCAGAAAGACGCGCCCGCTCCCCGCGCCGAGGTCAACCGCGATGTAGAGCGAATCATCCATCAGTGAGCAGTGAGCAGTGAGCAGTGAGCGGTGAGCAGCGGTTAAGTTAAACCGGGCGGCGCGGCAGTTCTTAAACTGCTTACTGCTCACCGCTCACTGCTCACTTCCTCAAACAATCCCCGACGCCGCGGCGCCCTTCTGCGCGGGGCGCTCGTCGGCCTTGCGCTGGCGGTAGCCGCTGGCGCGGTAGGCGGCGACGGGGTCGATGGCGCCGCCCTCGCGCTCGCGCGCGACGGCGAGGACGGGCGAAACGTCCGTCGTGAACGCCTGCTTGAGCGCGGCGAGCGCCATCAGCGGGTCGCAGTTCTTCTGCGCCTCCGAGAGCGCGCCGCGGTCTACGAGGTGCGCCTGGACGTAGGCGCGCGAGAGCTCGACGGCGCTCGACATCAGGGACTCGACCGGGTCGGTGACGTTGTGCGACTGGTCGAGCATGTAGGCCGGGTCGAACTTCTCGACGCCGGAGAGTTCGGCGTCCACCAGCTCGTTGAAGATGAGGAAGAGCTGGAAGGGCTTGATCGAGCCCGCGTCGAGGTCGTCGTCGCCGTACTTCGAGTCGTTGAAGTGGAAGCCGGCTAGCTTGCCGAACTGTATGAGGCGCGCGACGATCATCTCGATGTTGACGTTCGGCGCGTGGTGGCCGAGGTCTACGAGGCAGAACGCCTGCGGCCCCAGCTCGCGCGCGCAGTGGTAGCTCACGCCCCAGTCGTTGATGACCGTCGAGTAGAAGGCCGGCTCGTAAAACTTGTGCTCGATGAAGAGCCGCCAGTCCGGGGGCAGGGCCTCGTAGATGTCGCGCATGCTGTCGAGGTACAGCTCAAGCGCGCGGCGGAAGTGCTGCTGCCCCGGAAAATTCCCGCCGTCGCCGATCCAGACCGTGTGCGCCTTCGAGCCGATCTTCTGCCCGAGCTCGATGCACTCGACGTTGTGCTCGACGGCCTGCCGCCGCACCGCGGCGTCCGGGTGCGTCAGGCTGCCGTACTTGTACGAGTGCGGCTGGCCCGCCTGATCCTGGAACGTGTTCGAGTTCATCGCGTCGAAGTGCAGGCCGCGCGCGCGCGCGAACTCGACGAGCGCGTCCGGGTCTTCGGGCCTGTCCCAGGGGATGTGGAGCGAGACGCCGGGCGTCGTGCGGACGAGCTTGTTGATGGTCGCGCAGTCCTCCAGCTTCTCGAAGATGCCGCGCGGCTCGCCGACGCCGGGGAAGCGCGCGAACCGCGTCCCGCCCGTCCCCACGCCCCACGAGGGCACGGCCACGCGGAAGGCTTGCGCCTTCGCCGTCAGGTCTTCGATGTCGCGCCCGCGGCGGCGCAACTGTTTGCCGAGGTGCTCGTAGTCCTCCTCGACCCAGGCCCGGGCCGCCCTGTTCTGTCCGGCGATGAAGTCGTCGTCGATCTCGAAGTGAGTAGCCATTGTCGTCTGTCTCCTACCTCAGGAACCCGTCCTGTAAGCCGCCGTCCACGGGGATGACGTGGCCCGTGGTCTTGGCGAGCCTGCGCGAGACGAGCAGGAAGATGCCCTCGGCCTGGTCCGCCGGCTCGATGGGCGTCTGCGTGAGCGAGCGCTTGGCGTAAAACTGCGCCAGCTTGTCCCGCAGGGCCTCGGTCTCCTCGGACTCGTCGAAGTCGATGCCGTACTTGGTGAGCGAAGCGATGACGCGGTCGCGCGGGAACATCGTGCTGCCCTTGACCACGGTCGCGGGCGCGACGGCGTTGACGCGGACGAGCGGGGCGAACTCGACGGCCAACTCGCGCACCAGGTGGTTGGCCGCGGCCTTGCTCGTGTCGTAGGCGAGGCTGCCCTTCTTGGCGACGACGGCGTTGGCGCTCGTCGTCAGGACGATGTTGCCGGTCAACCCCTGCTTCTTGAAAATCTGGTAAGCCTCGTCGGCGACGACGTAGGCGCCGGTGACGTTGATGCCGAAGGTCAAAGCCCAGTGGCGGTCTTCGACGCGGCCCGTCTTGTCGGGCGGGACGAAGACGCCGGCCGTGACGACGACCGCGTCCACGCCGCCGTAGGCGAGCATCGCGTCCTCGAACATCCGGCGGACGCTCTCGCGGTTCGTGATGTCGCACGCGAGGCCGACGGCCGGGCCGCAGTTGCTGATGCCCGTCCCGGCGACGCCGATGCCGGGGCCGTACTGCGCGATGATCTCCTGCGCGGTCTCCTTCGCGGACTCCTCGTTCAGGTCGACGCAGACGATGTGCGCGCCCTCTTTGACCAGGCGGTGCGCGGTCTCCCGGCCGATGCCGGCGCCGGCGCCGACGACGACGACGACCTGCCGGTCGAGCTCCTTCTCGGGCGGCATGCGGCGGAGCTTGGCCTCTTCGAGCAGCCAGTACTCGATGTCGAAAGCCTCCTGCTGATCCATCGCCTCGTACTCGTCGATGGCCTCCGCCCCGCGCATGACCTCGATGGCGCAGTTGTAGAACTCGGCCGTCACGCGCGACTCGCTCTTGTTCTTGCCCCAGGCGAGCATGCCGAGCCCCGGGATCAGGACGACCGTCGGGTTCGGGTCGCGCATCGCGGGCGAGTCCGGGTGCTTGCAGCGCTCGTAGTAGTCAGCGTAGTCCTTGCGGTATTCGACGATGCCGGAGGCTACGGCCTGCTTGAGCGACTCGACGTCGCCGGAGGCCGGGTCCCAGTCGACGAAGAAGGGTTTGATCTTCGTGCGCAGGAAGTGGTCGGGGCAGGAGGTGCCGAGCGCGGCGAGGCGCGGCGCGTCGTGGCTGTTGACGAAGCGGAGCATGCGCTCGTCGTCCTGCACGGTGCCGACGAAGCGCCTGGAGGCGGAGACCTGCCCGCGGACGAACGGGATGATTTCGGCGATGAGGCGGCGGCGGTCGTCCTCCGCGAGCGGCTGGTGCTTCCGGCCGCCGAAGGTCTCCTCGCCCCTGTCCTTCGACTCGATGTAGCGCGCGGCGCGGTCGATGATCTCCAGCGCCGTCTCGTAGCAGGTCTTGTCGTCGTTGCTCCAACTGCTCATGCCGTGGTGGCCGAGCAGGATGCCCTTCGCCCGCGGGTTCTGCTTGATGAGCTCTTCGATCTTCAGGCCGATGTCGAAGCCGGGGCGCTGCCAGGGGATGTAGATGACCTCGTCGCCGTAAATCTCTCTGGTGAGTCTCTCCTGATTCACGGAGGCGGCGACGGCGATGACGGCGTTCGGGTGGAGGTGGTCGACGTGCGCGTAGGGGACGAGCGTGTGGAGCGGCGTGTCGATGGAGCCGGCGCGCGGGTTGAGGTTGTAGACGCAGTGGCTGTACATCGGGTACATCGCGTCCTCGATCTCGGTCTTCGGGCCGCGCTCGGGGTGGTTGAGGTAGAGCGGCTTCATCGCGCGAATCTTGTCGAGGTAGAACGAGGCGAAGCCGTCGCGCCGGGCCGTGCGCAGGTCGCCGCCCGAGCCCTTGACCCAGAGGACTTCGACCTCCTGCCCCGTCAGCGGGTCGCGCTCGAAGAGTTTCGAGGAGGTGTTGCCGCCGCCCGTGTTCGTGAGCGTCAGGTCTTCGCCGAGCTTGTTCGAGCGGTAGACGAGCCGGTCGAGCCCCGAGAGTTGCTCCGCGACCTCGTCCTGCCAGAGATACTTCACGTACTCGAAAGATTTCTTCTCGCGTTGGCTGCTCATAGACCCTCCGTGCTGTTTGAGACTCCCGCCCTTTACACCAGGCGGCTGCGGTCAAGCGGTTAACTCTGCGGGGCCGAAAAAGTGCCGAAGTCGCCCGCGTCGCGGGGCGCGCGCGGGCGACGGAATAACTCGCTCCGGTCTTCAGGTCTTGCTTCTAACGGGGTAGGCGGAATTCTACTCGCTCGGGGGGCGTTTGCCAAACACCGGCCGCGCGCCCCGCGCGGCGCCGCGCCTACTTGCGCGGCGGGGCGGTCGAGTCGCGCGTGATGAGGTGCGTCGGGATGCGCAGCTCTACGGCCTGCTGCTCGGGGCGCTCGATCAACGCGACCAGCGCCTCGACGACGCGGCGGCCGATCTCGGCGCGCGGCGAGCAGACGGTCGTCAGCGGCGGCTCCGAGAGCGCCGCGAACGCGATGTCGTCGAAGCCGACGACGGAGATGTCCTGCGGGATGGAGAGGCCGGCCTTGCGGAACTCGCGCATGGCGCCGAGCGCCATCATGTCGTTGGCGGCGATGACGGCCGTGGGCAAGTCCTCCGCGGCCAGGATTTCGCTCGCGGCCCTCCTCCCGCCGTCGAGGCGGAAGTCGCCCTCGTAGACGGCGGGCGCGGGCTCGTCGGGCAGGTAGCGCTTCATGAAGTCGAGGAAGGCGTCGCGGCGGATGACGCCGGAGGGGATGCGGGAGGCGCCCGCGATGTGCGCGATGCGCCGGTGGCCGAGCGAGACGAGGTGGCGGACGGCCTCCTCGATGCCGGCGGCGTAGTCCACGCAGATGTTGCTCATGTGGCCGGAGGCGAGGTCGTGGCTGTCGAAGACGACCGAGACCTGCCGGCGCGCGATCTCGCGGAACAGCTCCGAGTCCAGCTCCGAGGTCATCAGGGCCACGCCCGCCATCTTCAGCTCCGACAGGCGGCGCACGTAGTCGGCGGCGCGCTCGGGGTCGTAGTTGGTGTTGAGCAGGATGACGTTGTAGCCGCGCTCGAAGGCCGCCGACTCCATCGCCTTGACCACCTCGGGGAAGAAGGGGTTCGAGATGTCGGAGATGAGGAGGCCGAGCATGTTGCTGCGCCCCGAGGCGAGCGAGCGCGCGTGCGCGTTCGGGTGGTACTCGCAGCGCTCGATGGCCTCCTGCACCCGCTTGCGCGTGTCGTCGCTGACGTACTTGGTGCCGTTGATGACGTGCGAGACGGTCGCCGTCGAGACGCCGGCCTCGCGGGCCACGTCCTTGATGCGGGATGTCTTGAAGGGGGAGATGGGCGGGTGCTCGACCGGCTGGCTTCGGTGTTCTTCTCTCATCAGGTTCTAGCCCGGCACTTCTCGCCCCGTGCGCCGCCCCCGGGATTGGGGGGTTTAGAGGCGCGGGGGGCAGGGCGAGACAGCCTGAATGATACTTCGGCCGGGTGGTTTTTAAAAGTCCGCCCGCGCACGTCTCGACGCGGGCGGACTTTTCAAGGAAAGAGTGAGGGAAGGCGGGGCGGTCAGCCCTGGCCGCCGACGGCGAGGCGCATGATGTTCTCCTCGGTGCAGTCCTCGCGCTCCAACACGCCGGTGACGCGCCCCTCGTGCATGACGGCGACGCGGTCGCTGACGTTGATGACCTCCTCCATGTCGGAGGAGATCATGACGATGGCGACGCCCGACTCGGCGAGCCTCCTCATCAGCTCGTAAATCTCGGCCTTCGCGCCCACGTCGATGCCGCGCGTCGGCTCGTCGAAGATGAGCACCCGCGGCTCCAGCGCCAGCCACTTCGCCAGCACGACCTTCTGCTGGTTGCCGCCCGAGAGGTTCGCCGCGCGCACCTCGACCGACGGCGCCTTGACGTTCAGGCGCCCGCAGACCTCCTTCGAGCCCTCCCTCTCCTTGTCGAAAGAGATGAGGCCGGCCGGCGCGTAGCGGTCGAGCGCGGGCAGCGTCACGTTCTCCCTGATCGGCATGTCCACGATGAGGCCGGCGGTGCGCCGGTCTTCGGGGACGAGGTAGACGCCGTGCCGGATGGCGTCCTGCGGCGAGCGTATGCGCAGCGGTTTCGAGTCGAGCATGAGGCTCGACTCCGCGGACGGGTCGACGCCGAAGATGGCCTGCGCGGCCTCGCTCCGGCCGGCGCCCACCAGCCCCGCGAGGCCGAGAATCTCGCCGCGCCCCACGTCGAACCTGACCTGCTTGTCGGGGTAGCGCGCCGTGCGCAAAGACTCGACCTCGAAGTAGCGCGGTCTCTTCTCGCCCTCGGGGTGCTGGTAGAACGACTCGATGTCGCGGCCGACCATCAGGCGCACCATGCGGTCGTGCGTAATCTCCTCGCGCGCGAGCTCCCCGGCGTTCGAGCCGTCGCGCAGGACGACCGCGCGGTCGGCGATCTCCTTGACCTCGCCCAGCCGGTGCGAGATGTAGATGACGGCCACGCCGTTCGCGCGCAGGTCTTTGACGACTTCGAGCAGGCGCTCGGTCTCCGAGAGCGTGAGGCTCGACGTGGGCTCGTCCATGATGAGGATGCGCGCGTCCAGGCTCAGGGCCTTCGCGATCTCGACCATCTGCTGCTGCGCGATGGAGAGGCGCGCGAGCGGCGTGTCGGGCTCGATGTTCAGGCCGAGGCGCGCGAGGTGCTTCTTCGTCTCCTCCTCCATCTTCCCGCGGTCGATGAGCCGCAGGGGGCCGCCGCGCACCGGCTCGCGCCCGAGGTAGACGTTCGCCGCCACGTCGAGGTTGTCGAGGACGTTCAGCTCCTGGTGGATGAAGGCCACGCCGTGCTTCGTCGCGTCCGACACGCCCTGGATGCGGGCGGGCGCGCCGTCGATCAGAACCTCGCCCGAGTCCGGCTGGTGCACGCCCCCGAGCACCTTCATCAGCGTGGACTTCCCCGCGCCGTTCTCGCCCAGGAGCGCCACGACCTCGCCCTCCGACACCTCAAGGCTCACGCCCTTCAGCGCGTGCACGCCCGGGAAGCGCTTCTCTACCGAACGCATCTGTAGGATCGGAGGCATGACAGTTTTCAGTTTTTAGTTTTCAGTTTTCAGCCTCAGTTTTCAGCCCCGAAAGCCGTTAGCCGTTCGGGGCTGAAAACTGAAAGCTGAAAACTGAAAACTGTCCCCTCACCTTCCGCGGAGCTGGTTGATCTGCCGGGTGAACTCCTCGACCTCGGCCTGCTTGATGACCTTCGTCGGGACGAACTTCTGCTTGTTGGCGGGGATGCCGGAGCGGTCGCCGCCGAGCGCGGCGGCCATCATCTTGATCGCCTGGTAGCCGAACTCGTAGGGCTGCTGGACGATGGTGCCGTAGATCGAGCCGTCCTTGATGCCGGCCAGCGTCTCGTCCTCCTCGTCGAAGGCGATGATCTTGATCTGGCCGGTCTTCCCCGCGTCGCGCACGGCGTTGACGATGGCCGGGCCGTTGTAGCTCCACAGCCCGACGAGCGCCGCCACTTCGGGGTACTTGACCAGCGTGTCGGCGACGTTCGACTTGGCGCGGACGCGGTCGGTGTCGTCGGTGCGCGTGTCGATGATCGTGACGTTCGAGCCGTTGAGCGAATCCTTGATGCCCTGTAGGCGCTCGGCGGCGTTGCGCGCGTCGAGCTTGCCGACGAAGACCATGATCTTGCCGCCCTGCGGCAGCGCCTCCTTGATGAGCGCGCCCGCCTGGCGGCCGGCCTCGACGTTGTCGGTGCCGACGTAGCAGGCGCGCTGGCTGTTCGGCGCGTCGGAGTCCTGCGTGAAGACGAGCGTCTTCTGCGAGACCTCGTTGATGAGGCCGGTCTGGTTGTCGGGGTCGACGGGGCTGATGGCGATGCCGTCGACGCCCTTGGCGAGCAGGTCGTCCACGATGCGCTTCTGCTCGGCGGCCGTCCCGTCGGAAGGAATCTTGAACTCGGCCGTCACGTCCGCAAGCTCCGCGTCGGCCTTCTCGACGCCCTTGCGCGCGATGGTCCAGAAGTCCGACGCGTTGTTGGTGACGAAGGCGAGCCGCTTGGAGCCGCCCGCGCCGCCGCCGGAGGTGTTAGCGCCGCCGCCGTTGGCGGTGTTGGTGCCCCCGCCCCCGCCGCCCTGCTGCGCGCAGGCGGCCGCGAGCGAGAGCAGGCAGGCCAGCGCGATCATTCTCTTAAGCTTCATCTTGCTTCTCCTCATCGTCCGAAGGTTTATGACTGCGGCGGATGAAAACAGCAGTCAGTAGTCAGTAGTCAGTAGTCAGTAGAAAACCCTTTCGTATTGCGAACCCTACGGTCGTCATTCTCGACTTCCTCAAGCGGAGCCCTACTGTCTACTGACTACTGTCTACTGACTACTGAATTTATAAACGGTCGTCGAGCGGAACCGCCCGCCCTTGCGCAGCACGGTCGAGGGGAACTCGGGGCGGTTGGGCGAGTCGGGGTAGTGCTGCGTCTCCAGGCAGAAGGCGTGGCGGCGGTCGTACTTCGCGCCGCCCTTGCCGGGGGCCGTGCCTCCGAGGAAGTTGCCCGTGTAGAGCTGCACGCCCGGCTCCGTCGTCCAGACCTCCATCACGCGCCCCGACTTCGGCTCCGACGCGCGCGCGGCGAGGCGCAGCACGCCCGCGCGCCCGTCGACGACGAAGTTGTGGTCGTAGCCGTTGCCGAACTTCAACTGCTCGTCGTCCTGGCTGATGCGCGCGCCGATGGCCGTCGCGCGCTTGAAGTCGAACGGCGTGCCCTTCACCGCGCGCAGCTCGCCCGTCGGGATCGAGCCCGCGTCGGTCGGCGTGAAGCGGTCGGCGTTAATCGTCAACAGGTGCCCGAGGATGTCGCCGCTCCCGTGCCCGCCGAGGTTGAAGTAGGCGTGGTTCGTCAGGTTGACGACGGTGTCCTTGTCGGTCACCGCGGAGTAGTCGATGCGCAGGTCGTTCGTCTCCGTCAGCGTGTAGACGACCTTGACGGTCAAAGTGCCGGGGTAGCCCTCCTCGCCGTCCCTGCTCACGTAGGTCATCTCGACGGCCGAGCCCGCCTTCGAGTCCAGGGGCCGCGCCCTCCACACGACCTTGTCGAAGCCGCGCAGGCCGCCGTGCAGGTGGTTCTCGCCGTTGTTGACTGCGAGCTTGTACTCGACGCCGTTCAGCCTGAACCTGCCTTTGGCGATGCGGTTGGCGTAGCGGCCGATGACCTGGCCGATGTAGTGCGTGTCCGTCTCGTAGGTGCCCAGGTCGTCGAAGCCGAGCAGCACGTCTTCGAACTTGCCCGCGCGGTCGGGCACCTTGAGCGAGACGAGGGTGGCGCCGTAGGTCATCACGCGCGCCTCCGCGCCCCGCCCGTTGCGCAGCGTGTAAATCTCCACGGCCTCCCCGCCCTTCGTACTCCCGAAGCCCTCCCGCTTCGGCACGCTCCGCCCGTACGCCGCCGGCGCGAGCCCGAGCGGGACGATTGAACAGAGCAGGAGCAGCGCCGCCGTCCTCTTCAAGAGCATAGTCGAACTCCCCGGGTGAAATGTTCCAAAGCCCGCCCGCCCTCAGGCGGGCTTCACGCGCGCCGAGCGGCGCTGGAGTATCTGGTCGGCGATGACGCCGATCAGAATCACCGCGCCCATCACGGCGAAGTTCAAAGAGCTGGGGATGCCCAGCAGGTTGACGAGGTTCTGCAAGACCTGGAGGAGCGCCGTCCCGATGAGGATGCCGATGATCGAGCCCTCGCCGCCGCGCAGAGAGCAGCCGCCCAGCACGGCCGCCGCGATGCCGTACAGCTCGAAGAAGTTCCCGTGCGAAGAGGGCGAGATGGAGTTCGTGTAGAAGGCGAAGACGATGCCGGCGATGCCGACGAGCGCGCCGAGGATGACGTAGGCGCTCGCCACGATCTTCTGCGAGTTGATGCCCGAATACCTCGCCGCCGTCTCGTTGCGGCCGACCGCGAACAGGTAGCGCCCGTAGACCGAGCGGTGCAGCACGACCCACATCACGATGCTGACCAGCACCAGTATCACGAACGGCGTCGGGATGCCGAACAGGCTCCCCGTCGCCACGTTCCTGAGCGTCTCGAACCCCGCGGCCGCCCCGAAGCCCTTCGTCTCGTCGTTCGAGATGAAGCGCGCCAGCCCGCGGTAGAAGAGCAGCCCGCACAGCGTGACGATGAACGGCTGCACGCGCACCTTCGTGATGAGCAGCCCGTGGAGCGCGCCCAGGCCGGTGCCGATGCCGATGGTGGCGAGCACCGCCAGCGCCGACGGCCAGCCCCACTCCGTCAGCATCATCGAGAGCAGCACGCCGAGGAGCGCGAAGACCGAGCCGACCGAGAGGTCGATGCCGCCCGTGATGATGACCATGCCGAGCCCGATGGAGAAGATGCCGTAGGCCCCGATGAGCCGCGCCATGTTCTGCAAGTTGGCCGGCGCGAGGAAGCGCGGGTTCAAGACCGCCACCACCACGCAGAGCAGCACGAGCAGCAGGAAGGTGCCGAGTTCTTTCTTCATCGAGTTTTCTCTCGGAGGGAAGCGGTTAACAGGCGCGCGGCGGCCGAACGACCTCCACGACCGCGGCGCGGGCGCCCGGGCCGCGAAGTCCGCCGCGGGGGACTGTCAAACAGAAAACTGTAACTCTTGATACGTGCCTTCTACTGTAACTCCGGCCATTTTGCAAGCAGGCGGGCACGCCGCGAGGAAGAATTGAGGGTGGGGCTTTATTAATTTCGACTTGAAAGTCGCGTTCGTTGAGTTAACCACAGAGGCACGGAGTACGCAGAGGGGGCACGGAGTCATCCCTCTGTGCCATCTCCGTGCCCTCTGTGCCTCTGTGGTTAAACGCCCTTCACTTCACCCTCAAGATTGAGAATGATAAAGCACAGTCCTACTTCTCACGCCCGACGACGCGCGCGAGGAACTCGTCCGCGGCGACCTCGACCGCGCCGCCGAGGCCGGCGCCCGTCGGCTCGCCGGGCTCGACCGACCAGCCGGAGATGCGCCCGGCCGCGTTCGGGACGAACCCCAGTTTCCTTATCGCAAGCTCGACGCGCTCGCGCGTCTCCTGCGTGGTGCGTCGCGTCCGGTTGATGACGTGCGAGACGGTCGCCGTCGAAACCCCCGCCAGCACCGCCACGTCTCTTAAAGTCGGCAAGTATATCCCCACCCTTCCCGGCTCGTTTACTACGGCCTTGAGGCCGCCCGTGACGACTGGAAAAAACACCACTTCCCCCTCGTCCGGGCCGCTCTAAATCCACCCCCGGGCGACATGATAAGCACTTTTTATTCGCCCATAAATTGCGTTAAGACAACACTTACAGATTCTAGCACGAATTTAACCGATTGCCCCCACGCTTCCGTCCGTGCGACACTTCCGGCCAGAAGATTTAACGAAGCCGTAACCTTGCCGGCGAATCCTGCGCCATAGGAGTTGAATGATGCCGACCCTTTTTCTCAAGCGCTTAACCGCGCTTCTCGCGCTCGGCTGCGCGCTTCTCCCGTGCGCCACAGACGTGCGCGCGCAGGGCGCGGCGGGACGCCCGGGCACGCCGACTCTCAAGTTCGACTTCGGCCCCGGCAAGGTCAAGGAGGGCTACCGGCAGGTTCTCCCCGCCGACGTCTACACGAAAGAACTCGGGTACGGCTTCGAGCCCGGCGCGCAGGTGACTTGCGAAGACCGCGGCGGCGACGCACTGCGCGGAGACTTCTGCACGGCCGCCGCGCCCTTCTACTTCTCGGCGGCGCTGCCCGAAGGCAACTACGACGTGACCGTCACCTTCGGCGACCGCGAGGGCGAGACGGTCACGACGGTCAAGGCAGAGCTGCGCCGCCTCGTGCTCGAAGAGGTGCGCACCGCCCGCGGGCGTTTCGAGACGCGAACGTTCACCGTCAACGTCCGCACGCCGCGGATTCCGACCGGCGGCGAGGTCAAGCTCAAAGACCGCGAGAGGAACATGGAGGCATGGGCCTGGGACGAAAAACTCACGCTCGAATTCAACAACTCGCGGCCCGCCGTCGCGGCGGTTGAGATTAAGAGGAACGACAAGGCCCCGACGCTCTTCCTCCTCGGCGACTCGACCGTCTGCGACCAGCCGCGCGAGCCCTACAACAGTTGGGGCCAGATG
This sequence comes from Pyrinomonadaceae bacterium, assembly GCA_036389235.1. Classification (GTDB taxonomy): domain Bacteria; phylum Acidobacteriota; class Blastocatellia; order Pyrinomonadales; family Pyrinomonadaceae; genus QHXN01. The sequence goes on along the minus strand of DASVQJ010000191.1, from coordinate 52,146 downwards.
CTCACGCGCTTCTTCAAACCCGGCCTCGCCGTCGCCAACCACGCCGAGTCGGGCGAGTCCCTGCGCAGCTCCGCGGGCGCGCGCCGCCTCGACAAAGTCTTGAGTCTTATCAGGCCCGGCGACTACCTCTTCATACAGTTCGGCCACAACGACGAGAAGGAGCGCGGCGAGGGCGTCGGCGCGTTCACGACCTACAAGGCTTCACTCAAACGCTACGTCGAGGAGGCGCGCAAGCGCGGCGCGACCGTCGTCCTCGTCACGCCGATGCAGCGCCGCACCTTCGACGCCGCGGGTCAGGTCACGGACTCGCACGGCGACTACGACGACGCCGTACGCCAGGCCGCGAAGGAACTGGCCGCGCCCCTCATCGACCTCCACGCCGCGAGCAAGCTCTTCTACGAAGCGCTCGGCCCCGAGGACTCGAAGCAGGCTTTCGCCCCCAACGACGGCACGCACCACAACAACTACGGCAGCTACCAGCTCGCCCGCGCCGTCGTCGAAGGCATCAGGTCGAACCGGCTCGCCCTCGTCAAGTACCTGACCGACGACCTGCGCCCCTTCGACCCCGCGCGCCCCGACCCCCTCGCCTCTTTCAGAATCCCCCCGAGCCCGCTCGTCACGGAGACGAAGCCCCTCGGGAACTGAATCATGCAGCCGCGTCAGCGGCGCTCGAATTTAGCCCGGCCTTTCAAGGCCGGGTTCGTTCGCCCGAAGCCGGCCGCGTCGCGTCAGCGACGCCCGAACGGGCTAACTCGGTTCAGGCGTCGCTGAGGCGACGCGGCGACGTTTTGCTGACACGCTGCCCGGCCTTGAAAGGCCGGGCTAAATTCAGATGGCCGCTCCGCGGCCGGCGTGCTCGCTCTCCTCCATTTAGCTTTTCGCGCCCTCTCGGTTTAGAATCAGAGCCCCCAGCAATAGAAACCTTGTATGACCGATGGGCGAGCCGTTGACCGGAGGCGTCCGTGGTGCGGCCGCGCGGTAAACCGCTTTACCCGTCAAATCTTTCTGGAGAGTGTCGGCATGCGCTCCCGCACCTCGAAGAGAATCGCTTCCGCAACCGCTCTCCTTTTCGCGGCGACGCTGGCCGTGCTCGGCTCGGCCGTGCGCGTCCGCGCGGAGGTCACGCTGCCCGACGTGCTCTCCGACTCGATGGTCTTGCAGCGCGGCGTGCGCGTGCCCGTCTGGGGCACGGCCGCGCCGGGCGAGGCCGTCGAGGTCGGCTTCGCGGGTCAGACTAAAAGGACGACCGCGGGCGCCGACGGCCGCTGGCGCGTGTGGCTCGACCCGCTGCGCGCGAACGCGACCCCGGCCGTTCTGACCGTGCGCGGCAAGAACAGGGTCGAGTTGAAGGACGTGCTCGTCGGCGAGGTGTGGCTCGTCTCCGGCCAGTCGAACATGCAGTTCACTCTGTCCGAGACGCGCGAGGCGCAGGCGGCCATCGCCGCGGCGAATCATCCGAACATCCGCCTCTTCAACGTCAGCCGGCAGGTCGCCTTCAAACACAGGCCGCCGCCGCTCGCCGCGTGGCGTGCCACCACGCCCGAGTCTGTCAGAGACTTCTCCGCCGCCGGCTACTACTTCGCCGTCGAGTTGCAGAAGGAGCTGGGCGTCCCCGTCGGCGTCATCAACTCCTCCTACGGCGGCTCGCAGGCCGAGGCGTGGACGCCGGTCGAGTACCTGAACGCCAGCCCGGAACTCAAGCCCACGGTCGAGCGCACGAAGATTTGGGACGAGGAGCGTCCGCGCGTGAAGGTCGAGTACGAGGCGCAGATCAAGCGCTGGCGCGAGGAGGCCGACAGGGCGAAGGCGGCGGGCGCGCGCCCCTCGCCCTCGCCGCCCGTGCCCGACGCCTTGCGAGAGTACCGCGTCGCGTCCTCCATCTATAAAGGGATGATCGAGCCGCTCATCCCCTTCCCCGTCCGCGGCGCCTTCTGGTATCAGGGCGAGTCGAACGAGGCGCGCGCCGAGCAGTACAACCTCCTCCTGCCGACGATGATCCGCGCGTGGCGCGAGCGCTGGGGTCAGGGCGACTTCCCCTTCGGCATCGTCCAACTGCCCAACTACCGCGACCCGAAGCCGGAGCCCGCGGACGAGGCGTGGAGTCACCTCCGCGAGGCGCAGCGGCGCACGGCCCGCTCGACGAAGAACGCCGGCCTCATCGTCACCATCGACGTGGGCGAGGCGCACGACATACACCCGAAGAACAAGCTCGACGTGGGGCGCCGCATGGCGCGCTGGGCGCTGGCCGACGTGTACGGGCGGCGGATGACGGCGACGGGGCCGATGTTCAGCAGGATGAAAGTCGGCGGGTCGAAAATCGTCCTCACGTTCGACGACGTGGGGACGGGTTTGAGAATCCGCGACGGCGACAGGCTGCAAGAGTTCGCCGTCGCGGGCGAAGACCGCAGGTGGCACTGGGCGGAGGCGCGCATCGTCGGCAAGGACAAGGTCGAGGTCTGGTCGGCGGAGGTGCCGCGCCCCGTCGCCGCGCGCTACGCCTTCAACAACAACCCGCGCCGCCCGAACCTGACGAACGACACGGGCCTGCCCGCCGCGCCCTTCCGCACGGACGACTGGCCCGACCCGACCGCCGGCAAGCGTTGAGAGGATGCCGGAACCCGGATTTGACGCGGAGGACGCCGAGGCGCAGAGGTCGCCGAGACATATGATCTCAAATCCCGAATTTCAAATCTTCAGACCGCAAGCCTCCGCGCCCCCTCTGCGTCCTCTGCGCCTCCGCGTTGAACTCAACTCACGGCAGGCCCGACTCAGAAACAGACTGGCAACCCTCACCTTCGCCTTACTCGCCGCCTGCCTCTCGCCCTTCACCTGCGCGGCGCAGACGGCCGAGCCGGCGCCGCCGCCGACGCCGCCCATACAGCGCCCCGCCGACCCGAAGCTCCCGACGCTCTTCGTCGTCGGCGACTCGACCGCCAACAACAACGCCAACGGCGGCAAAGGCTGGGGCGACCCGTTCGTCGCCTTCTTCGACACGTCAAAAATCAACGTCCTCAACCGCGCGCGCGCCGGCCGCAGCAGCCGGACGTTTTTGACGGAAGGGCTCTGGGAGAAGGTCTTGCAGGACTTGAAGGCGGGCGACTTCGTCCTCATACAGTTCGGCCACAACGACGGCGGCCCGCTCGACACAGGGCGCGCGCGCGGCTCTTTGCCGGGACTGGGCGAGGAGACGAAAGAGGTCACGAAGCCCGACGGGAGCAAGGAGGTCGTCCACACCTTCGGCTGGTACAACCGCCGCTTCGTCGCGGACGTGAAGGCGAAGGGCGCGACGCCCATCGTCCTCTCGCCCACGGTGCGCAACATCTGGAAGGACGGCCGCGTAGAACGCGGCTCCGGCAAGTTCCGCCAGTGGGCCGAGGAGATCGCGCACGCCGAGGGCGTCCGCTTCGTCGACGTCACGAACATCGTCGCCGACCGGTACGAGGCGTTGGGCGAAGAGAAGGTCAAGGCCCTCTTCGGCCCCGACCACACGCACACGAGCCCGGCCGGCGCCGAGTTCAACGCCGCGGCCGTCGTCGCCGGACTGAAGGGTCTCAAGGGCGACCCGTTCAAAAAATATTTCTCCGCGCGGGCGAAAGAGGTCGGCGTCCATAAGAAGTCCAGGTGAGCGGAGCGGTCATCAGGGTTGTACAGGTTGATGAGTTTCTTGAGGATGGAGCGTGGGGCGGTTAACCACAGAGGCACAGAGGACACTGAGATTGCACAGAGAAGTGCAACCCTCCGTGCAACCTCTGTGCTCTCTGCGTCTCTGTGGTTAACCGCCCTCCGCTCGGGACACAAGTGACGAGGCGATAAGTAAAAGTGACGAAGCGCGCGCCACGGATGAAACTTCGAGCGAGCATGACGACGTTGGTTGTCGCCGCCCTGCTCCTGTCCGCGCCCCTCTTCCACGCGAGCGCGCAGAGGCAGATGGAGGCGCTCGGGCGCGGCGTCATCGCCGTCCCGCGGCCCGACGGGAAGGTCTGGGTCGGCTGGCGTCTGCTCGGGACGGACCCGGACGCGCTCGCCTTCAACGTCTACCGCTCGACCGAGCGGGGGCGTGCCGTCAGGCTCAACGACAGGCCGCTCGCGGGGCCGACCAACTTCCTCGACGCGACGGCCGACCTGTCGAAGTCGAACTCTTACTTCGTCCGCCCGGTCTTCAAAGGCAAGGAGGTGGGGCACAGCGTGGCCTCCGACATTCAGGTCGGCGCGCTCGCCGTGCCGTACCTTTCGATACCGTTGCAGACGCCGAAGGGCTACGCGCCGGGCGACGCCTCGGCCGGCGACCTCGACGGCGACGGCGAGTACGAGCTGGTCGTCCACATGTCCGGCCGCGGGCGCGACAACGGGAGCGCGGGGTTCACGACCGAGCCGATCCTTCAGGCTTACAAACTCGACGGCATGCTCCTCTGGTCGATCAACCTCGGCAAGAACATCCGCGAGGGCGCGCACTACACGCAGTTCATGGTCTACGACCTCGACGGCGACGGCCGCGCCGAAGTCGCGTGTAAGACCGCCGACGGGACGGTGGACGGCCGCGGCAAGACCATCGGCGACGCGAACGCCGACTGGCGCAACCCCGAAGGCACCTTCGCCTCGTTCCGCAACGGGCGGCACAGCCTCGCCGGCTACGTCCTTAAAGGCCCCGAGTACCTCACGGTCTTCGACGGGCTGACGGGCGCGGCCCTCGCCACGACGAACTTCATCCCGCCGCGCCACCCGACGAAGCTCGACCCGACGACAGAAGAGCTGGCCGCCGTCTGGGGCGACGGCTACGGCAACCGCGTTGACCGCTTCCTGGCCTGCGTCGCGTACCTCGACGGCAAGCGGCCGAGCCTGTTGATGGCGCGCGGCTACTACACGCGCACAGTCCTGACCGCCTGGAACTGGCGCGGGGGAAAGCTCACGCGCGTCTGGACGTTCGACAGCGAGGACGGGACGCCCGGCAATAAAGCATTCAGCGGTCAGGGCAACCACAACCTGTCCGTCGGCGACGTGGACGGCGACGGCCGCGACGAGATCGTCTACGGCGCCGCCGTCATCGACGACGACGGGAAGGGTCTTTATTCGACGGGCCTGGGCCACGGCGACGCGCTGCACCTCTCCGACCTCGACCCCGCGCGGCCGGGGCTCGAAGTCTTCGACATACAGGAGCGCTTCGACGACGCGGGCGCGCACTTCCGCGACGCGCGCACGGGGCGGATTCTGTGGAAGAAGCCCTCGGTCAAGGCGGGCGAGGACGGCGAGGGGCCGGGGCGCGGGCTCTGTCTGGACATAGACCCGCGGCACGCGGGCTTCGAGTGCTGGGTGCGCGGCGCGGACATCACGGGGCTCTTCGACGCGCGCGGCGAACTTATCTCCAGGACGACGCCGCGCTCGTGCAACTTCGGCGTCTACTGGGACGGCGACACTCTGAGCGAGCTGCTCGACCGCAACTACATCTCGAAGTGGGACTGGGCGAGCTCGACCGAGGCCGTCCTGCTCACGGCCGAAGGGTGCGTCTCGAACAACGGGTCGAAGGCGACGCCCGCCTTGAGCGCAGACCTCTTCGGCGACTGGCGCGAGGAGGTCGTCTGGCGCACGGCGGACAACAAAGAGCTGCGCGTCTACACGACGACCATCCCGACCGAGCACCGCTTCTACACCTTCATGCACGACCCGCAGTACCGCCTGAGCGTCGCCTGGCAGAACGTCGCCTACAACCAGCCGCCGCACACGAGCTTCTTCGTCGGCGAGGGCATGAAGCGGCCGCCGCGCCCGAACATCGTCGAAGTGAGATTTAAGAAGTAACGAGAGTGTATTAGAGGAGTCCCGCAGGGACGGAATGTTTATAGCTTCGGAGTATTCGATACGTTTAGAGCCCCGTCAGGGGCGACGTAAAACATGCCGCTCCTACGGAGCTTGGGAGGGCAGACAAAGCCCGTAGCTATAAACATCTCGCTCCTACGGAGCGCAGGCATTCCTGACAGGTTCTCAAAGCGAGACAGGAGAGAGACACCTTGACGAAGCCGAAACCGCACACGAGGGCGCGCGCCTTCGCCTCGCTGTTGCTCGTCGTCCAACTGCTCGCGCCCGCGGGCGCCTTCGCGCAGGGGGCGCGGCGCGGGGGCGCGGGTCGCGCGGCGCGGGCGTCGGCGGCGCTCGCGTGGCCGCGCGTGACGGGCCAGTCGAAGCCCTGGACGCGCTGGTGGTGGCTGGGCAGCGCCGTCAACCGGCGCGACCTCTCGACGGCGCTGGCGCAGTACGAGCGCGCGGGCCTGGGCGGCCTGGAGCTGACGCCCATCTACGGCGTGCGCGGCGCGGAGTCGAAGTTCATCGACTTCCTCTCGCCCGAGTGGGTCGGGATGCTCGAACACACGCTGCGGGAGGCGAACCGGCTGGGCTTAGGCGTGGACATGGCGACGGGCACGGGCTGGCCCTTCGGCGGGCCGTGGATCGACGCGGAGGACGCCTGCAAGGATTTAGTCTCGAAGACGTGGGAGCTGCGCGGCGGCGCGCGCCTAGGCGAGCCCGTGCGCCTGTCGCAGAAGCCCCTGGTGCGCGCGGTCGGGCGCAGGCCCGACATCGCGAGCCTGCGCGAGCCCGTCGGCGCGAACCCGAACCTGCAAGAGCTCGCGCTCGACCAGGTGCGCTTCGAGAAGCCTTTGCCGCTGCAAGCCCTCGTGGCCTACTCGGACAAGGGCGAGACGCTCGACCTTACGTCGCGCGTCAACTCCGAAGGCGCGCTCGACTGGGTCGCGCCGCCCGGCCGCTGGAAGCTCTACGCGGTCTTCCAGGGCTGGCACGGCAAGATGGTCGAGCGCGCCGCGCCCGGCGGCGAGGGCAACGTCATCGACCACTTCTCGGCCGAGGCGCTGGGCAACTACCTGAAGAAGTTCGACCAGGCTTTCGCGGGCCGCAACGTCCGTTCCTTGCGCGCCTTCTTCAACGACTCCTACGAGGTCGACGACTCGGAGGGGCAGTCGGACTGGACGCCGAAGTTCTTCGAAGAGTTCCGCGCGCGCCGCGGCTACGACCTGAGACGGCAACTGCCCGCGCTGCTCGGCGAGGGCGACGAAGAGACGCGCGCGCGCGTCACACACGACTTCCGCGAGACGGTCTCCGACCTCCTGCTCGACCGCTTCACCGCGCCGTGGCGCGAGTGGGCGCACCGCAGGGGAGCTATCATCCGCAACCAGTCGCACGGCTCGCCCGCCAACATCCTCGACCTCTACGCCGCGAGCGACATCCCCGAGACCGAGGGGACGGACATCGTCCGCATGAAGTTCGCGTCGTCGGCCGCGAACGTGACGGGGAAGACTTTGGCGTCGGCCGAGACCGTGACGTGGCTCGACGAGCACTTCCTCTCCTCGCTCGGCGACGCGAAGCGCGCCGTAGACCTCAACTTCCTCGGCGGCATCAACCACGTCGTCTACCACGGCCTCGCCTTCTCGCCGCCCGAAGACCCCTGGCCGGGCTGGCTCTTCTACGCCGCCGTCCACTTCGGGCCGCAGTCGCCCGACTGGAAAGACTTCCCCGCGCTCAACCGCTACGTCGCGCGCGTGCAGTCGTTCATGCAGCAGGGCCGCGCCGACAACGACGTGCTGCTCTACTACCCCGTCCACGACATGTGGACGGAGCAGGGCAAGGAGGGGCGCCTGATTCACGTCGGCGGCGGCCACGACGTCGGCATCACGCAGGCGGACGCGCAGGCGCTCCTCGACGCGGGCTACACCTTCGACCTCGTCTCGGACAGACAACTGGCGAACGTCACGTACGCGGGCGGCGCGCTCCGCGCGGGCGGGCTGGGCTACAAGGTGGTCGTGCTGCCGGAGACGCGCTACGTCCCGGCCCAGACCCTCTCGCGCCTCGTCGGGCTCGCGCGCGCGGGCGCGACCGTCGTCGTGCGCAAGAGCATGCCTGCGGACGTGCCCGGCCTGGCGAATCGTGAGGCGGCGGGCGCGGCCTTCAAGCGACTCCTCGCCCAGATCAATTTCGCGGAGACCGGGACGGAGGGCGTCCGCGGCGCGCGCGTCGGCGCGGGGCGCTTTCTCCTGGGCGACGACTTGACCAGACTTCTCGCGCACGCGGGCACGCGGCGCGAGGCGATGGTCGAGCAGGGCCTGCACTTCACGCGGCGGCAGTACGCGGACGGCGAATACTACTTCATCCTCAACCGCGGCAGCGCGCCCGTCGACGGCTGGGTGAAGCTCGCGTCGCCCGCGCGCCGTGCGGCCCTCTTCGACGCCATGACGGGCGACGCGGGGGTGGCCGCCACGCGCCACGCCGCCGACGGCGGCCTCGAAGTCTACCTGCAACTCGCGCCCGGCGAGTCGCGCGTCCTGAAGACGTTCTACGCCGTCCCGCGCGGTCAGTCATTCCCCTACTTCAACCCGTCGGGCGCGCCGCAGCAGTTGGGCGGCGAATGGTCTGTGAGTTTTATCGAAGGCGGGCCGACGCCCCCGCCCGCGCTGCGTCTGAAGGGGTTGGACTCCTGGCTCAAGCTCGACGGCGACGCGTACAAGTCTTTCTCCGGCACGGCGCGTTACGCGCTCACGTTCGGGCGGCCGCAGGGGGTGAGCGGCGACTGGCTGCTCGACCTCGGCCGCGTGGCCGAGACGGCGCGCGTCCGGCTCAACGGGAGTGACCTGGGCACGCTCATCACGCCGCCCTTCCGCGTGAGAATCCCGGGCGCGCTTTTGCGGGACACGAACGCGCTCGAAGTCGAGGTCTCGAACCTGATGCTCAACCGCGTCATCGACATGGAGCGGCGCGGCGTCCGGTACAAGAAGTTCTACAACACGAACTTCCCCGCGCGCCGCCCCGAGAACCGCGGCGCCGACGGCCTCTTCGACGCCACCAAGCTCGCGCCGCGCGACTCCGGCCTGCTCGGCCCCGTCACGCTGACGCCCGTCGAGCCGGTGCGGTTTTAGAGAGCCCGGGTGCTTTATCAATTGTGACTTGAACTATGGCGGACGGGGCGGTGAACCACAGAGACACAGAGGACACGGAGATTGCACAGAGAGTTCAAGTCTCTGTGCCCCCTCTGAGTCCTCTGTGCCTCTGTGGTTAAACGCCCTCCACTCCACGCCCGAGCGAGAGGGAAGATAAGCCCGATGAGCCTTGAACGTTTACGACTCTGCATCGCGCTCGCGCTGTTGCTAACGGCCTTCGCGTTCACGCCCGCGCGCGCGCAGTCGGCGCGCGTCACGACATCCTTCGACGCGGACTGGCGCTTCTTCAAGGGCGACGCGCGGGGCGCCGAACGGCCCGAGTTCGACGACGCGGCGTGGCGCAGGCTGGACGTGCCGCACGACTGGAGCATCGAGGGGCCTTTCGACGAGAACAACCCCACGGGCAAGGACGGCGCCTACCTGCCCGCGGGCGTCGGCTGGTACCGCAAGCACTTCGACGTGCCCGCCGCACAATCGAGGCGCCGCGTCTTCGTCGAGTTCGACGGCGTGATGGCGAACAGCGACGTGTGGGTCAACGGGCATCATCTCGGCCGTCGGCCTTACGGCTACATCGGCTTCCGCTACGAACTGACCGACCACCTGAGCTTCGGCAAGTCGAACGTCATCGCCGTCCGCGCGGACAACTCCGGGCAGCCCGCCTCGCGCTGGTACACCGGCGCCGGCATCTACCGCCACGTCCGCCTCACGGCGTCCGACCCCGTCCACCTCGAACACTGGGGCACGTTCGTCACCACGCCCCGGGTCACGGACGCGAGCGCGACGGTCAACGTCCGCGGCACCGTCGTCAACCAATCCCCGGCCGCGCGCGGCGTCTCGCTGCAAGTCCAACTCGTCAACCCCGACGGCAAGGTCGTCGGAACCGCGGAGACGAAGCCCCGGCAACTCGCCGCCGGGGAGGCGGCCGACTTCACGCAGGAGGTCGTCGTCAAAAACCCCTCGCGCTGGGATATCCGCGACCCCGCGCTCTACAAGGCCGTCGCGCGCGTGCGCGAGGGGCGCCGCGTGCTCGACGACGAGGCCGTCACGTTCGGCATACGCGAATTCAGGTTCGAGCCGGCGACCGGCTTCTGGCTCAACGGCCGCAACTTCAAGCTCAAAGGCGTGTGTCTGCATCACGACGGGAGCGCCTTCGGCGCGGCCGTGCCCCTGCGCGCGTGGGAGCGGAGGCTTGAGATACTCCGGCAGTTCGGCGCCAACGCCATCCGCACCGCGCACAACCCGCCCGCGCCCGAGTTCCTCGACCTCGCCGACCGCATGGGCTTCATCGTCATGGACGAGAACTTCGACGTGTGGACGGTCGCCAAGCGCCCCTTCGACTACCACCTCTACTTCGACGAGTGGTCGAAGACGGACACGCGCGACATGGTGCGCCGCGACCGCAACCACCCTTCCATCGTCATCTACAGCACGGGCAACGAGATTCACGACACGCCGAAGCCCGACCTCGCCAAGCGCGTCCTCGCCGGCCTCATCGAGGTCTTCCACCGCGAAGACCCGACGCGCCCCGTCACGCAGGCGCTCTTCCGCCCGAACGTGAGCAAGGACTATGACAACGGCCTCGCGGACATGCTCGACGTGGTCGGGCAGAACTACCGCGAGAAGGAGATTCTCGCCGCCTACCGACAGAAGCCGACGCGCAAGATTCTGGGGACGGAGAACACGCACGTCCGCGAGCAGTGGCTCGCCCTGCGCGACAACCCGCCGTACGCGGGCCAGTTCCTCTGGACGGGCATCGACTACCTCGGCGAGTCGCCCGGCTGGCCGCTCGTCGCCTTCAACTTCGGGCTGCTCGACCGGACGGGCACGCCGTACCCCGTGGCCTTCCAGCGCTTGAGCTGGTGGGGCGAGCGGCCGACCGTTTTCGCCGCCAGGCGCGTGGCGCCGACGCCGCTCGCGCCGACAGACCCGGGCTACGGCCACGACCGGCGGCCTACGGTGCTCTACGGCGACTGGACGCCGCGCGACCTCAAACCGCACGAGGAGAACGTCGAGGTCTACAGCAACGCCGAGCAGGTGGAGTTGTTCTTGAACGGCCGCCCGCTCGGCTCGAAGGCCCGGCCCTCGGACGACGCGCCGCGCAACTGGAAGGTGCCGTTCGAGCCGGGCACGCTCCGCGCCGTCGGCACGAACGGCGGCAAGGTCGTCGCCACGCACGAGCTGAAGACGGCGGGCAGGCCCGCGCGCGTCGCGCTCTCGGTCGACAAGTCAAGACTCGCGTACGCGTGGGACGACGTCGTGTACGTCGAGGCGACGGTCGTAGACGCGAACGGAATCCTCGTCCCGAACGCTTCAGACCTCATCACCTTCAAGGCGACGGGCGCGGGCCGCGTCGCCGCCGTGGACAGCGGCGACAACGCGAGCCACGAGCCCTTCCAGGCGTCGCAGCGGCGCGCGTATCAGGGGCGCTGCTTCGCCATCCTCAAGGCGTCCGCCCCGCGCGGCCGCGTCACGGTTACGGCTTCCGCACCCGGACTCGCCGGTGGCGTGGCTACGGTCGAGACGGCCGCGAGCAGAACGGGTCAGAGCCACCCGCGGTAGCGGGCGGGCCTTTGCCATCCGGAGCATCCGAGTTGCAAAGGCCCACCCGCCACCGCGGGTGGCTCTGACCCGGTTACAGCGTTGATTCCATATTGTTGAGGAGAAAGTCTAAAGATGCGCAGACAACCAAAAGCAATCGCGCTCTCGCTCGCGGCGTTCGCACTCCTGAGTTTGTCTCCCGCGGCGCGCGCGGCCGATTACTTCAAGAACTGGCCCGCGGGCGCCTCCCCGAAAGAGGTCAGCAAGCGCGTCGCGGAGAACTGGGTCGCGCGCAACTTCGAGTTCGAGCAGACGGTGACGCAGAACGGCGTCGTGAAGCCGCGCCGGCAGTTCGTCATCTACCCCGAAGTCTGCGCGTGGTACGGCGCGCTCACGGTGGCGCGGCTCACGAAAGACAGAGACCTGTCGTCGAGGCTGTATAAGGAGTTCGACCAATTCCTGACGCCGGAGGGCGACAAGCACGTCTCAAGGCAGGCGCACGTAGACTACAGCGTCTTCGGCGCGGTGCCTCTGGAGCTTTACATCCAGACGAAGGAGAGGCGCTACCTCGACTTCGGGCGCGGATTCGCCGACCGGCAGTGGGAGAAGACGACTCCGGACGGAATTACCGCGGAGGCGCGCTACTGGGTTGACGACATGTACATGATTAACGCCGTCCAGGCGCAGGCATTCCGCGCGACCGGCGATTTAAAGTACCTCGACCGCGCGGCGTTGGCGACGGCGGCGTATTTAGACAAGCTGCAACAGCCGGGCGGGCTCTTCCACCACGCGCCGGACTCGCCCTTCTACTGGGGGCGCGGCAACGGGTGGTACGCGGCGGGCATGGCGGAACTTTTGCGCTCCCTGCCGAAGAACCACCCGCGCCGCGCGCGCATCATGCAGGGCTACAGGACGATGATGGCTTCGCTCTTAAAATATCAGGCTGAGGACGGGCTGTGGCGCCAACTCGTGGACAGACCCGACGTGTGGGCCGAGACTTCGGGCACCGGGATGTTCGCGTTCGCTTTGGTGACGGGCGTGAGGGAGGGCTGGCTCGACGCGAAGACGTACGGCCCGGCGGCGCGCAAAGCCTGGCTGGGGCTCGTCAAACATCTGGACGCGGAGGCCAACGTGCGCGAGGTTTGCGTCGGCACGAACAAGGCTTTTCAGGAGGTCGGCCCCGATCTTCAGACTCAGCTCAAGTTTTACCTCGAACGGCCGCGCAAGACCGGCGACCTACACGGCCAGGCGCCCGTCCTGTGGACGGCGACGGCGCTGCTGCGTTAGCTACTCGTTTTAATCTCAAGTTGAGGGCGGCGCGTGTTGAGTTAACCACAGAGACGCGGAGGACACGGAGGTTACACAGAGACATAACTCTGTGCCCCCTCTGCGTACTCTGTGCCTCTGTGGTGAAAGCCTCTCCCGCCGACTCTCAAGACCGGGCCAGGAGAGGACGGAAACGTCGATGAGAACTAAAAGACAGCTTCGAGCCTTCGCAGCCCTACTCGGCCTCGCGTTCCTGCTCGCGCCGGCCGCGATACGGCCCCCCGCGTCGTCCGCGCAGCGTCGTGCGGCGAGAAGTCAGACCCACGAGGCGGCGGTCTACAGCGTGCGCGCGTACGGGGCGAGGGGCGACGGGAAGACCGTGGACACGCCGGCCGTGAACCGGGCCGTCGATGCGGCGGCGGCGTCCGGCGGCGGGACGGTGCACTTCCCCGCCGGAACTTACCTCTGCTTCTCCATAAGGCTGAAGAGCAACGTCGCACTTCACCTCGACGCGGGCGCGACCATCCTCGCCGCCGACCCGGCTCAAGATAAAGGCGGCTACGACCGGCCCGAACCGAACGAATGGGACATGTACCAGGACTTCGGCCATTCGCACTGGCAGAACAGCCTCATCTGGGGCATAGGCGTCGAGAACGTCTCCATCAACGGCCCCGGCAAGATAGACGGCAAGGGTCTGACGAAGAGAAGTCCCGGCCCGCGCCGCCCGAGGGTGGCCGGCGACACTCCGGTCAGCATGGGCGGCGCGGGAACCGGAGGCGCGAAGCCGCTGGCCCCGCTCGGCGAAGACGCGGACGTGTCTACGATGAACGGACTCGGCAACAAGGCCATCTCCCTCAAACTCTCGCGCAACGTCACGCTCCGCGACATCACGATTCAACGCGGCGGGCACTTCGCCCTCCTCGCCACGGGCGTAGACAACCTGACGATTGATAATTTAAAGGTCGACACCAACCGGGACGGCTTCGACATCGACTCGTGCCGCAACGTGCGCATCTCGAACTGCACCGTCAACTCGCCGAACGACGACGCCATCGTCCTGAAAAGCTCCTACGGTCTGGGATTCGCGCGCGCGACCGAGAATGTCACGATCACGAACTGCCAGGTCTCTGGCTACGACGAGGGGACTCTGCTCGACGGCACATTTAAGAAGACGCAGGAGTTCGCGCCCGACCGCGACCGCCCGACCGGGCGTCTGAAGTTCGGGACGGAGTCGAACGGCGGCTTTAAGAACATCTCCATCTCGAACATCGTCTTCGACCACTGCCGGGGGCTCGCCTTAGAGACCGTGGACGGCGGCCACATCGAAGACGTCGTCGTCACCAACGTCACGATGCGCGACGTGACGACCGCGCCCATCTTCCTGCGCCTCGGCCGCCGTATGCGCGGCCCGGAAGGCACGCCCGTCGGCGCCATCCGCCGTGTGCAGATCAGCGACGTGGTCGTCTCGGACGCAGACCCGCGTTTCGCCTCCATCATCGCGGGTCTGCCGGGCCATCCCGTCGAGGACGTGCGTTTAAGCGACATACGCATCCTCTACAGAGGCGGCGGCACGCGCGCGCAGGCCGCTCTCGAACCGCCGGAGCGCGAGACGAACTACCCGGAGCCTTCCATGTTCGGCGAGATGCCCGTCTACGGCTTCTTCATCCGCCACGCGCGCGGCGTAGAGTTCTCCAACGTCGAGGTAGGCTTCATGACGGAAGATTTACGCCCCGCCTTCCACCTCGAAGACGTGCGCGGCGCCACATTCCTCGGCATCGCCGCGCAGAAAGCCGCGGACGTGCCGACCTTTGTGCTCAAGAACGTCGAAGACTTCAACGTCCGCAACTCGCGCCCCGTCCCCGACACGCGCGTCGAGCGTACGGACTCGAAAAGGTTTTAGTAATAGCGGTAAATAGCGCCCGCGGTGGCGGGCGGGCCTTTTTAGTAATAAGGGTCAGTACCGCCCGCTACCGCGGGCGGTACTGACCCGTCTGTCACGGTCGCTCTCGAATGCGCGCCGGTGTAAACGGCGGTAGGGGAGGCGGAATGATGTTCAAGAGGGTTGCGGCGCTGTTCTTGATCTTCTGTGCGGCGTTCTGCGCGGAGATTTCGGCTCAGACGGCGGCGAAAGGCGCGGAGGCGGGTCTGCCGGCGTGGGTCAGGACGGTGGGGGCGCGTCGGAAGCCTGCGAAGAAGAGAATCTTCTCGGCGGACGCGTACGGCGCGGTCGGGGACGGCGAGACCAACTCGACGAAGGCGATTCAGCAGGCGATAGACGCGTGCGCGAAGGCGGGAGGCGGGGTCGTCAGCTTTAAGCCGGGGCAGTACGTGACGGGCGCGCTCTTCGTCAAGTCGAACGTCAACTTCGTCGTCGGAGATGGCGTCACGCTGCTCGGGAGCCAGGAGGATGCGGATTATCCTTCAATCTTCACGCGCGTCGCGGGCATCGAGATGAAATGGCCCGCCGCGCTCATCAACGTCAACGAACAGAAGAACGTAAAACTCTCCGGCGGCGGCGCCATCGACGGCCGCGGCAAGAAATGGTGGGACAGGTACTGGAATCTTCGGCGCAACGACTACGAACCCCGCGGCCTGCGCTGGGCTTCCGACTACGACGCCGAGCGCGTGCGACTCCTCGTCGTCTGGAAGTCTTCCGACGTGTCGGTCGAGAACCTGAGTCTCAAACGTTCCGGCTTCTGGACGGTGCAGGTCGTCTACTCCGACCACGTCACCGTCGACGGCATCAGAATCAGCGACAACGGCGGCCCGAGCACCGACGGCGTCGACATAGACTCCTCCTCGCACGTCTTAGTCCAGCACTGCGACATCGACAACAACGACGACGACATCTGTCTGAAGGCCGGGCGCGACTACGACGGGCTCCGCGTCGCGCGGCCGACCGAATACGTCGTCGTGCGCGACAACCTGACGCGCAGAGGCGGCGGCGTGCTCTCCTTCGGCAGCGAAACCTCCGGCGGAATCCGACACGTCGTCGCATACCGCAACCGCGGCGTCGGCACGAACGAGGGCCTGCGCTTCAAGTCGGCCAAGACGCGCGGCGGTTACGTCTCGGACGTGCTCATCCGCGACATCAGGATGGAGAACGTGCCCCTCCCCTTCACTTTCACGCTCAACTGGAACCCGAGCTACAGCTACGCCACCATACCGAAGGAGATTAAGAACCCGCCGCCGCACTGGGTCGTGATGAACACGCCCGTCCTGCCCGTAGAGCGAGGCTACTGCGAATTCCGCAACATACGCGTCGAGAACGTCGAGGTCGTCGGCGCGAAACGCGTCTTCGCCGCCTCGGGCCTGCCCGAGAAGCCCATCGTCGGCGTCACCTTCGTCAACGTCACGGCCGAAGGCGAAGAGGCCGGCTACATCGAGCACGCGCGCGACTGGCGCATGACCAACGTCAAAATCAAGTCGGCGAAGGGCGAACCCGTGAAACTCACGAACGCCGTTAACGTCGAAAGCCCGGAAGTCGTGAGGAAGTAGAGTTCCCCCTGTTTGTATTTAGCGGTCAGGGCGTTGAACCACGGAGGCACAGAGGGCACGGAGGGGGCACAGAGTTTGATTCTCCGTGCCCCCTCCGTGCCCTTCTGTGCCTCCGTGGTTTACCGTCCTCCGCTTTAGCTTCAAGCCGAGGGGCGAGGAGCCCGCCGACTTCTCAATCAATTACCTCGAAGTCGATCCACTGCGCCGTGACGCGCTGCTTCTCTTTGGCGAGCAGGTCCGTGACGACCATCTGGAGCGCGTACTCGCCGGGGCCGAGGGGCGAACCCAGGACGAGCCTGCCGCCAGCCGCGATGTCGCCCTGCACGTTGAGCGGCCGCGCCTCGAAGGGGTAGACCTTGCCCTCGTAGACGAGCTTGCCGTCGCGGAACAGGCGCAACTGCGTCTGGAGCTTCGA
Source organism: Pyrinomonadaceae bacterium (assembly GCA_036389235.1). Lineage (GTDB taxonomy): Bacteria > Acidobacteriota > Blastocatellia > Pyrinomonadales > Pyrinomonadaceae > QHXN01. The sequence continues at coordinate 35,496 of DASVQJ010000191.1, read as the reverse complement.
CCTGCCGTCGGCGTGGTCGGTCTTCGCGTTGTAGACGTAGAAGCCGTAGTTCACGGCCGCGCCCCGCCGGAAGCGGCGCACGGCCGGGCCGCCCTGAAGGTCGGACTGCGACGGCGCGGGGCCTTCCGCCGGGGTCGCGGCGGGCTTCGGGACGTCGGAAGGCCGCGGCACGTTCTCGGCCTCGGCCGCGGTCACGGGCTCGGGCGGCCCGGCCGCCGGCTTCGGCGTAGGCGCCGCCGCGGGGGCCTTCCGCGCGGGCGCGGCCTCCTCCGACTCGATGACGATGCCGGAGAGCGCGAGCCGACCCTTCTTCACGTCGGGCACCTCGACGTACTGGCTCGCCGAGCCCGTCCGCTCGCTCGCCGTGTCGCGCACGGCGATGCGGAACTGGTATCCGCCCGGCTTCTTCGTCGGGACGAGCGTGTTTATGACGAGCCCGTCCTGCTGAATCTGCCTGTAGGCGTGCTCCGTCGCCGTCAGCGCGTGCGTCACGTTAACCTCGTTGACGACGAGCCCCTTCGCGCCGAAGGTCAGCGCGACCACGTCGATGACGGACTTGTAAATGCCGTCGGGCTGCTTCCGGAAGGTGAGGTCGCGGCCGTCCACGTGTATGTAAGCGCGGACGTAGCCGCCCTCCTTCCGGTCGTGGCCGAACAACGTCGTCAGGCGCAAAGAGACGCCGCCCGCCGGGAAGGGGGAGACGAGCGCGGCGCGGAGTTGCTGCGTGCGCGTGCGCGGCACGGTGGCCGGCGTCAGGCTCTTGCCCGTGAAGCCGAAGAAGCCCTGCCGCGTCCGCACCTTGAGGCCCGGCCGCGTGACGTTGAGCGACAGCTTGTGGTAACGCATGCGCCCCGTGTCGGGGTCGAACGTCCCCTCTTCGGGGCGGTAGCCGATGAGGTAGTAGCCGCGCTGGTCTTCGAGCGCGCGGCGGACGCCGCCGCCGATGTCGTTCGAGTTGACGTAGGCGACGCCGCCCGTCTCCTCGGCCAGCTTGCGCAGGCCGACCTGCGAGTCGATGAGGAAGCGGCTGCGCGACGACATGAGGTCGGTCATCTGCTCCAGACTCGGCGCGCCGGAGCTGCTGGCGTCGAAGGGGTTGAGGGTCTGGAGGCCGCGCGCGTCCACGGTGTAGATGATGACGGAGGCGCGGTTGGCGGTCTCGATGACGCGGTTGATGCCGGCCAGCACGCGACCCTGCCCCCCCTCCTCGGGCGGGGGCAGCGGGATGCCGTCCGAGAGCAGCACGAGCGACTTGCGCCCGGGCAGGTCGCGCAGCGCGACGACGACGGCGTCGAGCGCGTTCAAAGTCCCGATGCTGAACCGCTCGCGCTGCTGCGACATGTAGTTGCGCTCGATGTCCAAGTCACCGAACCCCGACGACGTTCCGAAGGCCGACCGCGGGTCGTAGTCCGGCGCCTCGAAGGGGCGGATGCCGCCGCCGAACTGCGGCTGCCAGCGCAGGTTCTTGATGGCGGCGTTCAGCAGCCGCTTGTCGTTGGTGAACTGTTGCAGCGCGCCGCTCCCGCCGCTGGCCGGGAGGATGGCGACGAAGTCGCCCGGCTCCATCTGCTCGTCCACGAACTTCTTGATGGCGCCGCGCGCGTAGTGGACGCTCTCCCAGGACATCGCCAGGTCGTTGAAGACGAAGGCGACGGTGCGCCTGACCTGCTCGGGGCGCAGGCGCGGGGGCGGGGGCGCCGTCACGCCCGACTTGTCCCCGGCCGCCCGCGGCGTGGGCGTCGCACCCGGCTCGGCGACGTTCTGGACGTAGGAGAAGTTCGTGATCTTCTGCGGCTTCCCGTCGACGAGGATTTCGAACTCCTCGGGCTTGAGGTCTGTGACCTGCCGCCCCTTCTTGTCCGTCACCACGGCGTCGAACTGCACGAGGTTCGACGAGATGCGCACCACGTCGTCCTCGTCGTGCTCGACGGTGGCGGGCACGCCCGGCGGCACGATCTGAATCGACCCCTGCGAAGGCGCCGACGGCAGGTTCTTCAGCCAGTCCGGCACGTCCTGCGCCGGCGCCGGGGTCTGCGTCGGCGCGGGCGTCGGCTGCTGACCGACGGCGACCGGGGCCTGAACAAGCAGCGACGTAAGCAGAATCGTGAGCAGGCGCGTGAGCGTTCTCTTCATCTCGACACCTCGGGGGAGTGCGAACACGAATCAGGGAAGGGATTGTCCGGCGGGGCCTTCTAAACGCCGGACGCCGTCAACACGGCCGCGAATTATATCCCCACGCGCGCCCGAACGCGACCAACAAAGAGTAGACAGTAGTCAGTAGTCAGTAGTCAGTAGAAAGCCCTCTGTCGCTCGAACCCTCCGCTTGTCGTCAACGATGTCGGCAACGCGGAGCGCTACTGTCTACTGTCTACCGTCTGCCGTCTACTGCTTCCCCCGCGTCGCGCGCGCAGCGGAAGCCGAGGTTGTCGAGCCCCGTGTCGGGCGTGGCGTGGCTGCGCGCGGCGACGCGGTAGTTGCTGCAAAAGTTCTCGGCACACATCCAGGAGCCGCCGCGGATGACTCGCTCCTCGCCCGCGGGCGGCCCCGCGGGGTTCTCGCGCGGCGACGCGGCGTAGTAACGCTCGCCGTACCAGTCCCCGCACCACTCCCACACGTTGCCCGCCACGTCGTAGAGCCCGTAGCCGTTCGCCCCGAAGCTCCCCACGGGCGCGCGACCCTTAAAGCCGTCCTCGCCCGTGTCGCGCGCCGGGAACTCGCCCTGCCACCAGTTCGCCACCGGCCTCCCCCGCGGCCTCAGCTCGTCGCCCCACGCGTAACGCCTGCCCGCCAGCCCGCCGCGCGCCGCGTACTCCCACTCGGCCTCCGTCGGCAGGCGCTTCCCCGCCCAGCGCGCGTACTCCGACGCGTCGCGCCAGGAGACCTGACAGACCGGCTCGTCCGGCGCGGCGTTGGACGCCGGGCCTTCCGGGTGGCGCCAGTCCGCGCCGTCAACCGTGACCCAGTCGCCCGACCTGCGGTCGAAGACGCCCGACCAGCCGAAACGCTCCGCGTCGGTTTTGTAGCCGGTGGCCTCGACGAACTTCGCGAACTCCCCGACCGTCACCTCGCGCGCGTCCATCCAGAAGCTTTTGACTTTGACCTCGTGGCCCGGCGACTCGTCCGGCATCTCGTCGTCCGCGCCCATCCGGAACGTCCCGCCCTCGACGAGCACCATCCCTTCATGCCCGACGCCCGCCTTCTCGCTACGGCAGCCCTGCGCGGCGGCCAGCGCGAGCGCGAACGACAGGAGACATAGACGCCTGCCGAGGTTGTTCATCTTCGTCTGAGTTGACATCGTAACTCGCGGACGGCGTCGGGGGCGGTTAACCACGGAGGCACAGAGGACACAGAGACGGCACAGAGGGATACATCTCTCCGTGCCCCCTCCGTGCCCTCTGTGCCTCTGTGGTTAACTCGACAAACATCACTCTCAAGTAACTGTGCAATAACTATCGACTAACGGGCCAGTCCTCGGACTCGACGTGCTCCCGCCGCATGACCTCTTCGGCGCGGCGGACGAGCGCGGGGTGGCGCGCGGACACGTCGCGCGTCTCGCCGACGTCGTTCTTCAAATCGTAAAGCTCGACCTCGCCCCCCATCCCCTTCCGCACGGCCTTCCAACTCCCCACGCGCACGGCCTGCGCGAAGCCGCCCTCGTGGAACTCCCAGTAGAGCGGCCCGCGCCGCGGCGCGCGCCCGCCGAGCAGGAGGCTTTGCAGGGAGACGCCGTCCGTCGGGAACGGCGCGCGCACCCCCGCGAGCGCCGCGGCCGTCGGCATCAGGTCGCAGAGCGTCGCCGGGTACGCGCTCGTCCTCCCCGCGCGCACGCGCCCCGGCCAGCGCACGAGGAGCGGGACGCGTATGCCGCCCTCGTAGAGTTCGCGCTTGAGCCCCCGGAACGGGCCGTTGCTGTCGAAGAGCGCCTGGTCGTAACCGCCCTCGTCCTTCCCCTGCGGCCCGTTGTCGCTCGTGAAGACGACGACCGTCTCCCCGTCGATGTCCGTCTCCTTCAGGAGCCGGAACAGCTCCCCCACGTCCGCGTCGAGCCGCGTGACCATCGCGGCGTAGTTGCGCTGCTGCGGCGTCCAGGGCTCGCGCGAGTAGGGCGCGTCGGAAGGCACCTCCATGCCGTTGCCGGTCTTGCGCGTCAGCTCGTTGTTCGCGTGCGGCAGCGTGTAGGCGAGGTAGAGGAAGAAGGGGCGGTCGCCCTCACGACGTATGAAGGCGAGCGCCTCGCGCGTCATGAGGTCGTGCGAGTAGGTGCCCCCGCGGAGCGTGACGCGCTCGCCGTTCTGCCAGAGGTATTCGGGGTAGTAGCTGTGCGCGTGGTTCTGGTTGAGGTAGCCGTAGAAGTAGTCGAAGCCCTGGCGCCCGGGCACGCCCGCCGTCCCAGGCTCGCCGAGTCCCCACTTGCCGACCGCGCCCGTGCGGTAGCCCGCGCCCTTCAAGACCTCCGCGACCGTCATGTCTTCGGGCTTGAGCGGCACGCGCTCGTTGTTGCGATTCATGTTGCCGCGGATGCGCGCGTGCCCTTGATGCAGCCCCGTCATGAAGCTCGCGCGCGACGGCGCGCAGACCGGGCTCGGCGCGTAGGCGTCGGTGAAGCGCATCCCCTCGCGCGCCATGCGGTCGAGGTTCGGCGTGCGTATGAACCGCTGCCCGTAGGCGCCGAGGTCGCCGCGCCCGAGGTCGTCGGCCACGACGAGGATGATGTTGGGGCCGCGCTGACTCCTGGCTCTTCGCGGCGACTGCGCGTCAACCCCGCGCGCGAGCGCCCCACACGCCGCCAGCAACATGCACAAGGCAATCACACACGGTCGCCGACCAGGCCCGTTCACGCCGAATCTCATCCGTCGCTTGTCCCCCCCGTTCCGGTGTAGTTTAATGCAGAACAAATCTTTCAGCGTAATCCGAGCAGTAGGCGGTCGCCGCGGAGCGGCGGTTGAGTTTAGCCCGGCCTTTCAAGGCCGGGTCACCGTCGAATTGAAACCGCCGCGTCGCGTCAGCGACGCCTGACCCGGCCCGCTCCATTCAGGCGTCGCTCACGCGACGCGACACTTATAACCGGCGGCTTCCCCGGCCTTGAAAGGCCGGGCTAAACATCGGACGCCGCTGACGCGGCGTCTACCTACTGCCCGTCACGGGGGGCACATGTTGAGACTACGCGCCGCGCTCTGCGCGCTCGCACTACTTCTTCAGTTCGTCATGCCGGCGGGCGAAGTCGCCGCAAAGCGGCGGCGCGCGCCGAAGAAGAAGCTCAACGTGCTCTTCCTCATCGCCGACGACCTGCGGCCGGAGCTGGGCGCGTACGGGCACCCCTTCGTCAAGACGCCGAACATCGACCGCCTCGCCGCGCGCGGCACGCGCTTCGACCGCGCCTACGCGCAGTATCCGCTCTGCAACCCCTCGCGCACGTCGCTGCTCACGGGACGCTACCCGACCGAGACGGGCGTGATGGACAACAACAGGTACTTCCGCGCCGCGCACCCCGACTGGGTCACGCTGCCGCAGTATTTTAAGAACAACGGCTACTCGACGCTCCGCGCCGGCAAAATCTTCCACGGCGGCATCGACGACCAGCCCTCCTGGACTGAAGGCGGAGAGCCCGTAGACCCCGCCATCGTCAACCGCGGGACGAACAACGCGCGCCCCGCGCGGCCCGCCGAGCGCCCGCGCGACCCCGACGAGTCGGAGGGCGAGCCGCCCGTACAGGCCGCCGACGAGGGCGAGCGCAGGCGCGCGAACTCCGACCGCATCGTCGTGCTCGAAGGCGACGGCGAGACGCACGGCGACTACAGGACGGCCACGCGCGCGATCAACTATCTGGAGCGTTACAAAGATAGGCCCTTCTTCCTCGCCGTCGGCTTCGTCAAACCGCACAGCCCGCCGACCGCGCCGCGCAAGCTCTTCGACCTCTACGACCCGGCGCGCGTCCCGCTCCCCGTGGACTTCGCGCCGCGCCCCGGGCCGCCGCCCGGCTTCCCCGAGCCCTCGGTGCCGCGCCGCAACGCGGACCTCTTCATCGGCCGCGACGCGAGCCCCGAACAGGCGCGCGAGATGACGCGCGCCTACTGGGCCTCGACCAGCTTCATGGACGCGCAGGTCGGCCGCGTGCTCGACGCGCTCGAACGCCTGGGGCTCAAAGAGAACACCGTCGTCGTCTTCTGGGGCGACCACGGCTACCACCTCGGCGAGAAGGGCAAGTGGTCGAAGGCGTACTCGCTCTTCGAGGTCGGCACGCGCGTCCCCCTCTTCATCGCCGTCCCCGGCGGCCGCGCGCAGTCCACTTCGCGCAACGTCGAGCTGCTCGACCTCTACCCCACGCTCGCCGAAGTGTGCGGGCTGCCGCGCCCGCCGGCCGACGTCCGCGGCCAAAGCCTCGCGCCGCTCCTCAAGAACCCGCGCGCGCGCCGGGGCGGCGACGCGGCCCACACCGTCACGATGTTCCAGAACAAACTCGGCCGCGCCGTCCGCACCGAGCGCTTCCGCTACGCCGAATGGGACGAGGGCCGCGCGGGCGCCATGCTCTTCGACGAGACCAGAGACCCGCACGAGCTGAAGAACCTCGCCGAAGACCCCGCCCACGCGAAGACCGTGCGGGAGATGAAGAGGCTTCTGAAGCAGATGCCTTGAACAGTAGGCAGTAGGCAGATGGCATTGAGCCCCGGAGGGGCGGAATGTTTATAGCTCAAGGTTATGATTAACTATCCGAGCCCCGTCAGGGGCGGCATGTACACATGTCGCCCCTGACGGGGCTCGACTTCAATTAGCACGCCGGGGCTATAAACATTCCGCCCCTCCGGGGCTTAACTCTTGCTGCTCACTTCTTAGGAGGACTGATGCCGCCAAAGATTCACATGGAGCCGGAGCCGGGCGACTTCACGCCGGAGGTGGGGTCGGCGACCGACGTGGCGCCGCTGGGGCGCGGCAGCTCGAAGCCCGCGCACGAGCTGACGGCCGACGAGGACGCGGACGCGGCCGACTGGGCCAGCGTGGCCGCGCAGGAGGAGTTCAAGGGGCTGCTCGCCTCGAAGCGCCGCTTCATCGTGCCGGCGACGGTCTTCTTCGTCGTCTACTACTTCGCGCTGCCGGTGCTGGTCGGCTACGCGCCGCGCCTGATGGACACGCGCGTGCTCGGCGTCAACCTCGCCTACCTGTTCGCGCTCTCGCAGTTCTTCATGGCGTGGGCCGTGGCCGCGCTCTACGTGCGCGCCGCCGGCGGCTGGGACGAGACCGCGCGCCGCGTCATCGAGCGCCTGGACGCTTCGAGGAAGGGGAGGTAGAGACGTGACGACTCCGCTCGTGATGTTCCTGATCTTCGTCGGCATCACCCTCGTCATCACCTACTGGGCGGCGCGCAAGTCTTCGGGGTCGAGCGCGTACTTCGCCGCCGGCCGCTCGATCAAGGGCTGGCAGAACGGCGTGGCCGTCGCGGGCGACTACATGAGCGCCGCCTCGTTCCTCGGCATCGCCGGCATCATCGCCTTCCAGGGCTACGACGGCTTCATGTACTCGGTCGGCTGGCTCGTCGCCTACCTCACGGTGCTGCTCGTCGTCGCGGAGCCCCTGCGCAACGCCGGCAAGTACACGATGGCCGACGTGCTCGCCTACCGCCTGAAGCCGCGCCCCGTCCGCGCGATGGCGTCTCTGAGCACGCTCACCGTCTCGACCTTCTACATGATCGCGCAGATGGTCGGCGCGGGCGCGCTCGTCTCCCTGCTGCTGAAGGACTCGGGCGTGACGTACCAGTCGGCGGTCATCGGCGTCGGCCTCCTGATGATCGTCTACGTCGTCTTCGGCGGGATGCTGGCGACGACGTGGGTGCAGATCGTCAAGGCGATTCTCCTGATGGCGGGGACGATTCTGTTGAGCGTCCTCGTGCTCGCGCACTTCGGCTTCAGCTTCGCCGCCTTCTTCGACGCCATCAAGCACGTCACCTACACGGGCGCCGACGGGAGGCTCGTCACGCAGGACTTCCTGCAACCGGGCCTGCGCTACAAGCCGCCGTACGGAGCGCTCGACCTGATCTCGCTCGGCATGGCGCTCCTCTTCGGGACGGCCGGGCTGCCGCACATCCTCGTCCGCTTCTACACCGTGCCGGACGCGAAGACGGCGCGGACGAGCGTCGTGTGGGCCATGGCGATCATCGGCGTCTTCTACATCCTGACGACCTTCCTCGGCTTCGGCGCGGCGACCATCGTCGGGCGCGACGTGATCGCGAAGAACGGCGGGACGAACATGAGCGCGCCGCTCCTCGCACAGACGCTCGGCGGCGACATCTTCTTCGGCTTCGTCTCCGCCATCGCGTTCGCCACCATCCTCGCGGTCGTCGCGGGCCTGACCATCTCCGCCTCCACCTCCTTCGCGCACGACTTCTGGACGAACGTCATCCACCGCGGCACCGAGCGCGCCGCGGGCGAGGAGGTGAAGGTGGCGCGCGTGACGGCCTTCGTCGTCGGCGGCGTCGCCATCTTCATCGCCATCGTCCTGGGGCCGACGGCCAACGTCGCCTTCCTCGTCGCGCTCGCGTTCGCGGTGGCGGCGTCGGCCAACCTGCCGGTCATCGTGCTCTCACTCTTCTGGCGCCGCTTCAACACGCGCGGGGCGGTGGCGGGCCTGGGCACGGGGCTGCTCGCCTCCATCGTGCTCATCCTCCTGAGCCCGAGCATCATGACCGTAGACCCGCCGACCGTGACCGGCGCCGCGCGCCACCTGATTCAGTCGCCCCCGCTCTTCCCGCTTGAGAACCCGGGCATCCTCAGCATCCCCCTCGGCTTCCTCGGCGCCTTCCTCGGCACCCTCACCGGGCGCGAGCCCTCCGCCGAAGCCAAGTACACCGAGCTGGTCGTCCGCGCCAACACGGGGCTGGGGGCTGAGAAGGCGACGACGCATTGAAAACTCGTCGCTTGAGATTGGTGGAAAGTTCATTAACCACAGAGGCACAGAGGGCACGGAGGATACACAGAGTAATTCAACTCTCTGTGCCCCCTCTGAGTCCTCTGTGCCTCCGTGGTTAAACGCCCCCCGCTCTGTCCGCGAATAAGAGGGGATGAAGTCACTTCGCCCGCATCGGCGCGCTCGACGCCGCGAAGTTGTGGAGCCGGAGCCAGTCGGCCGCGCGGGCGGGCCAGGTCGAAAGAATCGGGTCGGCCGGTTTGTCCCCACGCGCCGTGCCGAGGCCGAAGCCGTGTGGGCCGCGTTCGTAGAGGTGCAGCTCGAAGGGGACGCCGGCCTTACGGAGGGCCGCGACGAACATGAGCGTGTTCTCGACGGGGACGGCCGCGTCCGTCATGGTGTGGACGAGGAAGGCGGGCGGCGTCTCCTTCGTCACCTGCTCCTCGTTCGAGAGCAGCGCGACCAGCTCTGGGCTCGGGTTCTCGCCGAGCAGGTTCTTCTTCGAGCCGGCGTGCGTCCGCTCCCTCATCGTAATCACGGGGTAGACGAGGATCATCAGGGACGGCCTTGAGCTGACCCGTTCGACCGGGTCTGCCGCGTCGGCACGCCCCGCGTCGAAGTGCGTGCCGGCGGTCGAGGCGAGGTGGCCGCCGGCCGAGAAGCCGAGGATGCCGACGCGCTCGGGGTCGAGCCCCCACTCGGCGGCGCGCGCGCGCACCGTCCGTATCGCCCGCCCCGCGTCCTGCAACATCGACGGGTGGCGGTAGCGCGGGCCGAGGCGGTACTTCAGCACGAAGGCCGTGACGCCGACCGAGTTGAGCCACTCGGCCACGGGGCGCCCCTCGTGGTCCGCGAGGTGGCCGTAGCCGCCGCCCGGGCAGATGACGACGGCCGCGCCCGTCGCGCGCCCCTTCGGCACGAGGTACGGCGTCAGCGTCGGCACGTCCGCGGCCTCTTTGCCCAAAGCCCCCGGCGCCCCGTCCGGCCACAGCGGGAACGGCTCGGCTGCGCTCGCGCGGCTGGATGAGCCGAAGACGGCGACGACGAACCCCGCCAGCATGAACGACCAGGTAACTCTTCCGAACATGATTCCCTCCCCCTTTATCAAAACTCAGGTCAGAACCGCCCGCGGTAGCGGGTGGGCCTTGCGGTGACGGCTTGATGATTGACGACAGCGGGGCTGTCATCAATCGCCATCCGGTATGCGTCACGCCCACACGCTACCGCGGGCGGTTCTGACCGCTATTTCCTCGTCAGAAGCAAAAGCCAATCCTCACCTGTCGGCTTCCTGATGGCCGTCCCCTTGCCCCACGACGGCGGCGCTTCGAGCGGGCGCGTGTCGCCGGTGCGCGGGTCGAACCATAAGCCGGCGTACGCGGCTCGCGGCAGGGCTCGCGCGAGCTTAAAAGACGAGCCGGCGAGCGCGTAGACGAGCACGGCGTCGCCGCGCGTATCGGCGAGGCACCAGTTGTTCGCCGCGTCTTCGAGCAGGCCGTCGAGCGGCGACATCTTCATCAGCACTTGTGAAAGGTGCTCGCGCACGAAAGGGTCGAGCTTCGTGCGGTCGGGCTGCTCGCCCTGCGACTGGCCGGCCGCGGGGTTGCGCATGAGCGCCTGCGCGCCGCCCGCCATCAGGACGGGGAGCGGCCCCGCGCCCGAGTGCCACGCGACGACCGCCTTGTCGGGGAAGCGGTCGCGGTACTCGCGCACCTGCCGGTAGACCTGCGCCGGGGTCGTGTCGGGCGGCGCGTCGCCCGAGCGCTTGAACTCCGCCGTAATCATCTCGCGGAAGGCGAGGTTGCGCCCCCCGGGCGGCGCCCAGAGCTTCCCGTCGGGCCTGTACTGCCAGTAGCGCGTGTCGATGACGGAGACGAGCCGGGAGCGGACGGGGTCTGCGAGGACGGCGTCGGTTATGTCCTTGCTCGTGATGAGAGCGACCGAGAGCCGCCTGCCCTTACGCCGTCCCCACTCGGCCACGGTGTCGAGGAAGAACTGCTGGAAGGCGAGCGGGCCGGCGAACTGGAAGCCGAGCGTGAAGACGACGTTCGGGCGGTCGCCGAGCGCGTCGAGCGTGTGCAGGATGAAGGCGCGGTGCAGCGCGCGCCGCCGCGGGTCGGTCGCGTCGTAGAACTGGTTGGCGACGTGGACGGTGTTGCGCGCTTCGAGCGGCGGCGGCTCGGGCAGCCCCGTGTCGTTGACGTTGTTCGACGGCCGCCAGGGGAAGTCAACCCAGTGCGCCGCCGTCTCCAAAAGGTTATGCGTGTTGTAGAGGCTGTGGTAGTAGACGAGCCCCCGCGCCTCGCACGCCTCGGCGAACTCGCGCGTGCGCGCGAAGTACCACGGGTTGAAGCGCGTCAGGTCGTACTTGCTCAGGCCGTCCCAAGCCTTCCCCCTCCCCGAGCGCGCCCAGGGCATCTCGTAGAAGGGCGCCCACACGTTCGCGTCCGGCTGCTCGGTAATGAGGTGGGCGTCGCGGCGCCGCTCGTACCAGAGTCCGGGGCCGCCGTTGAAGAAGGGCGTGCCCTCCTCGGCCATCCGCGCGGCGAGCCTCTCCAAATCTTCCGTGAGGCCCGGCCCCACGCGGCCCGGCACGAAGCGCGTGACGCTGACGCCGCCCGCCGCGCGCGCCGTCGCGTGCGAGACCTGACCCTTCCACCACGCGCCGTTCAGCATCCCGCCCCACAGCGCGCGGCCTTCAATCACGAACCTGCCGTTCACGATGTCGAGCGCGTGTTGTCGATTGCGGATGTGGGATTGCGGCTTGCGGGTTGAAGACCGAACCCGGTTTGAAAAAAGCTTCACGGGCCGAACGACGGCGGGCGTGCGTTTGTAATCCGCAGCCCGCAATCCCACCTCCGCAATCGGCACGCCGAGCCGCTTCGACAGTTGCGCCTCGTAGAGCGGCCGCGTCGACCTCCTCACGACGTTGGGCGCGTCCTCATGGCCCCACGTTTCGATCTGCTGCGCCTCACAGTTCCAGGCGACCGAGTTCGCCGCCGTCCAGCCGTCGCCCTGCGAGCGCGCCATGTCCTTCGTGAGCCGCAGCGCCGCGCCTCCGACCCGCACGCGCTCGTAGAGGACGCCGGAGGCCCAGCTCTCGAACGACCCGCTCGCGCCGAGCGAGCCCCTCGACTCGCAGTCGAGGAAGACGTTCGGGCCGGCGGCCGTCAACCCCACCGCGAAGTCGTTCATGCCCGCCTCGCTGCGGCAGTCGCGGACTAAGACCTGCTGCCCTTCGACCAGAAAACCCTGGCGCCGGTAGCCGCCGGCCTCCGAGACCGGCGCCTCGTAACGACAGCCCTCGACGGTCACGCGCCGCGCGCGCAAGCCCACGCGCACGGCCGAGCCGGCGAAGTGGCGCGCGGTCACGTCGCGCACCCAGGCGTCCTCGACGTTGTCGAGCGCCACGCCTATCCACGCGTGCTCCTCGTCCCGCAGGTTCGAGCGCTCGAACTCGCTCTCCAACGTCAGCCCCTCGACGCCGACGCGACTCGCGGGCACGTTCGCGCTGACCTTCGCCAGCGTCCCGCCGCCGTAGCGACGTTCGAGAGCGGTCGTGACGGGCGCGTCGAGCGTGACGCGCCTCGCCCCGCCGTCAACTTCCTTAATGACTCTGTCCCAGACGAGGTCGCGCGAGCCGGACGTCCAGTGCAGGCGCTGGTCTGCGAAGGCGCCCTCGGCCTTGTTCATGCCGAGCGCCTCTATCCACTCCCTCGTGCTCGGCCGCCGGACGACGACGCGGTCGCCGGCCGCGAGCCCCTCGACGTTCTCAAGCGTCAGAGAGAGAGCGCCCGCGGGCACCTTCTCGTCCGTCACGCGCACGGCCGCGCCCGCCGACGGCGGCCCGTCCCCGCCGACCTCGACGAGCGTGCGGCGGCCCTGCCCCGTGGCGACGACGGTCGTTAACTTAGCCCCTCCCCCGCGCAGTACGACGCCGGACGCCCGGAGCCGGAGCCGCCCCGCGACGCGGAACCTGCCGTGTTCGAGCAGCACGGCGCCGCGGAGTCCCTGCGCGGTCTCGGGCATCGAAGCGACCCGGTCGAGCGCCGCCTGTATCAGCGCCGTGTCGTCGCCCCCGGTCGGCCGCACGCGCAGCGCGCCGGGCACGGACGGCACACGCACGCCGCCCCCGCCGTAACCCGCGTGCGAGAAGTCGATGACGACCGCGTCATCTTCAAACGCGCCCGCCGCCGATGCCGCGGGCGCGCGCCTTAAGAAAGAGAGCCCCGTCAACGCGGCGAGCGCGACGACGGCGATTAATATTCCTGCCGGCCCGTGCTTGGTCTTCTTCATCTCAAACATTCTTCAGCGTGCGCGCCTGCTCCGGACGGTCACGTCGGCCGACTTCAGACCCTCGGAGTAGGCGCGGAGTTTGATGGAGCCCGGCGCGCCCGCCTTCGAGCGGACGACGACGAGGCAGAGGCCGTTGTAGGCGGCGCGCTCCTTCGACCGGAACGACTCGTGGCTGGTGGCGTCGCCGTTGTCCACGGCGACTATCTCGCCGGGGCCGAAGATTTCGAAGTGAATCCGGTTCTTCGTGCGCGGGACGGTGAGCCCCGCGCGGTCTGCCACGCTCGCCGTGACGAACGAGAGGTCGGAGCCGTCGGCGTCGATGCTCGCCCGGTCGGCCTTCAACGTCAGGCGCGCGGCCGGCCCCGTCGTCCGCACCACGTCTTCGGCCCAGCGCCTCCCGCTCTTATACGCGACGACGCGCACCTCGCCCGGCTCGTACTTGACCTCGTCCCAGCGCAGGCGGTACTCGAAAGCCCCGCGCCTCTTCCGGCCGAGCGAGCGGCCGTTGAGGAACAGCTCCGCCTCGTCGCCCGAGGTGTAGACGTGGACGGGCGTCAACTGCCCCTCGCGCCCCGGCCAGTTCCAGTGCGGCAGGATGTGCGCCGCCGGCAGGTCGGGGCGCCAGCGCGCTTGATAAATGTAGAAGCGATCTTTTTTGAAGCCGGCGAGGTCAACGATGCCGAAGTAGGAGCTGCGCGAGGGCACGCGGATTTTGCCGAGCGCCTTCAACTCCTCCGCCATGCGCGAACGCTCGGACGGGTCGGAGAAGTTGAGCAGGTTCGAGGCGTCTGCGTTGTAGGGCGTCGGCTCGCCGAGGTAGTCGAAGCCCGTCCAGACGAACTCGCCCGCGACGAAAGTGTTCTCGTCCTGCCCCCTGAACTCCGTGTCGGGCGTCGTCGCCCAGCGCGGCGCGTAGAGGTCGTAGGAGCTGACCTGGAAGTCGGCCTTGCCCTTGTCCTTCTCCTCCTCGACGGGGAAGAAGTATTCGCCGCGCGAGCTGACGGTCGAGGCCGTCTCGCTGCCGTAGAGCGGGACGCCCGGGTTCTTCTCGCGGAACTTGCCGTACTCCTGCTGCTTGTAGTTGTAGCCGAACACGTCCAACGTCTTCTGGAAGCCGTTGTAGCCGGCGCCCGTGTTGTTGGCGCCCGCGGTCACGGGGCGCGTCGGGTCTTCCTCGCGGACGATGCGCGAGAGCTGTTCGGACAGCCCGTGCCCTTCGGGGGTGCCTTGCTCGCCGATCTCGTTGCCCGTGCTCCAGAGGATGACCGAAGGGTGGTTGCGGTCGCGCCGCACGAGCGCGCGCAAGTCCTTCTCGTGCCAGTCGTCGAAGAGCAGGTGGTAGTCGTTCTTCTTCTTCGAGCGGCGCCACGCGTCGAACGCCTCGTCCATCACGAGCAGGCCCATGCGGTCGGCGAGGTCGAGCAGTTCGGGCGCGGGCGGGTTGTGGCTCGTGCGGACGGCGTTGACGCCCATCTCCTTCAGGATTTCGAGCTGGCGTTCGAGCGCGCGCCGGTTGACGGCCGCGCCGAGCGCGCCGAGGTCGTGGTGGTTGCAGACGCCCTTGATCTCGACGGGCTCGCCGTTGACGAGGAGCCCGCGCGCCGCGTCGAACTTGACGGCGCGGATGCCGAAGGTCGTTTCGTAACTGTCGACGGTCTTGCCCTCCTGCTCGACGGTCGTGACGGCCGCGTAGAGGCTCGGCCGCGCGGGGCTCCACAGCTTCGGGCTGGCGACGCGTGCGCCCGCGTCGCGCCCCGCCTGCGAGCCGGCGGGCAGACTGAGGCTCGCGGGGTCGGTAACGGCGACGGGCCGCGCGGACTTCCTCCCGCCGGGCGTGAGTTCGTACACGCGCGTCCTGACGGTGACGTTCGCCCCCGCGCCGGAATCGTTGTCGAGCGTAGCCCTGACGCTCACGGTCGCGGACTGCGGCGTGACTTCCGGCGTCGTGATGTAAGTGCCCCAGTGCGCGACGTGGACGGGCGCGGTCTTCTCAAGCCAGACGTTGCGGTAGATGCCGCCGCCGGGATACCAGCGCGAAGAGTCGGGCGGGTTGTCGAGGCGAATCGCCAAGACGTTCCCGGCGCCGTACTCGACGAAGGGCGTGAGGTCGAGTCGGAAAGAGGCGTAGCCGTAGGGCCAGCCGCCGACGAAGCGGCCGTTGAGCCAGACGGTCGCGTATGACATCGCGCCGTCGATGGAGAGGTAGAGTTGCTTACCCTTATCGCCGGCCGGGACTTCGAAGTGCTTGCGATACCAGCCGACGCCCCACCACGCGAGCTTCCCCGTCTCGCCCGGGTACTCCTGTCTGAAAGGCCCTTCGACGCCCCAGTCGTGCGGGAGGTCGAGTCGGCGCCAGCCCCCGTCGTCGAACTCGCGCCGCGTGTACGCGACATCCGCGCCGAGGGCTTCGTCCGCTCTGACGGACTTCGACGCGCCCGCGACGAACTCGCCTCCCGTCGCCGTCACGCTCTCCTTGATCTTCTCGTAGCTCAGGCGCCCCGCGGCCCCCGGCGGGTCGTCCTTCTGAAACCGCCACCCGTCGTTGAACGGCTCGCGGCTCCGCGGCGAGACCTGCGCCGCGGTCACGCGCGCGAAGGCGAAGACGGCACACGCCGCGAATAGGAAACAGAACCACACACGGCCAGGGGCCGAACTCGACATTGATTCTCCTCCTCCACGACCGGGTCGGAACCACCCGCGGTAGCGGGTGGGCCTTTGTTAATCGGGAGCGACGCATAACAAAGGCCCACCCGCTACCGCGGGTGGTACTGCCCGGCTACCTCGAAACGACTCTGGTCTCGGGCGGGCCGAGGTAGCTCGGCCGCAGGCCGCCGGTGTTCAGGACGATCTTGTCGAGCACGACGCCGGGGTCGAGCATGTAGATTCTGAGGACGTGCGCGCCGGGGGCGCCGAGCTTGACGGTGGTGCTGACCTTCGTCGTCGCGCTCAGGACGTTCCGCGCCCACTCCTTCGAGGTGACTTCGACGCCCGCGCCCGCGGCCAGCTCGCGCGGCCCCGCGCCGTCTACCGAGTAGGCGAAGCGCAGCCCCGCCGCGCCGCGCACGGGGTGTGTGGGCAGGAGGTAGAACGTCAGCTCGAACTCGCCCGCGCGGAAGAGGTGCAGGCGGTATTCGAGCGAGGGCGCTGCGCGCGCCGCGCGCGCCGGCTCGACGCTCGGGGCGTCTTCGGGGAAGACGGCCACGGAGTCGCCCGTGCGACCCAGCCCCGGGATGACCTGCCACGCCGCGCCCGCGCGATCCGTCTTCGCGTCGAAGTGCTCGGCCTCGACGGAGACGACGCCGCCCGACTCGACGAAGCCCTTGAGGCTTTCGGGGCGCGGCGACGCGGGGTTGAAGACGGGAACCTTCAACGTGCGCCTCGCGCCCGCGCCCTCTATCTCAACCGTCCCCTCGACCCTCTCGCCCTTCGGCGCACGCGCCCAATCGACCGAGACGAGCACGCGCGCGTCCGCGCGCAGGTCGCCGCGCGCGGGGCTCAGCTTAATCCAGCCCTCGTTCGTGCGCGCGACCCAAGGGGCCGGCGCGCGCCCCGTGTTGAAGATGTCTACGAAGCGCGAGCCGCGCGTGTACGCGTCCAACGCGGGCAGCGCCGCGTCCGCCTCGCCTTCGCGCAACGGCGCGGCGCGGCCTTCTATTGCCACGCCGAGCCCGGCCGCCTCCGGCACTCTCATACCCGACACCGCGGGCGGGATTTCGGGCGGCGTGCTCCTCATGCCCTTCCACTGCCCCGGCCCCATCTCGCGCGACATGATGTGGCGCCACTTACCACCCGAGAGCTTGTCGTTGTAGAAGAACGTCTCCGCGTCGGCGAGCCGGTCGGCTTCCTGCGCCTGCTTCGCCCAGAGGCCCGCGGACGTGCGCCCCTGCGAGGCGTAGCGGGCGGCCTTCTCCGCGGCGAAGACGCGGCGGTTGGCGAACGCGGCGCAGCGGACGGGGTAGAGGACGAGCTGGTAGTACGCCTCCTTCAGCGGCGACGGAATCTTCGCGTGGAGGTTAGAGGCGCGCGACATCAGAGAGTCGTACGCGTCGAGCCGCGCCGCCGCCTCGTCGCCGTAGTCGTCGTGCGTCAGTTCGCCCGGCACGTACGGCTCGCCTGGCAGGTGCCACTGCAAGTGCTCGGGCTTGCGCGCGAAGCCGAGCCGGTAGTACCCGCCCAACACCGACGCGGCCTCTTCCGCATTCGACGCGCCGAACTCGCGGGCCGCCCACCGCCTTAAGAAGTCTGGCAGGTTGTCGCGGCGCCAGCGCGAGGCGTCCCAGGCCGTCTGCATGAAGAACTCCGTGACGGCCTCGGCCGGCTTGAGGTCGCCGACGTTGAGCACCCAGAACCGGCGCGCGCCGTTCGCGTAAGCCTTCGACATCTCCTCCCAGACGAGCGCGGGCGGCGTCGTCTCCAGCCAGAGGTAGGAGAGCGGGCGGCCCAGATAGGAGACGTGGTAGTAGACGCCGAAGCCGCCCGGCCGCGCCCTCTCCGCTTCCGAAGGGAACGAGCGTATGTAGCCGAAGTTGTCGTCGGTGTAGACGACGGTCACGTCCGGGGGAACCTTCAAGCCCCCGCGGTAGTCCGTCAGGACTTCCTTGTAAGGGATGAAGACCTGCGGGACTCGCGTCACGTCGGGGTTGACGTGGCGCGCGAGCAGGGCGCGCTGGTCGGCGAAGATTTGCTCAAGAAGTTTGACGCGCTCGGCGGGGGTCTTCGGCCCCTGGATGGCGCTGTCGTGGATGCCGCGCATGCCGAGCGTGTAGAGGTTCTCGTAGCGGCCGTTCTCGCGCACGCGCTCCTCCCAGTAGCGGCGCACGCCCTCCGCGTTCTTCGTGTAGTCGTAGTCGTGCGGGTCTTCCTTCCACTCGCCGACGTTGTTCCTGAGCATCGGCTCGGCGTGCGACGAGCCCGTCACGACGGCGTAGTCGTCCGCGACCGCGGCGTTGCGCGGGTCGGCGTTGAAGGCGCGCGTCACCTCGTGCATCGCGGGCCAGACCGTGTTGGCCTTGAGGCGGAGCAGCAGCTCGAAGAGGCGCGCGTAGGTCTTCGGCCCCACGTCGCCCGTCTCGGGCTCGAAGGTCTTCGCCGCCCACGGTTGCAGCCCCCAGTCCTCGTCGTTGAGGAAGACGCCGCGGTACTTCACCGAAGGCGGCCCGAAGCGGCGTGCGCCGGCCGCGACGAACAACTCGCGCCTGCGCGCGGGCGTCACGTCGGCCCACCAGTACCACGGCGAGACGCCCGCGGCCTGCGACAGCTCGTAGACGCCGTAGGCCGTCCCGCGCCGGTCGCTGCCCGCCACGACCAGCCCCAGGCGCACGCCGGGCAGAGGGTCTTTGACCGTCGCGATTAAAAAACTCTCCCACTTGCCGCGCAGACCCTTCGCGTCGAGCTTCCCCTCCTCCGCGAGCCTGTCGATGAAAGTGCTTTTGCCGAGCGTCCCGACGAGCACGGCGTGAGTCGAAAGCCTCGACGCCTCCGCGCGCACGGCCGGGCGTACGCCCGTCACGCGCTCCACGTCGGCCGCGAGGTCGCCTGCCGCGAGGCGCACGACTTTAAAGTCCTCGGCCGAGACGAGCACGTCTGCCGCGCGCCCCTTGCGCACAAGCTCGAAGTCGCCCGCGCGGCCCGCCTCGCTCACCCAACCGGACTCCTGCGCCGCGGCCGGTCGTGCGCACGCGAGCAGGAACAGCAGACCGAACAGCGTTACGGCCCTGCGCGCGGATGTCATCGTCGCCTGAGTGTTGCGCAGGGGGCGGTTAACCACAGAGGCACAGAGGACACGGAGGGGGCACGGAGGGTTGAACTCTGTGCTTCCTCTGAGCCCTCTGTGTCTCTGTGGTGAAACGCCCCTCACTCTAAGACTCAAGTAAGAAGACATAACTCTACGGCCTCCGCCGCCTGCGCGCGGGGGCCGGGGTCGGCTGCGCGGCGGGGGTGCCTTCGTCGATGTCGGGGGTGGCGGTGCGGCTGCGCTTGTACGCGGGCGCGTCGTCCGCGTCTTCGGGGAGCTTCGGGCCGGCGTAGACGACGGCCAGCTCGGCGAGCGCGGCCGTCACGTCCGTGCCGAAGCCGCCGAGCGCGGTGAGTCTCAGGTGGCGCACGTCGAACGTCCGCGGGAAGGTCACGCGCTGCGGCTCGAAGGTCGAGACGAGTTCGCCGCGCGCGACCTCGCGCCAGCTCTCGCCGTCGTCGCTCGTCTCGACGACGTAGCCGCGTATGTCGCCCTCGTGCTCGCGGTGGTTCTGGCGCGGCATGAGGACGAGGCCGGAGACGGGGACGGCCTTGACGAAGCTGACCGACAGTCGGTGCGGGTGCTTCGGCCCCTTCTTCGCGTCGCCCGCGAGCCAGAAGGTGTTCGGGTCGCCGTCGACGGCGTTCGAGGCCGGGTTCGCGGGCTGCGACTCGCCCTTCGCTTCGGCGCCGAGCTTGTGCATGACGCGCGTGTCGAAGAGCAGGCCGCGCAGCTCTTCCGCGCGCACCGCGACGGCCGGGCGGAAGCGCGGCGAGGCCATGTAGGCGAGGAGCGAACGCCGCAACTGTCTGGCGGCGGGCCGCGCGTCGAGCCCCGTCTCGATGTCGGCGCCGCTCACCAGCAGGCGTCCGCGGCCGACGCGGCACTCGAAGAGGAGGCCGAGCTTGTAGTTGCGGTTCCAGTCATCGATGGCCCAGACGATTGGCTCAAGCGCGGGCGGCAGGCGGCCGAGGTTGACGGCGCGCGCGCCGCGGACGATCTCGGCCCACTGCCAGTCGAAGTTGGCCTCGGTCGGGAACCGTGCGAGCGCGGGGTGGCGCGTGTCGCTCAACAGGCCGAGCATGCGGCCCCACGCAGGCCCCATCAGGCGGTTCCAGAAGACCGGCACGTCGTCGAGCGGCGGGCTCGTCCAGTCGAGGTCTGCGCGGCGCGGGACGTAGAGCACCTTGCCGCCTTCCGCCAGCTTCGCCTCGGCCTCGTCCCAGCTACGCGTCAGAAGCAGGCCGGGCGCGGGGTCTACGTCGGAGTCGGGGGGTTCGAGCCAGAAGTTCCAGTCGTTCTCGGCCGCCGCGCCCTTGATGCCCACGACGAGCTTGTACTGCCGCGGCGCGGCGAGCTTCGAGAGGTCGACGGTGACGCGCCCGAGCGGCGTGTTCTTCCCGACGGGAATCGTCCGCGCGGGCCAGCGCCCGCCCGCGACCGCCGCGCCGCGCGCGTCGATGACCTTCCACGACGGCGCCGCATTGTTCAGAGGCGCGGCGCCGTAGTGCGCCACCTCGACCAACGCCTCCAGCGTCTCGTCGGGGGTGAAGACGCGCTTGGTCAGGCGCGCGAGCGAGACGGTCTCGGAGTTGAAGCGGCGGAACTCCTTCGGGGTGGCGTAGCCCTTCGGCTCCCAGAAGGGGTCGAGCAGTCCGACGAGCGCCGTGCCCTGCCCGGTGTAGTCGTGCAGGTCTAAGAGTTGAAAGCCCGCGAGCCCGGGCGTGCGCAGGTTGGCCTCGATCTCCTCCTTGTAGCAGGCGAGCTGGTAGCGGCCCGACGCCCACGCGAACTGCCTGTTCTTCGGGAGCAGCCCGTGCGCCGCGAGTGAGTCGCGGAAGATTTCGTAGTTGCCGGGCCGCGCGTAGCCCTTGAACTTGTCGATGACGGAGTAGTCGGGGTAGGCGACCCACTGCCCCGGCTCGTGCGAGAGGACCGGAATCTTTATCCCCGCGAGCGAGGCGCGGTAGTCGCGCCCGAACCAGGCGGACTGCCCGCGCAGCATCTTCTCGCCGAGGCGCTGGACGACGAGGTAGTCGGCGCCCTCCTCCGGGTCTGGAATCTCGCGGTCGGTGTGGCCCGTGCCGGTCGTGTAGAGGATGCGCGGGTCTTCGGCCCGGAAGTGCTCGGCCCAACGCGGGAGCGACTGCTTCCAGCGGCCCTTCGGCTCGTTGCTCGCCGAGAGCAGCACGAAGGAGGGGTGGTTGCCGTAGGCGCGAATCATCCGCTCGGTCTCCGCGTAGAGCATCTTCTCCATCTCCGTGCCCGGACTAATCTCATTCCACATGCCGGGCTCGGGCTGGAGGTAGACGCCCAGCTCGTCGGCCGCCGTGAAGGCGGCCTCGGGCGGGCAGAAGGAGTGGAAGCGGACGTGGTTGATGCCCCACTCCCTGTTGACGCGGAGGATGCGGCGCCAGTATTCGACGTCCGTCGGCGGGTAGCCCGTCAGGGGGAAGTCGCCGCCGTGGTGCGTGCCGCGCAGGTAGGTCTTCCGGCCGTTGACGACGAAGTCATTGCCTTCGGTCTTGAACTCGACGAGGCCGAAGGATAGTTCTTTACTCTCGTCAAACGAGTCGCCCTGAAGCCTGAGCGTCAACTTCTGTAAGGCCGGGCCGAACTCGTCCCAGGTCTTCGCGTCGCGCCCGAGCGACACTTCGAGCCGCGCCCCGCCGCCCTTCTCGTCCCACTCGACGGGCGCCTGCGCGCCGCCCGCCGAGAGCGTCCCGCGGCCCCCGCGCCCACTGGCGTTTCCGACGCGGACTTCGATCAACGCGGTCTTCGTCCGGACGTTCGGGAAGACGCGCGCGTCTTCAATCCAGACCGCGCCCGTCGAACTCAACTCGATCCTCCCGACGACGCCGTTCCAACTGCCGGCGAGCGAGTCCGAGACGCTGTGCGCGTCGGGGCGGTAGGGCATCAGCATCGAAGAGTTGACGCGCACGCTCAGGCGGTGGCGGCCCGGCTCAAGCCGGCCGAGTTCGAACTCGTGCGGCGCGACGAGGCTGTTGTCCGAGCCCGTCCGGTTCCCGTCAACCCACACGGTCGATTCCCAGCGAGGGCGCTCCATGAAGAGGACGACCCTACGGCCGCGCCACGCCTCGGGGATGTCCACGTCGCGCTGATACCAGGCGACGCCGACGTAGTGGCGCGGCGGCTGCGAGAGGAAAGGTACCTTGACCGCGCCCGGCCGCGTGTAAGCCTCGTACTCCTCGCGCAGGAACCAGAAGCGGTCGTAGAGCGAGAGCACCCACGGCGTCCGCGTGCTCACCTCGTCGCCGTAGCCTTGAGCCTGCAAGACGCCGGGCAGTTGTATCGTCTGCGGCAGGTCGCGCTCGAACCAGCGCTCGCGGGCTCCGGCGTCGTCGCGGTCGAGCGCGAAGCGCCACACGCCCGCGAGCGGCAACGTCTCGCCCGCGCGCGCGAACGTCCGGACGGGCCAGACTAGCGCGGCGGCCACGAGCAGGAGCCCGGCCCAGAGGCCACCCTTCCTGAGTTTCATTGTGCCGACATTGTACAGCCACCCGCCCCGCCGCACACAAGTGAGGCGCGCGCGCGGCGCGGCGTGATAAGCTCTCACGCTCACGAGGCGGTTCTTCCGGGCGGCGGAGGTGGGATGGCGACGCTCTTTCTGATGTGCGGCCTGCCGGGCGCGGGCAAGACGACGCTCGCGAAGCGTATCGAGCGCGAGCGCGACGCGCTGCGCCTGACGCCCGACGAGTGGATCGCGCGGCTCTACGGGCCGAAGCTCACGCCGCCCGCGCTCGACTGGTGCCGCGACCCCGTCGAGTCCTTGCAGTGGGAGATGGCGGTGCGTGCGCTAAGCCTCGGCGTCAACGTCGTGCTCGACTTCGGCTTCTGGTCGCGCGCGGAGCGCGAAGAGTTCCGCGCGCGGGCCGCCGCGCTCGGCGCCGGCTCCGAAGTGCTCTTCCTCGATGTGCCCCGCGAGGAGTTGTCGGCGCGGCTCGCGGGGCGCAACGCGGAGCCGCCCCCCGGCACCTTTCGCGTCAGCGAAACGCAGCTCGACGCTTGGTGGAAGGTCTTCGAGCCGCCGACCGCGGACGAGCTGCGGCCGAGGTCTGAACCGTCGTGAGGAAGGCGTACCTGGCGGCCGTCTTCTTCCTCGCCCTCCTGTGCGGGGCGGCGGCGCTGTGGCAGTTGAGCAAGTCGCGGACGTTCCAGTTCTTCGGCCGCATCGTGCCGAGGGTGGAGACCCCGCAGCCGCTCGTCGCGCTCACCTTCGACGACGGGCCGACGCGCGAAGGGACGGCGGAGGTGCTCCGCATCCTGGGCGAGAGGGGCGTGCGCGCCACCTTCTTCGTCACGGGCGGGGAGCTTGAGCGGAACCCGGACGCGGCGCGCGACCTCGTCGCCGCCGGGCACGAGCTGGGCAACCACTCCTACTCGCACGAGCGGATGGTCTTCGTCACGCCCTCCTACGTCCGGCGCGAGGTCGAGCGCACGGACGAGCTCATCAGGGCGGCCGGGTATGCCGGCCCGATTCACTTCCGCCCGCCCTACGGCAAGAAGCTTCTGGCGCTCCCCCTCTACCTTTCGAGGCACGACCGGAAGACCATCACATGGGACGTCGAGCCCGACTCTGAGCTCGCGGCCGACGCCGACGCCGCGGCCATCGCGCGGCACGTCCTGAACAGGACGCGGCCGGGCTCGATCATCCTCCTCCACGTCATGTACCCGAGCCGCGCCGAGACGATGAAGGCCGTCCCCCTCATCGTCGAAGGGCTGGCGCGCGAGGGCTACCGCTTCGTCACCGTCTCGGAACTCCTCGCCGCCGCCGAGTGAGCGGAGAGGCGTCGGACACAGAGACACGGAGACACGGAGACACAGCTCGGAGCAATATCGCATCAAGCTGTGTCTCCGTGTCTCCGTGTCAAACTTATCTTCCGTTGACGCTCAACGGACGGGCGCGCCCCAGCCTTGCAGCTTAAGGGGGGACGCGGCGGCCGCGTACACGGCCGCCGCGTCCGGCGCGCGGCCCGGGGCCGTCCCCAACCAGAGCAGCCCCGACGTCGCTATCAGGCCGAGCGCCGCGTTGAGCACTCCCTCGCCGACGCGGCGGGGGAGCCCCAACAACGCGAGTCCGTCATCCTCACCCTCCTCGTGCGTGAGTCGGCTCAGTCGTGGCGCAGCGCCACCAGCGGGTTGACGCGGGCCGCGCGGCGCGCCGGGATGTAGCAGGCCAGCAGGGCGACGACGACCAGCAGCAGCGGCACGCCGACGAAGGTGACGAAGTCGGTCGGCGCCACCCCCAGCAGCAGGCTCGCCAGCACGCGCGTCATCGCGAACGCGCCCGCCAGCCCCAGCACGACGCCGACCAGAGCCATCCGCATCCCCTGCCCCACGACCAGCCGCACCACGTCGCGCACCGCCGCGCCGAGCGCCATCCGGATGCCGATCTCGTGCGTGCGCTGGCTGACCGTGTACGTCATCACGCTGTAGAGCCCCATCGTCGCCAGCGCCAGCGCGAGCACCCCGAACGTCGAGGCCATCCCCGCCGCCACGCGCGGCCCCCAGAAGGCCAGCGACAGGTTCTCCTCCGCCATCATCACGCCGAACACGGGCAGCCGCGCGTCCATCTGCGCGATCTCGCGGCGCGCCCTCTCCACCAACCCCTGCAAGTCGCCGGCCGACTGCGCGCCGACCAGCAGAGTCATCCGCGCGCGCGGGTGCTGGTAGACGGGGAGGAACATGTAGAGCTGGTGATCCTGATACAGGGAGTCGTAGTGCCCGTCCTGCGCGATGCCGACGATCTCCATCAGCGGCGTGCCCTGCGCGAAGCGGAAGCGCTTCCCCATCGCCTCCTCCTCGCCGCCGTAGAAGCGGCGCGCGAACGCCTGGTTGACGACGACGACGCGGGGCGCGTCCATGTCGTCGCGGTCTGTGAAGTCGCGCCCGCGCACGAGGGGCATCCGCAGCGCCTCGAAATACTTCGGCGTGACGAGGCTGCACTCGGAGATGACGCCCTGGTTCGGCGGCGGGTCCAGCTCGCCCTCCTTCACCACGGGGCCGCGCGACTGCCGGCTGTCCATGAGCGGCATCTCGCTGGCGAGCGCCGCCGCCCGCACGCCGGGCAGCGCCTCGACGCGGCGCTGTAGCTCCGGGAAGAAACGCAGCGCGGACTGTTGGTCGTAGGCCAGCAGGTCGAGGTTAATCATCATCGTGACCAGGTTCTCGCTGCGGAAGCCCGGGTCGGTCTGGCGAATCATGCCGAGGCTGCGGATGAAGAGCCCCGCGCAGATGAGCACGACGAGCGAGATCGTGACCTGCGCGACCACCAGCACGCCGCGCACGTTCCAGCGGCGGCGGCCGTGCGGCGGCTGCGCCGCGCCCCCTTTGATGACGTTGACGAGGTCGGTGCGCGAGGAGAGCAGCGCCGGGGCCAGCCCGAACATCACGCCCGTCACCAGAGAGACCGCCAGCATCCACTTCAACACGTAGCCGTCCGGCGCGAGGTCGAAGTTGGCCGGGTACGGCACCGGCGGGAAGGAGGCTTGCGCCCAGCCCGCCCCGGCGTACGCGAACGCCCAGCCCAGAAGGCCGCCCACCAGCGCCAGCAGCAGACTCTCCGTCAGCAGTTGCCGCACGATGCGCCCGCGGCTCGCGCCTATCGCCAGACGAATCCCTATCTCCCGCGAGCGAGTCGCCGCCCGCGCCAGCATCAGGTTCGCCACGTTGGCGCAGGCCAGCAGCAGCACGAGGCCCGAGATGAACAGGGCCAGCACGCCGCCGTACCTCATGACCCTCGTCGCGCCCTCGTACCGCCCGTCCAGCTCCGTCCTGAGCTGGATTTTGGTGTCGCCGTTCTCTTTCGGGTAGAGCCTGCCCAGCTCCTCGGCCAACAGGTTCAAGTCCGCCTCGGCCTGCCGCATCGTCACGCCGGGCTTCAGGCGGCCGTACAGGTTGACCGTCTGGTAGTTGCGGTCCGTCCTCCACTCCGGGCGGCGGCTGAACTTCTGCGCCATCATCAAGGGCACCCAGTAGCCCTGCCGGAAGTAGAAGACCGAGCCGAGGAACGACTCCGGCATGACGCCGACGACGGTGAAGGCCGTGCCGTTGAGGAAGACCGACTTGCCCACGATGGCCGGGTCGGCGTCGAAGCGCCGCTGCCAAGAGTAATGGCTCAGCACGACGACCGGGTGCGTGTTCGGCGTGCTGTCTTCCTCGGGCAGAAAGCCGCGCCCGAGTATCGGCTTGACGCCCATCACGTCGAAGTAGTTGCCGCTGACCAGCTCGCCCCAGACGACCTCGACGCGCTCGCCGCCGACGGCGTTGTGGCTGTCGCCGGCGCTCATGCCCGCCGAAGCCCAGGTGAACGCGCAGAGGTCCGTGAAGCTCTTGTTCTGCCGGCGCACGTCCTGGTAGTTCGCGTAGGAGAAGCGCTCCCAGACCTGCGCGTCCGCCTTCCTCCCCCAGTACGGGGCCATCAACTCCTCCGGCCTGTCCGCCGACAGCGGCCGCAGGATGAAGCCGTTCACCGCGCTCAGGATGGCCGTGTTGACGCCTATCCCGAGCCCCAGCGTCAGCACGGCGACCAGGGTGAAGCCGGGCTGCTTCGCCAGGATGCGCACGCCGTAGCGCAGGTCGCGCAGCAGGTCGTTGAGCCAGCGCGTCCCGCGCGCGTCGCGGCACATCTCCTTCACCTGCTCCGGGCCGCCGAGGGCGATGCGCGCCCGCCGCCGCGCCTCCCCGGGGCTGTAGCCCTGCTCGACCAGATCGCTCGTGTGCTGCTCCAGGTGGAAGCTCAGCTCCTTTTCGAGTTCCTCGTCAAGTTTCCTTCGGCGCAACAGGCGGTGCCACCACTTCATGGGGAATTCTCCTTCAGAGGGTTTGACGCTCAGGCTTCGGACAGGTTGAGAATGAGGGTGACGGCCTCGGCGAGGCGCGCCCAGCCCGCGGCCTCGGTTTCGAGCTGCGACTTGCCCTTGCGCGTCAGGCGGTAGAACTTGGCCTCGCGCCCGGTCTCGGTCGCCTTCCAGTCGGCCGCCAGCAGCCCGCGGTTCTCCAGCCGGTGCAGCGCCGGGTAGAGCGAGCCCTGCGGCACCTGCACCACCCCGCGCGACGCCTGGTCGAGGCGCTGCGCAATCGCGTACCCGTGCACCGGCCCCAGCGCGACCACCTTCAGAATCAACAGGTCCAACGTGCCCTGCGGAAGATCAGACTTGGTCGGGGTCATCAACGTTACCTCCTGCTTCTACATATAACACCGGCACATGTAGAAGCACAAGGTATATAGTTACGAACCGGCGCCGATAAAGTTCTAAGAAAAAGGGAAGGCCGGCGGGCGGACGTTCAGAAGGTTAAGATCGAGGCGGAGCCAGGGGTCTCGGTCACCCAATCCACGCGGTGGGCCTCGGTCGGGTCGGGGACTTCCCAGCGCGCGGTGAGTTTGCGGATGACCTCCGCCGGGACGGGGTCGGCGCGCTCGCGGTTCTGCGCGAAGAGGCGCGCCTCCGGGGCCTCGACGTAGACGATGCGCACGCGCGCGTTGTAGGCGGCGAAGAGGTTGACGGAGAGTTCCCGCATCTGCCGGCTGACGTTGGTGGCGTTCCACACGAAGGGCCGCCCCTTCCGCAGGTGTTCGCGCGCCGCCTCCCTCGCCCTCGACACCACCGGCCCCTGGTTCTCCGTCGGCGAGACCTTCATCTCGCGGCGCAGCGCGTCGAGCGAGACGACGGGCCGGCCCGGGAGATTCTCCGCGACCCAGAAGTCTTTGCCGGCGCCGGGCAGCCCCGACATCATGACGACCTCGCAGGCCGTGTCGTCGTACGCGGGGTAGTCGGGGTCGCGCCCCTCTTTGCGGAAGTAGAGGAAGCGGCTGTGGTCGTTCGGGAACCGCCGCGGCCCTTTGAGGCAGTCGTGCTCTTCGGCGTACTGCGTGAAGAGCGAGATGTTGTCGAGCAGCCTCTGCGAGTCGGCGCAGACGCGTCCGCGCGCGTCCGCCTCGGCGACGAGCGCCAGCAGGTCGCAGCGCGCCGTCTGGCTGACCTCGTACAGAGTCCGACGGCCGTCCGGCTTGTCGATGAGGAAGAAAGGTATCTGGTGAAAGCGGATGAGGGCGGCGACCTGCTCGCGCGCCTCGAACGGCGCGTCCATGCCCCAGAGGAGCGTGCGCGCCGTGATGGCGCCGCGCTTCGAGTGGCCGCGGCTGGTGATGCGTCCGTCTTCGACTCTCGTGCAGTCGGGCTTCGCCACGTCGTGAAGCAGCGCCGCCGTGAAGACGACCTCGCGCTCGCCGCGCGGCAGAGCGCGCCACGCCGGCAGAGAGGTCAGCGCCTCGACCACCATCCGCGTGTGGACGAGCACGTCCCCCTCGGCGTGGTGTGTGCTGTCCTGCGGGCAGCCCTCCATCCGCCTGAGCTGTGGGAACTCGTGCTCGATCCTCTCCCAGTCGGGGGCGTCGTCGGGCTTAGTCGGGCACCAGGGAAATTCGTCAGTCATACGTGCGTTGCGAAGAGGTCGATACCCTCGCGCAGTCGGTTGGGGATGACCGGCCGGTTCAGCCAGTGTTCGCCCGAGTCGTCCACGGCCTGCGTGAAGCCCGGGCGCACGAACTTGAAACGCTCGTTCACGCGCACCCCGTCTTCGACTTTAATGTAGAGCCCTTCCATCAATCCGGCCGAGTCCGTCTCGCGCAGCGCGCGGGCCGCGTCCAGCCCCCGCGAGATGCAGACCTCCGCGAGCGACTCGCGCCAGCGCGCGGACTGGAAGGCCGAGGGCCTGACGAGCGCGGCGAGTTGCGCCGCACCCGGCGCGTCGCCCGTGTAGAGGACGGGCGCGGAGAGGACGGGCGCGTCCCTCAACAGCTCCCCGCGCGCCGCCGTCGATAAGAACTCGCCCGTCGCCTTGTCGAGCACGTCGAACTCGAAGAAGTAGTGCGGCAGCGCGTCGTAGAAGATGGTGTGCTTGGCGTAGAGCCACTCGCCGTACATGACGTAGCGGCTCCCGAGCGCCTCCCACAGCCCGGCCCGGACTGAGCCGGCCCAGGCCTTCAACAGCCCGAAGTGCCTCTCGCGAGGCCCGCCGTCGAGGAAGTGCCCGCGGCTCTGGAGCAGAAGCCTCCCGTCCTCGCCGAAGCTGACGGCGGAGTTCGCGCCGTCGAGCTTCTCCTCTACCACGACGCGCGAGCCCTTCAGGTGTTCGAGCGAGACGACGCGCAGGTCTTCGTCGCCGGGCTGTAGGCGCGAGCCGGTCAGGTGGGGGGTGCGCGGGTATTTGTGGAGCCGGTACGTCACGCCCTCACACCTTGACCACGGCGATCATGTGGTTGAGGACGTACTCGATTTTCACGCCCCGCGCGCCCGCGTCGAGGAACAGCGACTCGAAGCCGCGCGCGTCGAAGAGGTTGACGTGTTCCGGGTTGTCGTCCTCCTTCGAGGGCACGGAGGCGACGACGTACTTGCACGCCACGCGGACGGCCTCGGCCGCCGCCTTCCGCGGCGACGGGAGGTGTTCGAGCACTTCGAGCGCGGTGACAACGTCAGCGTAGCCGTCCGCCAACTCCAACCCTTCGGCGTCCATCCGCAGCGCGCGCAGGTTCGAGACGCCGCCCTCGCCCACGGCCGCGATGTCGGCGACCCGCACGGGGTTGAGGTCTACGGCCGTCACCTCCAGCCACGGGAACGCGTCGAGGAGCGGCCAGAGGAACGTGCCGCGCCCGCTGCCCACATCCAGAAGGCTCGCCGGGGCGAGGCCGCGGAGGACGCCGAGCACTTTGCGGACGCGCGGCAGTTCCGCGTTGCGCTTGAACTTGTGCAGGCGCAGGCCGGCCGCGAGCCCCGCCGCGATCAACCCTTCGGGCGGGAGCGGCGGGGCTGCGCGGCCCAGCTTGCCGCGCACGTAAGCGGCGGCGAGGCGCGTGAAGTAGCGGTCGTCGTCGTAGCCTTTAAGACCGGCCTCCGGCATTCGGGCAGTATTGCAGAGAACGCACGACTTGGCACCCCTTCGCGCACGCGCCGGGACGCGCGTCTATTTATGAGTCACGGCCAGCAGCTTTTGGTGTCGGACGGCCTCGAACAGTCTTTCGGCCAGGGCGGGGTTCAGGTCGCTTAGCGCCGCGTGTTGGCCGAGCGCCGCGTCCAGCCTGCCGAGTGAGAGGTACGCCACGCCCAGGTTGAGACGCGCCTCCGCGGCGTCGGGCTTGAGGCGTATGACCTGCTCGAACGCCTCCACGGCCTCCGCGTGGAGGCCCATCCCGGTGTAAGCCAGGCCCAGGCCGTTGTAAGCGGCGGCGTAATCTACTCTGAGGCGGAGCGCCGACTTGAAATCGTCGGCGGCTCTCCCGTAGCGCCCCAGATTGTAGAGGGCGTAGCCGGAGTTATGCCGCGCCTCTGCGTCGTCCGGGTTAAGGCGCGTGGCCCGCGCGAAGGCGTCGGCGGCCTCACCAAACCGGCCCGAGTTGACGTACACTTTGCCCAGGCTGTTGTAGGTCGCGGAATAGCCCGGCCTCAGTCTGAGGGCCTGCTTGAAAGCCTCGGCCGCACGCACGTAGTCGCCCGAGTCGGCGTACGCGACCCCCAGGTTGTGGTGTGCGGTGGCGTAGTCGGGCCTGATGCGAATTGCCCGGCGGAGCGCCGCGACGGCCTCTTCGTAGCGGCCCATCTCGGCGTAGACGTTGCCGAGGTTGTTGTAGGCTTCGGCGAAGGCGGGGTCGCGCCGGGTCGCCTCGCGGTAGGCTTCGGCGGCCTCTTCGTAACGGCCCGAGCCGTGACGCTTCACGCCCACGTCGTAGTAACTGGCGGCCGTCCCCGTCTCCTGCGGGTCGGCCGGACGCGCCGCGACGGAAGCGGCGTTGACGGTTATTAAGAGGAATGCCAGCCAAAGAATGTCTGAGCGTTTCATCGGGAACTCCTTTCGGACGGGACACGTTTCCGGCTCTGACGGCGCCGCCCCGTTGCGGGCCGCGCTTTGAACCCCCGGCGGGCCGCGTCGGCCCACCGCGGAGCCGACCGTACGCGACGGGCGGCGCGAACGTCCTGTGCGCCCGTTTAGAAAGTTCTTAGGGATTTCTTAGAATGGTTAAGGGCATCGAAGGCAAGCGTTTATACGGATTCGGGCCGTTCCTGCTGAACCCGTCCGAGCGGGTGCTGACGCGGGAGGGCCAGCCCGTGCCCCTGACGCCGAAGGTGTTCGACCTCCTGTTGGTGCTGGTCGAGAACGGCGGGCACCTTCTGGGCAAGAGAGATTTGATGGAGGCGGTCTGGCCCGACAGTTTCGTGGAGGAGGGGAACCTGACCTTCACCGTCTCCACGCTGAGGAAGGCCCTCGGCGAAGACCGGAAGGAGCCCCTGTACATCGAGACCGTGCCCAGGAGCGGTTACCGCTTCGTGGCGGACGTGCGTGTGCTGGAAGGCGACCCCGGCGCCGGGGCGGCGACGAACGGCGTCCGTGTCGGCGACGACGAACCCGTCGAGGAGGCGCCCGCGGTAGTCGCCGCGCCGCCCCGCGCGGAGGCTAAAGGCGGGCGCCGGTCTCGTAAGCTTCCCGCGCTTCTGGCGGCCCTTCTGGCGGCGGCCGTCGCCGCGGGCATCTACGCATACGCGGGCCGGAGTCGTTCGGGCGCGGAGTCCTTGAACCTGCTGCGCGGGGCGACGGTCAACCGGCTCACCACGACGCGTAACGCCGTAGACGCCGTCATCTCGCCCGACGGGAAGTACGTGGTCTACGTGGTGGACGAGGCCCGGCAGCGGAGCCTCTGGTTGAGGCAGGTGGCGACGAACAGCCACGTCCAGGTCATCGCCCCGTCGCCCGTCCTCTACCTGGACATGTTCTTCTCGCGCGACGGCGATTACGTCTACTACGTGCAGACGGACGGGAGCACGCGGCCGGCGCTCTACCAGATACCCTTGACCGGCGGCACGCCCCGGAAGCTTCTGGAGAACATGACGGGGCCGATAGGGCTTTCGCCCGACGGGAGGCGGTTCGCGGCCGTGCGCCACGAGGAGGACGGCGCGGTCGTGCTGACGGTCGCCGACGCCTTCGACGGCGGCAACGCGCGCGACCTCGTCAAGCGCAAGCGGCCCGACTTCCTGTACCGGCCGGTCTGGTCGCCCGACGGCAAGGTGGTCGCCTGCATCGCCGTGTCGGTCTCGCCCGAAGACCGTTACGCCCAACTCGTCGAGGCGCGCGTCGAAGACGGCGCGGAGCGGCCTATCAGTAACGAGAGGTGGAAATACGCCGAGCGGTTAGAGTGGCTCTCGGACGGCAGCGGGCTGCTGACGACCGTCTCCGAAAACGCCTACGGCCCGTTTCAGATTTGGCACGTCTCGTACCCCGGCGGGCGCGTGCAGAAGGTCACGAGCGACCTGAGCAACTACCGGAGCATGAGCCTGACGGCCGACTCCAGGACACTCGTCGCCGTCCAGTCCGACATACACCCTTACGTCTGGGTGGCGCCCGAGGGTGACGCGGCCCGCGCGCGGCAGGTCACCTCCGGGCACGGGGCTAGCAACGACTACTGGGGCTTCGCCTGGACGCCGGACGGCCGCGTCGTCTACGTCTCCACCCTGAGCGGCAATCAGGACATCTGGGTCATGAACGCGGACGGCAGCGGCCAGAAGCAACTGACCTTCGACCGCAGCGCCGACTTCGACCCCACGGTCTCGCCCGACGGCCGCCACGTCGTCTTCGCCTCCGAGCGCTCGGGCAGGAACAAGCTTTGGAGGATCGACCTCGACGGCGGCAACCCGACGCAAATGACCACGGGCGCCGCGGTCGACTTCCTCCCCAACTACTCGCCGGACGGGCGCTGGGTGGTCTACACCTCCGACGACACGCGGGAGACGGGGCTGTGGAAGATACCTTCGGGCGGCGGCGAGCCCTCGCGCCTGACGAACAAGGTCGCCGTGTGGCCGTCCGTCTCGCCCGACAGCAGATTCGTCGCCTGCTGGCACATCGACGAGCAGAAGAAGTCGATAGCGCTGGCCGTCGTCCCCATCGAAGGCGGCGAGCCGGTCAAGTCGTTCGAAGTCTCGCCGACCACGAACACTTGGGCCGAAATCCGCTGGACTCCGGACGGGCGGGGGCTGACCTACGTGGACGCGCCGGACGGGGTCGGCAACGTCTGGCTACAGCCTCTGGCGGGCGGGCCGCCGAAACGTCTGACCGACTTTAAGAGCGACCGCATCTTCCGCTTCGACTGGTCGCGCGACGGCAAGCAACTCGTCTGCTCGCGCGGCGCCGAGACCAACGACGTGGTGCTCATCGGCGGCCTCCGTTAACACTCCTCCCGCCTTCATTGCGCTATGGAGTTGAGTGTAAGCGGGAACGATTTAACACAGAGGCACAGAGACACGGCTTGATACGATATAACTCAACAAGCCGTGCCTCTGTGCCTCTGTGCCTCTGTGTTGAAAGCTCACTCCATACCCATCCGGATGAAAACCGCTTTAACGAATCCCGTCGAGGCGCTGAGGCGGGGCCTCCGACTCCTTCCGAAGGCGTAGGGCGCGCTACGTCTCCGAGAGGCCGAACTCCGGTTTGAGTTCGCCGCGCGTAAGAGGCAATATACGCCCGGGTGGTCAACGCCTCATGCCATCAGGTCGTGCGCGGGACGGGCCGCAGCCCCCGCGCGCACGCCGCGTGATTCACGACGACGGAGAAAGCCTCTTGAGAAAGCTAATCGCCCTGCTGCTCTTCATCATCGCCGCGGCGCCCGCGGCCTCCTCTCAGACCACGCCTCAAAGGCCGCCCGCGGCGCCGAGCCCGCCCGAGCCGGTCTTGAGCGAGGCCGTCACCGACGCGCGCCTGCGCACGCTGTTCGCCGCGGCCCGCGACGCGATTCTGGGGATGCGCTTCGACGAGGCGGTGCGGCTCTCCGAAGAGGGGATCGCCGCCGCCCCGAACCAGCCCGCCTTCTGGCTCAACCGCTCGAACGCGCTCTACTCGCGCGGCGCGGCGACCTACAACAGGTTCTACCGCTCGAAGGACGAGGCGGAGAAGAAGGCCGGGCTCGAAGCGGCGGGGCGCGACTTCCGCGGCGCGCTCGCCGCCGCGACGCGCGGGCTCGCGCTGATAGACGATTACAAGTCGCCCGTGCCCGAAGACGAGGCGTTCCGCACCTCTTTACAGGCGCTCAGGCGCGCGGCGCTGTGGCTGCGCGCGCAGGCGGCGATGACGAGCGCGATGCGCGTGGACGAGTCCTACTATTCGGACGCGCTCACGTCCTTCGAACAGTACGCGGCGGCCGAGTCCGACCCGGCGATGCTCAACGTCGCGCACTACTTCCTGGGGCAGCTCCGGCTGGCGACGAACGACTTCGCGGGCTCGGCCATCGAGTTCCGCAAGGTGCTCGACGCCGACCCCGGGCACGGCGAGGCGCTGCTCGGCGAGGCGCTGGCCCTCGTCAACCTGGGGCACACGGCCGGCGACCCCGCGAAGCTCCGCGAGGGGTTCGAGCGACTGCGGCAGTTCGTGGACAGGGCACAGAGCCACCCCGCGCGCGCCTCCGCGGCCCAGGCGCTGGAATATTTCAATAAGGGCACGCCGCCGAAATTGGATCCGGTGGAGGCCGGCGACGCACCCCGCGGCCGGGTCGTGGAGGGCGGCGTGATAAACGGCCGCGCCATCAGCAAGCCCGCCCCGCCGTACCCCATCATCGCCAAGCTGGGGCGCGCGAAAGGCCCCGTCATGGTGCACCTGCTCGTGGACGAGCAGGGCGACGTCGTCTCCGCGTGGGCCACGTCGGGCCACCCGCTGCTACAGGCGGCGGCCGTCGAGGCGGCGCGTCAGGCCAAGTTCACGCCGACGACCCTTTCGGGCACTCCCGTCAAGGTCAGCGGGGTCATCACCTACAACTTCGTGCTCGAATAGACGGCCCAGAGGAGAAGGGCGAGCCCCGCGTGAGGGCTCGCCCTTCCCTGCCGAGACTTCCTGCTCCCGTTCTCAAACGTCCCGGCCCGCCTGTGGGCGCGACTCGTCATCCCCGCCCGCGAGCCCTTCGAGCACCAGGCGCTTCAACTCGTCCAGCGTCCGGCACGCGTTGATCGAGTCCGCCCCGGCCAGAACCTTCAACCCGCCGCCGCCGTCCTTCGTGAAGACCGCCGGCAGCCCGACCCCCTCCAACCCGTAGCGCGACGCCAGCTCGTCGGCGTGCAGGAATTCGAGCGGGCGCCCGAGCCCCTCCAGGAACTGCTTCCACTCGCCGCGCATCCGGACGGCCGTGTGCGTGAGCGCGCAGAGGTTGCACGCGTACGTGTCGGGCGAAAAAATCTTGTGCGCCGCGTCCGCGAGCACGTTGAAGACGCCGCTGTCCGCGTTGTAGACGAAGACGAGCGCAGGATTCGCGTCCGGTCTCATCACTTGTTCTCCGCGACCGCGCCGCCGCAGGAGGAGCCCGCGCCAGCGGTGCAGCCGAAGCAGTGCGCGCCCGTCATGATTTGCCGTTCGGCGAAGGCGGCCGGGTCGAAGTCGGAGACGGTCTGCGGCAACTCGTGCGCGACGCCGAGGTCGAGCATCTGGTTGAAGTCGCAGTCGAACAGTCTCCCAGTCCAGTCTACGCTCAGGAGCGTGCGGCACATGAGCCCCTCGACCGTCGCGGGGTTGAACGCTTCGACGAGCTT
>DASVQJ010000190.1:0-12942 GCA_036389235.1 Pyrinomonadaceae bacterium | reverse complement strand
TTGCGGTTGGGTGAGCATCGAACGAGGGTTAACCACAGAGACACAGAGGCACGGCCCGTCGAGTTATACCTCTTTAAGCTGTGCCTCTGTGCCTCTGTGGTTAATTCCCCCTCGTGTTCACTCAAGTGAAACCTGCTTTAGACATCGGGCGTGGATGGTCAAGCAGCCCCCGAAGGGGGCGGACAGAATAAAGCCCGGGGCGCAAGCCCCGGGTAAAGACGCGATAAATACGCCATAGCCCCGGAGGGGCGACAGACCGCGGACACGACATTCTCGTGTTTATCCTCTGTCACCCCTCCGGGGCTCATACATTATTAACGATGCCCTATCCCGGGGCTGCCGCCCTGGGCTTTATTCTGTCCGCCCCTTTCAGGGGCTCAGCGCGTCTTGCATCCCTCAAACTCAACTGGCCTTCAACTGCCTGCCGCCATCTGCCTACTGCCTGCCGCCTTCACCCAACCTCATCCTCACACCCACACGGACGAACGCGGGCGGGCCGAGCGCGAGGACGGGCGTGCGTCCCACCTCGTAGCGTCGGCCGGTCAGGTTTTCGGCGGCGGCGAAGATGTCCACGCCGCGGCCGAGGCGGCGCGAGATGAGGGCGTCGAGCGCGAAGTATCCGCCGAGCCGCAGGAGGTTCTGGTCGTCGTCGAACTGCGCGGACGAGGCGCGCCCCTGCACGGCGAAGGTCGTGCGGCCGGCGTGGCGCAGTTGGAAGCTGAGCTGTCGGCGCGCGACCTGCGGCAGGCGGCGGCCTTCGAGAGTGACGTCGGCCGGGAAGCTCTCGACGCGCGGGTCTACGAATAGATACCCGGCCGAGGCCGTCCAGCCGCGGCCGAGGCGCTGCTCGAACTCCGCCTCGAAGCCGCGCGAGCGCGTGCGGCCGAGGTTCGCGCGCCGGCGCGTGATGAGGGCCGGCGTGACCGAGAGCGTCACGTTGGCGACGGGGCGCGTCACGTCCATCCAGAAGAGGTTGGCACGCGCCGCCGCCCCGCGCCGCGCCGAGTTGTAGAGGAGTCCGGCCTCGCCGCTCGTCAGGCGTTCGGCCCGGAGGTTCTCGTCGGCCAGCGTGACGACGTTGCCGACGCGGAACGAGCGGTACAGCTCGTTCAGGGTCGGCGCGCGGAAGGCGCGGGCGAAGGTCGCGTTGACGGAGAGCGCCTCCGACACTTTGAAGACGGCCGAGAGCTGCGGGCTGAAGGCCGTCTCGTCACGCCCTTCAAAATTAGTCGTCGAGACCGCGCGCGCGCCCGCCGGCGCGCGCGTCGTCTGCCGCGCGCGGTAGTTGCGCCAGCGGTCGAAGCGCGCGCCGGGCGTGACGACGAGCCTGTCCGTCACCCTCAAGGCGTCGCGCGCGTAGAAGCCCGCCGCGCGCGCGCGCCCCCCCGCACCCACCAGAGAAGAGGGACGGCCCGCGACGTAGACCAGCTCGTCGCTCGCGCCGCGCGCCTCCGACCAATCGACGCCCGCGACGAGCGCGTGGCGCGCGCCCGCCGCGCGCGACCACTGGAAGGAGAGACCCGACCCCTGTGCCGGCACGCGCTGGAGCCGCGTCAGCGCCTCGCCCGCGCGGTCGGCGGCGACGGAGGTGAAGCTCTGGTCGAAGACCTGCGCGGAGGCGTGCGCGCGCAGGTCGAAGAGGCCGGCGCGCGCCGTCCCCCACGTCGAGCCCGCGGCGAGTTGTCGTACGTGCGTCCGGTTGAACTGAAGCGGCGTGCCGTTGCGCCTCGACTCGCCGTAGTACGAGGGGCGCGCGAAGACGTGGAGCCCTCGGCCGAAGCTACGCCCGACGTACAGCTCGCCGTACGCGTTGCGCGACGCGGCGGGCGTGTCCACGCGCCCGCGCTCGCGCCCGTCCACGAGGACGTAGCCGCCGGTGCCGAAGGTCTGCGCGGAGGCGGAGAGTTCCCAGCCCCCTCGCAACGTGCTCGCGTAAAGCGACGCGTCCGCCGTGCGCTGCGTGCCGTAAGAAGTCTCAAACCTGACTTGCGTCTCTGCGGCCCGGCGGGGGACGAACTGCACGACGCCGCCCAGCGCGCCGCTGCCGTAGAGCGAAGAGGAGGCGCCGCGCAGAACCTCGACGCGCCCTACACCGGCGCGCGGCACGCGCCCCCAGTAGACCCAGCCGCCGAAGGGGTCGTTCAAGGGGACGCCGTCGTAGAGCACGACGGCGCGGCTCGCCCCGCTCGCGCCGACGCCGCGCAGGGAGACGCCCTGCGCCGTCGGGTTGGCCGCACGGCTCGACGTGCGCCGGAAGAGCTGGAAGCCCGGCACCTGCCGCAGCACGTCGTCCGACGTTAAGGCAGCGGCACTCTCAAGCTCCTCCTCGCCGAGCACGACGACGCTCGCCGCCGTCTCGGCCAGGCGCGTCTCTGTGCGCGCGGCCGTCACCGTCACGCGCTCGGCGAAGCCTGACGGCGCGAGTACGACGCGCAGCTCGCCGCCGTCCCACTCCCCCTCCCTCAACACGCGCCCGAAGCGCGCGAAGCCCTCGGCCACTACCGACAGCGTGAAGCCGAACGGACGCGGGTCGCCGTCGAACTCGAAGCGTCCCGCGTCGTCCGTCTTCACTACCGTCACGTCCACAGACCTCTGCACCGTCAGCGTGACCGCGGCGCCCGCTACCGGCGCGCCGTCCCCGTCCACGACCACGCCGCGCAGAGCGGCCGTCTGCGCGCGGCCCTCTGCGCAGGCGAGCGCGAACACGATTAAGCAGGCTGAGAGTAACTTTGCCGGCACGCGTCGATGATAAAGCATCGGCGGCGCGGATGCGGAAGGCAGAAGGTAGTAGGCAGTCAGGCGGTTAGAGCCCCGGGGGGGCGGCATGTGTATAGTCCCGCCGGTCAATTGAGTCCGAGCCCCGTCAGGGGCGGCATGTTTATGTCGCCCCTGACGGGGCTTATGAAAATTAATTACAGGCTTGAGCTATACGCATGCCGCCCCTCCGGGGCTCACCGCCTATTGCCATCTGCCTACCGCCTTCGCTTGTGTTAGTCTCGGGCGCGTGAACCTCTGGCAGGAAGTGGTCATCGCGGCGGCGGCGTTCGCGGCGGGACTCATCAACTCGATTGCGGGCGGGGGGACGCTCGTCTCCTTCCCGGCGCTGCTGTGGGTGGGGCGCGACCCCGTCCTGGCGAACGCGACGAGCACGGTGGCGCTGTGGCCCGCCTCGCTGGCGGGGCTCTACGGCTTCCGGCGCGAGCTGACGGGGTGGGCGCGCACGTTCCTGTTCTTCGCGGCGCCGTCGCTCGCGGGCGGGGTGCTCGGGGCGGTGCTGCTGCTGCGCACGCCTTCGGAGACGTTCGGGCGCCTCGTCCCCTTCCTCATCCTCTTCGCGACGCTGCTGCTCGCGGCGCAGGAGCCGATCTCGCGCCGCCTGCGCCGGGGGGCCGAGGGGGAGCGCGAGCCGACGCGCGCCTGGTGGGTCGGGGCTTTAATCTTCCAGTTCTGCGTGGGGGTGTACGGCGGCTACTTCGGGGCGGGCATCGGCATCCTGATGCTGGCGGCGCTGGGGCTGCTGGGCTTCACGGACATCCACCGGATGAACGCCTTGAAGAACCTGCTCGCCATCTGCATCAACGGCGTGGCCGCCGTCTACTTCATCGCGTCGGGGAAGGTCTACTGGGCGGACGTGCTGTTGATGACGTTCGCCGCCATCGCGGGCGGCTACTCCGGCGCGCGCCTCGCCTACCGCCTCGGCCGACGCTTCGTCCGCCTCGCCGTCATCCTCATCGGCCTGGTGATGAGCGTGTCGCTCTTCTTTAGGTGATGAGTGATGAGTGATGAGTGATAAGAAAGAACGGTTGACTTCTTCTTATCACTCATCACTCGTCACTCATCACTTATCACTGCGCCTAAAGGCCCCGTGTGCCGAAGGTGTCGCAGCGGCGGAGGTCGCCGGCGTCGAAGCCCGCGCGGAACCAGCGCATGCGCTGCTCCGAGGAGCCGTGGGTGAAGGAGTCGGGGACGACGCGCCCGCCCGACTCGCGCTGGAGGCGGTCGTCGCCGATGGCGGAGGCGGCGCCCAGCGCCTCTTCGAGGTCGCCCGGGTCGAGGATGTCGCGCTGCTTCGCGTAGAAGCCCCAGACGCCCGCGTAGCAGTCGGCCTGTAGCTCCAGCCGGACGGAGAGGTCGTTGGCCTGCGCCTCGCTGCGGGCGCGCTGCTGGAGCTGCGTCACCTTGTCGGACGTGCCCAGAAGGTTCTGGACGTGGTGGCCGACCTCGTGCGCGATGACGTACGCCTGCGCGAAGTCGCCCGGCGCGCGGAAGCGCGACTGCAACTCGTCGTAGAAGGAGAGGTCGATGTAGACCTTCTCGTCGCCCGGGCAGTAGAACGGCCCGACCGAGGCCGAGGCCCGGCCGCACGCCGACTGCACCTGCCCCGTGAAGAGCACGAGCGCCGGCTCGCGGTAGTCGCTCCCGTTGCGGCGGAAGATGTCGTTCCACACGTCCTCGGTCGTGGCGAGCACTTTCCGGATGAACTGCGACTGCGCGTCACTCTGCTGCGGCCCCGTGCGCTGGGCCGGCGCGGGGCCTTCGACGGGGCCGCCGCCCCCGCCGCTCAACAACTGGCTCGGGTCTACGCCGAAGACGAGCGCGAGGATGATGACGATGAGCGTCCCGCACCCGCCGCCGACGGCCATCTTGCCGCCGCCGAAGCCCATCCCGCGCCGGTCTTCGACATTCCCGCTCTCGCGTGCGCCACCTAGTCTCATGTGTTTAAGCTCTCCTCCGTTGGGGAAGGGTTTCGGGGTTCGGGCGTCAGGTTTTGGGCGCCGGGTTTTGGTCCGAACCGGCGCCCAAAACCTGACACCCGAAACCTTCGTCTCATCGTCCTTCGCGCGCGGGCGCGGGCGGCGGGGGCGGCTCGCCGCGCGCCTTCTCCTGCCCGACGCTTCTGCCCTTGCGCAGCTTGTAGGCGCGTATGAAAAGCGCGATGGCGACCCACGTGCCGATGAAGGCCAGCGGGTACGTGATGCCGCGCGGCCACTTGACGGCGATGATCGAGAGCCCGAGCAGGAACCCGCCGGCCAGCGCCATCAGGCGCGCCTCGGCCGGGCCGAGCACGCGGCGGTTCGTGATGGCCGCGCCGACGGCGCTGCTCACGCCGATGACGCCCGCGGCGGCGCGGCTGGTGCTCCCCTTCCGGCTCGTGCGCTGCCGGCGCCCCTTCCGCGGCCGCGGCGGGCCGATGGGCTTCACGCGCCGCCGCTCGCTGATGACGATCTCGGTCGCGTGTTCGAGGTCGCGGCAGTACGTCTCCTGCATCTGCTTCGCGAAGTCCTCGTTCTCGACCGTCACGTCCAGCTCCCAGTTCCCCATCCAGCTCGCGACGTTGAGGTTGGTCGAGCCGACGCGCGCCCACTTGCCGTCCACGACCGAAGTCTTGGCGTGAATCATCGGGCCGTTCCACTCGAAGACGCGGACGCCGGCCTCCAGCAGAGCGCGGTAGTTGGCGCGCGAGAGCGCGCTCACCACGGGGATGTCGCTCGCGCTCGGCACCAGCAGGCGCACGTCCACGCCGTCCTGCGCCGCCGCGCGCAGCGCCTGCACGTACATGTTCGTCCCGACGAAGTAGGCGTCCGTCAGCCAGAGGTACTCGCGCGCGCCCGCGGCGACGAGCTGTTCGAGGCGGTAGAGCCCGACCGTGTTCGGCTCGGTGGCGATGACGCGCACGGCCACGTCGCCGCCCTGCTCGATGGAGTCGCGCGCGGGCAGGTGTTCCGCGGGAATCTTCTCGCCGCACGACGTCTCCCACACGCGCGCGAAGGCCGCGTCCATGTCGGCGACGGCCGGGCCGCGTATCTCGACGCCGGTGTCGCGCCACGGCTCGATGTTCTTCTCGGGGCGGCCGACCCAGTCGCGCCCGACGCAGAGTCCCATGACGAAGCCCGTCCGGCCGTCGACCGAGATCATCTTGCGGTGGTCGCGGTTGAACCAGCCGAAGGGCTCGTCGAAGCGCGGCGGGTTGAAGCCCCTGACCTCGACGCCCGCGTCGCGCAGGTTGCGCCAGAAGCGGCGCGAGGTCTTGCCCACGGCGCCGAGCCAGTCGTAGACGACGCGCACCTTCACGCCCTCGCGCGCCTTCGCGCAGAGCGCCTCGGCGAACTCGCGCCCCACGTCGTCCTCGTGGATGATGAAGCTCTCGAAGTGGATGGTGCGGCGCGCGCCCTTGATGGCTTCGAGCCACGCCGGGTAGTTCTGCTCCGCGTCCACGAGGAGCCGCACACCGTTGCCCGGGATGAGCGTCGCGCCCGTCGCGCGCGCGTACGCCCGGTTGACGACGCGCCGCACGGGCGGGAACTCCGCCGTGTCGATGGTCGTGTCGGTCGCGTCGCCCCGCTCGCGCCCCAACTGCTCTGGCTGGTACAGCTCGGTCGTCATCAAACGCACATCTTAGCCGTCACGCCTTTGGACAACTGTGTCCGCGGGCAAACAATTCTGTTGCGAGGTATGGGAGAGGGCAACATAATAGCGCGAATCGGCACGGGAGGGCGAAATAAGGTGGACGCGAAGCAGAGGGCCGGGTTTAAAGCCGCCGAGTTCGTCGAGGACGGGATGCGCGTCGGCCTGGGCACGGGCACGACCGCGCGGTGGCTGGTCGAGCGCCTGGGCGAGCGCGTGCGCGAAGAGGGGCTGCGCGTGCGCTGCGTGCCGACCTCACGCCGGACGGAGGAGCAGGCGCGGTCTTTAGGCATCCCGCTCGTCACGCTCGGCGAGGCCGGGGAGTTGGACCTCGCCATCGACGGCGCGGACGAGGTCGGGCCGGGGCTCGCGCTCGTCAAGGGCGGCGGCGGCGCGCTGCTCCGGGAGAAGCTCGTGGCCGCGGCCGCCCGACGCTTCGTCGTCATCGCCGACAGGTCGAAGCGGGTCGGGGTGCTCGGCCGCTTCCCCCTCCCCGTCGAGGTGGTGCAGTTCGGCTGGGAGCTGACGGCGCGCAGGGTCTCGGGCGTCGTGGGCGTCGAGCCCGCGCTGCGGCTGGACTCGGGCGGCGAGCCCTTCGTCACCGACAACGGCAACTTCATCCTCGACTGCCGCTGCGGCGCGATCCCCGACCCGGCGCGAACCGAGCGCGGGCTGAAGTCGCTCGCGGGCGTCGTCGAGAGCGGCCTCTTCGTCGGCATGGCGGACTCGGCCGTCCTCGCCGACGAAGAGGGCGTGCAGGTCATCGGCCGGGAGGATTAGCCACAGAGACTTCAAGGATTTCAAATTCCAAATTTCAATCCCCGAACCCGTAACGCAAAGCGCACAAAGAATCCGCAAAGAGCGGAAAGAGTTCGTTTAGCATCCCGCGCGTGCCGGCACCCCTGACACTTCTCCTGGCGGCGTCGTCGTGGGCGCGCTCGCTCATCGGGTTCTTCCTGGAGCTCGGGCTGTTCGGCCCCTTCCTGCTCGAAGCGTTCGACTCGTCCTTCTTCTACGTGCCGCTGGCGAACGAACTCCTCCTCTTCGCGCTCATCCACGGCGGCGGGGAGGCTTCGCGCTGGATGTGGGTCGTCTACGCCCTGACGGGCGCGGCCGGGACGGTGGCGGGCGTCTTCTTACTCGACCTCGTCATGCGGCGCGTGGGCGCGGGCGGCGTCGAGCGCCTGGTGGGCCGCAAGCGCTTCGGGAAGCTGAAGGGCAAGGTCGAGCGCAACACGGGCTGGGTCGTCTTCGTCGCCTCCGCCCTGCCGCCGCCGTTCCCCTTCCGCTTCACGATGATGACGGCCTCGGCGCTCCAGTGCGACCGCGCGCGGATGTTCGCCGCGGTCTTCGCCGGCCGCTCCGTGCGCTTCGCGGCGGAGGCGCTGCTCATCCTCTACTTCGGCCGACGCTTCCTCGACTTCATGAACTCCGACGCCTTCAACTACGTCGTCTACGCGCTCACGCTCGTCGCCGTCGCCGGCAGCGCCGTCACGATCTACAGGATGTTCCGGTCGGGGCGCAGGGGGAAGGAATAGATGTCAGATGTTAGATGTTAGTCTTCGTGTCAACTCGCCCGCCGAATGACAGTCCGCGTCTGGTCTTTACTAACATCCGACATCTAACATCTGACATCTTCTCAATGCAGCCCGTCGCCCGAGGTGTCGCCGCGCGAAGAGTCGTGCTTGCCCTCTTTGGGGACGGCGCGCGACGTTTTCGCGCCGCCCTTCGGCGCGGGGCGTCGCTTCTTCTCGCTGCGCGCCTGGGTCGAGGGGCCTTTGCGGCCGCGCACCTGCCGCTCGTCGTCTTTGCCCGCCATGTCTTTTCGCTCCGGCATCTTCCCCTCCGATCTCTTTTCAGCCGCGCCGCTGGTTCCTCGACCCTTTCTTAGACGGATTGCCGGACAGTGGTTCGGGCGGGGTCTGCAACGTGCGGCGGTCGCGGCTGGAGACGCCGGCCTGCCCCGCGGCCGTGCGGCTCTTCTTCGCGCCGCGCACGCGCCGCCCGGAGGTGCTGAAGGTCTCGATGAGCCCGTGCTCTTCGAGCCTCCGGTAGGCGTTGCGCACGATGTTGCGGCTGACGCCGAGGTGCTCGGCCAGCGCGCGCTCCGACGTGATGGCGTCGCCGCGCGTGAACTTCCCCGCGAGGATGGCGCTGGCGATCTGGTTGAAAATCTGCTGCGTCTTCGTCTCGTCGCTCCCGGCGCGGATGCGTATGTTTAAGTCCGGCATGAAAGTGTCTCCCCCTTGTACTGTGTGTAAGGGTTTTGGGCTTCAGGTGTGGGGTGTTGGTAAAAGGCTTCACCCGGCTCCCAACACCCGACACCTGAAACCCAAAAACCCTCTTACATTCCCGACGGATAAGTCTCCGGCGGCTCGTCGCCCGCGTTCCAGTGTACGCCCGGTTCGAGCGGCTCGACGGCCGT
The DNA here is from genome assembly GCA_036389235.1 of Pyrinomonadaceae bacterium. Taxonomy (GTDB): domain Bacteria; phylum Acidobacteriota; class Blastocatellia; order Pyrinomonadales; family Pyrinomonadaceae; genus QHXN01. Next base: position 4,112 of record DASVQJ010000190.1, on the reverse strand, counting down.
CGTCTCGTCGAAATGGAGGACGGCGTCGAACTGCTCGGCGAGCTGCGCGTGGAAGTAGTGGCTGAGGCGCTCGGTCTCGGGCCGGTAGATGACGCCGATGGCGCGCTCAAGCCTGGGCAGTCGCAGAAGCTCGCGCGCACGGCCCTCCGCGCGCAGGTCGATCATGAAGTTCTCGACGCCCGACTCGTGGAAGAGCGCCTCGTAGCTCCCTTCGAGCGCGGGGCGCACGCGCCTGCGGCGGCCGGGCTCGTCCCAGTCGCCGGAGGCGGTGACGCTGCCGCGGTGCGTCGTGAAGCCGACGAGGAAGGCGTCGCGGCCGTAGCGCTCGCGCACGAGCTGCCCGACGTTCCACTCGCCGCCCCGCCCCATCTCGGTCGCGCGCGCGTCGCCGAGGTGCGAGTTGTGCTCCCACACGGCGACCTTGGCGCCCTGACCCTCGGCGCTCAGGTGCGAGACCAGCGCGTCGAGCGTCTCGGCCATGTGACGGTCGCGCATGTTCCAGGAGCTGACGCGCCCGCCGAACATCGAGCGGTAGTACTCCTCCGCGTTCTTGACGAGCCGCGCGTTCTGCTCGGCGTCGAAGAACTCGTCGCGCGCGACGCGCCCGTCGCGGTTCGCCAGTTCGGAGGCGTGCCGCCTGAGTTCGACCAACTGCTCGACGACGGCCGGCTCGCACGACTCGGCCGCGCCGTAGGCGGCGGCGTAGGCGTAAGAGGTCGTGTCCTCGCCGAAGTGCTCGAAGCAGGAGTAGCGCCGGCGCGCGCGCCGCGCGGCCTCCGGGTCAACTTTGTCCAGGTAGCCGAGCACGGCCTCGATGGACGTGTAGAGGCTGTAGAGGTCGAGCCCGTAGAAGCCGACCTTCGTCGCGCCCGCGGGCAGCGCGTCGTTGTACGCGCGCAGCCACTCGACGAACTCCACGACGACCGTGTTGCGCCACATCCACACGGGGAAGCGCTTGAAGCCGCCGAGCGCCTCGCGGGCGTCCTCGTCGTCCGACTCGCCGCGCACGTAGCGGTTGACGCGGTACGCGTCCGGCCAGTCGGCCTCGACCGCGACGGCCGTGTAACCCTTCTCAACGATGAGCCGCTTCGTGATCTCTGCGCGCTCCCTGTAGAACTCGTGCGTCCCGTGCGAAGCCTCGCCCAGCAGCGCGAAGCGCGACTCGCCTATCAACTCCAGCAGCGGGTCGTAATCCCGGGGGGCACCCTCCAAAACACGCGCCGCCCCGCGCACCACCTCCGCCGCCACCCGCGCCGTCTTCGCCTCAGCCATAACGAACCTCTGAAGGGGTGTTGGGTGTTGGGTGCCGGGTGTTGGTGTCGGGTGCTGGTTCAAACCAAAACCCAACACCCGGCACCCAACACCCTCTGCTCAGCCCTGGCCCGCGGCCCTCGACGACGGGCGGCCGGCGTCGTTCACGTCGGTCGTGTCGTTCGTGGCCGTGATGTCGGAGGCCGGGGGCGTCGGCGTGGTCGCCTGGGGCAGCGGCGTGTCCATGCCGGCGAGCGGCGCGTCCGTGCCGGCCTGCTGGTAGTTCTGCACGCGCAGGTTGTTCTGCACGTTCGAGACGCCCGAGACCGACTCGGCGATGTTCTCGGCGAGCCGCTTGGCGTAGCGGCTGTCCACCGTCCCCGTCAGGATGACCTCGCCGGCGGCGACGTTCACCTCGACGTCCGAGGCGTCGAGCCACTCGTTGTCGGTCAGGCGGTCGCAGACCTCCTCGCGCAGGCGGTCGTCGGAGCGCCGGTAGTTCCGCGGCCCGCGGCCGCGGAACTTGCCCTCGCCGCGGCCGTAGGCGCGGCGCGGCTCGTCGCCGCGGCGCCCGCCCTCGCGGTCGTCGTCGTCGCCGCCGAACCACGAGCGCACCTGGTCGGCGGCGCGGTCGAGCCAACTGCCGCCGTCGCCCCCGCGGTCTTCGTCGCGCCCGCGGGCCGCGAGCCGGCCGCGCCCGGCGCGGTCGTCCTCGTAGTCGTCGCGCCCGTACTCGTAGCCGCTGCGGCCGTAGAAGCGGCTCGTCGTGCGGCCGTAGTCCGTGTCGTACTCGCGCACCTCGTCGTCGTCGCGCTTGTAGGGGCGCTCGCGCGTGTAGTCGCGCGCCTGGTCGCGCCCGTAGGCGCGCACGCCGTACGCGCGCCCGTACTCCTCGCCCTCCTGCCGGCGCGCCGAGCCGGCGTAGCCGCCGCGCTCGAACACCTCGCGCCCGTAGCGCGAGCCGTACTCGCCCGCGCCGTGCTCGCGCGTGCCGTAGCGCGGGCCGTAGTCGCGCGTGCCCGGGTCGCGCGCGTCCGCCTCGCGCTCGCGGCCGTACTCGCGCTCGTAGCCGCCGCGCCCGCCGGCGTAGCCGCCGCGCCGTATGCCGCCATACTCGGGGCCGCGCTCGTAGCGGCCGCCCTGCGAGCCGTAGCCCCTCTCGGCGTCGCGCTCGAATAACCTCTCGTCAGTGCGGTCGTCGTCCGAGTCGCCGTAGCGCCCGTAGCCGCGTCCACCATACCTTGATGACATCTTCAACCTCCTTCTACTCGTCTGCCGTCGAATAAAACCCTTCCGGCGTGAGGCGCGGGGCCTCGGGGAGAAGATTTCGATGAATGCCTTTACCGCTTCTGGTCGCCGCGGTCGCCCTGCCCCGACTTGACCTTCGTCTTCGCGCCCTTCTTCACGTCCTGCGAGAGCGAGCGCCCCACGTCGTCCGACTCCTTGAACTGCCCCTTCTCGTCGCGCCGCACGTAACGCTTGTCCGTGCCCGTGTCGATCAGCTCGCGGTCACCCTTCCCTGCCATCGTCTCAAACCCTCCTTGTTTCTCAAGTCGCCCTCTACCGACGAACGGGGGCGCGCGTTCAGCGGCGCGCGCCCCGCTTCTTCCGTGAACCCTCCTCGAACAGCTCGCGCGCCCGCCCGAAGACGCCTTCGAGCCTCTGCCCCTTCTTCAGCACCGGCTCGAAGAGGTCGCCCTTGCGCTCGACGCGGCGGAGCATGTTCTTGATGTGGAAGTCGGCGGTCTTGATCTTCCGGCGCTCGACCTCCTTCCATTCGAGCGGCGCCGAGACGGTCGCGCCCGGCTTCGGCCGCACCGAGTAGGGCGCCACGACCGACTTGCCCCGCGCGTTCTGCATGTGGTCTACGTAGATCATCCCCGCCCCGCGCTTGCGCTTCGAGCGCTCCACGGTCGCGACCTCCGACTGCTCGCGCGCGACGACGGTCGCCACCTGCTCGGCCAGCTCCGCTATCGACTCGTAGTCGTACCTCGGCTCGACGGGCACGTAGATGTGTATCCCGCGCGAGCCCGAAGTCTTCGGGTAGGATTCCAGACCGACGCGCGCGAGCACGTCGCGCGTCGTGACGGCCACGTCGCAGATGGTCTCGAACTCGACGCCCTCGCCGGGGTCGAGGTCGAAGACGAACCAGTCCGGGTGTTCGAGGTCTTTCACGCGCGAGTGCCACGGGTGCCGCTCAATCGCGCCGAGGTTCGCCATGTAGAGCAGCGTGGCGAGGTTGTCGCCGACGACGTAGTCGACCTCGTGCCCGCCGCCGTCCTCGACTTCGAGCGGCACGGTGCGGACGAACGACGGCGCCTCGTTCACGTCGTGCTGATGAAAGTACGGCCCGCCGACGCCCGCCGGGTATCTCTTCATGATGAGCGGCCGGTCTTTCAGGTAGGGCAGGATGTAGTCGGCGGCCTCGTAGTAGTAGCGCACCAGGTCGCCCTTCGTGTAGCCCTCGCCCGGCCAGTAGACGCGCTCAAGGTGCGTGAGCGGCACGACCTCGCCCGCGACGCGCACGTTCAGGTCGCCCTCCAAGTTCTTCGACTTCAGCGCGCTCCCGACCGGCACGACGCGTTCGCCCTTCGCCGCCTTCCCCGCGTCAAACTTCTTCACGCCCGCGTCTTCACTTTTGCCCTTCGCCTTTTGAAGTTTGCCTTTTGCCTTCCCTTCAATCGTGTCCTTGCCGTCCACGGGCGCGCGCAAGCGTAGCGTCCAGCCGCGCTCGGCGAACTCGTCAGTCCTCTTCATCAGAAGCCACTGACCCTCGCGCCCCTTCATGCGCACGAGCGTGAACGCGCCGCGCAGCTTCTCGCCCTTCAATTCGAAGTCGAGGCGGCCCGCCTCGTATTGTT
>DASVQJ010000189.1:0-59351 GCA_036389235.1 Pyrinomonadaceae bacterium | reverse complement strand
GCTCGGGCTCGGGCTGATACTCGGCCTTTACACGCGCGCGTCCGCGCTGCTGAGCGGCCTGCTGTTGCTGCTCTTCGCCGCGGCCATGACCCTGGCCCTGGGCGTCAAGGCCCCGCTCAACTACTCGGTCCTCTCGGCCGCAGCCGGCGCCCTCTTGCTCTCGGCGCAGGGCTCGTTCGCGTGGAGCCTCGACTCGCTCCTGGGGCGCGGCCGCGCGAGCGGGCCGGGGAGGTTGGGGGCGACGTACGGGCGCGCGGGGGCAAATCACGCCGCGGGACGCGCCTGATCTCGGACCCGCCTAAAAAATTTTTCCGAATGCTCCTTGCAAGGAGCACTCTCCCGGGCCGGCTTTAATTCGCGCTTGATCCTGTAGGCGTCTACGGGACTTAGGATTCAGTCACGGGCCGGCGGCGCGAGACGCGGCCCGAGAACTCGAAGGAGGAAAGGGGAGATGGCGAGACATGAGGACCCGATCTGCGGGATGCCGGTCGAGGAGGAGTGGGCCGCCGGGCGGTCCGAGTACAGGGGGCACGAGTACTACTTCTGCAGCGCCGGGTGCCGCGAGAGGTTCAACGAGGACCCGGGCAGGTACGCGGCCGACCAGGGCCGGGAGGGCGCCTGGCGCGGCCCGCGTTGAGGCTTCGGCGCGGGGCCCGTGGGGACCTGCAAGAGAAATCCGAGAGAAAAGGAGAGAGCAATCATGTCAGCGGTGAAAACGATTTCGACGACGGAGCTCGACGCGAGGCTGCGCGAGAACGGACGACTGGAGTTCTGGAACGTCCTGACGGACGAGTACTTCAACGGCGAGCTGATCCCGGGCTCGCGCCGCGTGCCGCTCGACCGCGTCGGGCGCGCGGCGCACGAGGCGGGCCTCGCGAAGGGCGCGGAGGTGGTCGTCTACTGCGCCGGCCCGCACTGCCCGCAGAGCGGGTACGCGGCCGAGAAGCTCCAGTCGCTCGGCTACACGAACGTCAGGGCGTACGAGGGCGGCCTGGAGGAGTGGAAGGGGCTCGGGCGCGAGGTCGAGCGCACCGAGGAGTTGGTCACGGCGTAAAGGGCCGGCGGGGGCGGGGCGGGCCATCCGCCTTGCCCCCGCCCTGATTTTTCAAGGTGCTCGAGGCCGGGGTTGACAATTACGGCGTGCCGAAGCGCCCACGATATTCGGTCGAGCTGATAAATGCGTTGACCATCTCGGCCCGCCGGTAGTCGCCGCCGAACTCGTTGAGCTTGGCGAGCCAGAAGTTGTAGCCAGAGAAGTCCGTGTCCGGCGGCTCGTTCGGGTTCCTTCTCAGGTAGCCGAAGTACTGCGCGAGGACGAAGGCGCGGTTCAGCTCGCGCCGGCGGAAGGCGTCGTTCTCGACGACTTTCCTGAGCGCGGTGGCGCGCGTCTCGGCGCCCGTCCCCAGCCCGGAGACTAACGCGTCGCGCTCGGCCGGCGTGAGCGAGTTCGAGGTGTTCGCGTTGAGGGCGTCGACGAAGGCGGCGGCCGACATCGCGCGCGGGTAGACCGCCTCGAAGGCCGGGCGCTGCACGAACTCGTCGAAGTAGGCGCGCCGGTTGTTCTCCAGGCGCGCCTGCCACTCGCCCGGCCCGACGACGACGCCGCGCGCGACCCGCCCCGCGTCGAACAGAAACTCCTCCAGCGTCAGCGGCACGGTGCCCCCGACGCGCGCGGGGCCGAAGGCCGCGGCGTAGGTGCGGTAGGCGAGGAAGCCGGTCTCCTGAAACTCGATGGAGAGGAAGAAGGCGGCCGATGTGTCGATGCGCTTGACCTCGCGGCACTGCGCGTCAGCGCCGCACGACTCGATGTTGTTGATCCAGAAGGCCAGCCCCTCGGCGTCCGGCTCGCGGCCGAGGAAGTCGTGGTAGTGCTGGCAGACGAAGGTGTGCGAGTCGTCGACGGGGTTCGGCCCCGCGCCCGTGTCCTCGTCGTCGAGGACGAAGACGTTCGTTAACCGTTTGCCGGCGTCCCCGAGCGTGTGCCCGTTGGACGGGTTCGTGAGCGTCAGCGTGATGCCGGTGCCGTTGAAGGGCACGCCGTGGTCGACGCCCTTCTCGAGGTGGGCGTCCTCGCTGATGAGGACTTTGATGGCGGCCGAGGTCTGGCCGGCGGCGAAGTGGAGCGTGCCGCGCGCCGCCGTGTAGTTACGGCGTTGGTTTGTCCCCGGGCCATCGACGGTCGCGTAGTCCACGGTCGCCTCGTTCGACGTGTCGCCCTCGCGCACGACGTTGACGGAGACCGAGGTGCAATCCTCCACGACCTGCGTCAGGTCGGTCTCGAAGCGGAAGGTGGCGGTCGGGGCCACCGCCAGGTCGCGCAGACGCTCAAGCGCGCCGGTCGGCCCGACGGGGCCGACGTGGCCGCCGCCCGCGCGCGTGACGCCCAGGACGGAGAGGCGCGAGAAGGCCTCGTCCATCGAAATGGTCGAGAGCAGTCCCGCGCCCCCGAAGCCCGGGGCGATGTCGAAGCCGATGTCATCGACGGGGACGCCGAAGCCGACGCTCTGGGCGACGGTGAACATCTGGCCGCTGTTGGCCGCAAGCACCCCGCCGGCCTCGCCCACGCGGGCGAGGTGTGCGCCGGAGCCGGGGTTGTCGCGGTCGATGACGTAGAGGGTGGCGGAGGTGGCACCGGGGAAGTTGTTCGAGTGGGCGGCGGCCAGGACGTTCGGGTCGCGGCCGGCGTTGGGGTCGCCGGGGGCGTAGGCGAGCGGCGTCGCCGTGAGGACTACCTCCCCGAGGTCCGGGTCGGCGAGCAGGTTCTGCCCGGCGCTGGTGACGATGCGGATGCGGTCGTTGGCGGGGTGGAAGTCGAGCGACGGGACGCCCGTGAGCGCGGGGCTGAGCGGGTTGGTCACGGAGGGCGGGGCGGCCGCGCCCGTCTCCCGGTTGATCACGTAGAGGTGACTGCTCGTGGCGGTCGCGCCCGAGCCGGCGCGGCCCACGCCGTACAACTCCTCGCGGCCCGGGCGGAAGTCGGTCGTGGGCCGGAAGTCGATGTCGTAAATCTGCTCGCCGTCGAGCATTCCCGTGATCGGCACGCGGCTGATGATGTTCGAGGGCGTCGCGCTGTTGAACTTAATAAGCTCGTTCTGCTCGTTGACGGCGTAGACGATGAGCGGGGGCGGAACGACGGCGATGTCTAAAACCTGACCCGGCTCGCCGACGACTCCTAGCGACGTGGCCGAGCCGGTGGCGAGGTTGACCTCGTAGAGGTGCGTGGCGGTGATCGTGGGGCTATTTATCTTCAGAACCACGTAGGCGGCGCCGCTGACGGGCGCGATGTCGAACCCGATGTCGTTGGTGACGTGGGCGGACTCGCCGGTGCCGAGCAGTGGGCCGACGGTGCGAATCTGCCCGCCGCCGGGCGCGATGGTGACGAGGTAGGGGACGTTTATGCCGGTGCCGCGGTGGATGCCCCAGAGTCGGGAGTGGGCCGCGCCGAGGAAGTTGTTGTCGTAGGCCAGCCCGTGGATGCCGGGCGTCTGCGGCGCGTGCTGGTCGCCGGGGGCGAAGGCCGGCGGCGTCTCCGCGGTCACGCCGCCGCCCGTGGCCGGGTCGGGGTCAACGAGGAAGTTCTGCCGGCCCCCTACGTCGTCGTTGACGACGCGGAGGCGGTCGCGCGCGGGGTCGAAGTCGAGCGCGATGGCGTTGCCGTTGATGGTCGGGTTGATGGGGCCGAGCGTGCGTATGACGGCGCGCGTCTGCGGGTCGATGACGTAGAGGAAGTCTTGCGTGCTGAAGCCGTAGAGTTGCCCGGTGGCCGGGCGGAAGTCGATGGCGATGATCCGGTCGCCGGGGACGGTGCCCGTGACCAGGCCCGAGGAGATGATCGTACCGGGCGAGTTGCTGTCGAAGAGCACCAGCCGGTTGAAGTCCACGAGCGCGACGACGGGCAGGGCGTGGGCGGGCGCGGGCGCGAGCAGCACGAAGAGGGAGGGGAGGATGGCGTACAGGAGTCGGCGTGTGCGAGAGAGGTTGAACATGAGTTAATTCCTTGGCGACGATGTGACAGGCCGGGCGTCCGATGCGGGCGCTCTGCGCCGGGCGGAGGCGAAGCCGCACGCGCGCCGCGACCGTCGGTCAGGTTCTGGGAGTTGTCCGACGACCGGGTTTTCCGATTACCCGGTCGTCAAACGGGGAGTGGCGGATAAGTCTATGGCCAGACGCGCGGGCAAGTCAACACCTATATTTCCCGTCCACTCATCACTTTCACGGCCGGTGCAAAAGCCGGCCGGTCACCGGGTACATAGGACGGGTTCGCAAAGGAGACGTTCTTGAATCCAAAGCGAGTCTGATGCCGGCAATTCTGTAAAAGTGGATGGTCCAACGGCCAGGTTAAGCGGCGCTGAGCGGGCAGTTTATGCCGTGAAGGGCGATAAGGTAGCGCCGCTCAGCGTCCGCCTGAACGCGTCGTTATGCGGCCTCCGGGTACGGCGCGGCCGCCCTCCGGGTACCGCCCGGGCACCTCGCGCCGGCGGCGCGACCGGCGGTTGGCGCGCAGCCATAGCAGCGGCAGCGGCAGGCCGAGCAGGACGATGGACCAGTAGGGTAACATGATCATCCGCGCCCGCACGCTGACCGGCCCGCCGCCGCCCCCGTCGCCCTCGTCGACCGCCTGCTGCGCGTCGGCGTCCCACGCGAACCCCAGCCGACGCGCCCACGGGCGGGAGTCCGGCATTCGCCCGAACGCCACGGCCCGCGTACGCGCCGGGCCCGGCAGGTCGACGGTCAGCGACGGCGGCGACGCGTATACCCCGCGCAGGTCGCCGCCGTCGTAGTCGACGGCTTGAGCGACCAGCGACAGTCTCCCGGACTGGCTCCGCGTCCACAACGCGTCCCAGTACCCGTAGCGCGGGGCGTCGGACCCGTTGACGGGCGTCATGGAGACGACCGCGCGCCGGTCGAGGTTAACCCGCGTCAAGTCCGCCGAGTGCGCGATCCCGAGCAGATGCCAGTCGAGCGGCCGCGCGTAGCTCATCGCCCATGCCGCAGCGGCCGTGAGCGACAGCAGCAGCGAGACCGCGGCGACGAGGTTGAACAGCCACCGCTTCATGAGTTGGGGTCCCTACGCCGCATAACGCCCCGGATAACCGGCGAGCATAAGCCCTGACCTTTAGCGGGTGTGCCGGGAGCGAGCCCGGTTCATCTGGTTGTTATGCGCGCCTTGCCACCGATATCGTCTGAAGTCTTGGCCCGCCCTTCCGAGGCTTCGGCAAGTTCTAAATGCACCGTTGTATGTTCAGTCACACTGCCGACCGAGCCGACCCGCCAACCCCCCGCTTCCGGCAACCCCCGCTCGGATGATTCACCCACCCAACCGGCAGTGGGCACGCCGCTTCGCTTTCGCTCACTCCGCTCTTGCAGCAAACCCAGAGGCGTATACAACAGCAGCAGCAGAAGCCTGACGGGGAGGAAGAAAAACATTACCGGGAGCAAGGCGAGGTCGAGAAGGAAAGTGAGCACCCCTTTACCCGCGAGCCGCCATGAATTGCTGACCCGGCCCTCGCGAGCCGTCGTAGTAGCACTCTCGAAGAGGTGGTCGGCGTAGCGCGCGACGGAGCGGTCGAGATGCTTATTGACTCTGGTAAATACGCTGTCTTCCCCGGTTGAGAGGGCGACGGTGACCACGTCAAGGTTGGTGCCGCAGGCGGGGCAGAACTTGTGCCGTGGAGAATCATCCCTCCCGCATTTCGGACAGAACATGTGTTGACTCCTCTGGCAGAATCGAGCTACATGGGCAAATACGAAGCTGAAAAAGCTTGGTTCAAAGAGAATCGACCACACAGCGCATGACGCCCGGCATCACCTGCCGCGCGACCCCTTTGATTGAATATGAAATCCGGCGTGTCGGCGGTCGGGTGCATTCCGTTGTTAGACGCCAACGCCTGAGTTCTCAACGCTTACGTTCCATGAGATTCTCTCGGGAGGTCTGCTGCCCGAGCTGTTGGGCGAGCCCGAGGAGAATTCCTTCGGGACCCCGGATGTAGCAGAGCCGGTAGATGTCTTCGTAATTGACGACTTCATCGACCACCGTCGCACCGAGCTTGCTGAGCCGGGCGAGGGTGTCGTCGAGGTCCTCGACGGTGAACATGACGCGCAGGTATCCCAACGAGTTCACGGGGGCCGTGCGGTGGTCGGACGCGATGGCGGGGGCGTCGAAGCGCGAGAGCTCGAGGCGGCTGTGGCCGTCGGGGGTGCGCATCATGGCGATCTCGACGCGCTGGCCGCGCACTCCGGTGACGCGGCCGGCCCATTCGCCTTCGATGGGCATGCGGCCTTCGAGGGTAAGTCCGAGTTCGGTGAAGAACTCAATGGCGGCATCAATATCTTCCACCACGATGCCGACGTTGTCCATACGCTTGACTGTCATGATGTCTCCTTGGCGTCTAACGCCCGGCATCGCCCGCCGCCCTGCACCCTTGCATGAACATGACAGGCAGCGTGTCGGCAGTCGGGTGCATGCCGTTGTTAGGCATCGCCGCGGGCGACATCGTATGCGACATGCGCGTTATCTGTGTATAACTCGGTATAGCCGCAATCTGCACAAGCCCACGCGCGAATGGTGAATCGCTGCTCGCCTTTGAACAAAAGAGCCTCCGGGTCTTTATTCACCGCCAGCTCTAGATCAAGTGCCGTCCCGCCTTTACTCGCCTTATCTATCACCCTTGCGCCCACGAGAATCTTTCTCGACTCGCACTTCGGACATTGGTTCGTTTTTCTCATGAGTCCTATCCAAATTATCGAGATGCCTAACGCTGCGCATCACCCGCCGCGCGGCCCCATTGCTATTGCTGACAGCCGGCGTGTCCGCAGTCGGGTGCATGCGCTTGTTGGGCGACGCGTTACATACACACAACCTTTGGTCATACCTGTTCATAACCCCAGTATTTTCGGTGATTGGGCAGGGTATCGACATCTGAGAAATTAATTAATAATTTCTCCTTTGCCATTCGCCAACTTTTCACGCCATTTTTGGATTTCCTCGGGTGTTTGTCTCACCCAATCTATTACTTCGCCAACGATTTTCAATGGTGCTTGGGTACGATATGAGCGTGTCGGATTGCCCGGAAATTTTTTGTCTGTAACGTTCGGATCATTTTCAAAGCTCCCTGTCGGCTCTACGAGGTAAACACGTTCGCGTCCACCTCCTTTAGCTAAGGCCGCGGCAAGTCCCGCCCCATTAACCAGGGCTGTAAAATAAATGTGATTCATTATGACTTCGGACTGGTAATTTGACCTGAACCCAGGTGTCAGCAAATCGCCAACCTGCAAAGCTGCTTTCGTCCCGTGGTAAAAGGGACCCTTGTCAGATGGTTTATCCTTGAACGAAATTGCTAATTCATAATTCTTTTTTGCGTTGTCAGAGTCGTTTAAGTCTTCATAGCATTTGGCAATGGTTAAATATAGAGAAGGAAAAGCGCTCTTCACAGTGTCGTTATTTATTTTTAATGCAGACTGCAAAGCTGTCTCGAGCCATTTTAATTTGTCGGAAACATTTTTTTGATGTCGAGCCACATAATGAGCAGCAGTAAATTTTTCAAAGTCGTTTGTCGCTTGGTTCCAGGCTTGAAGAAATAGTCTGCTTGCTTCTTCAGGTTTGCCTTCCCCCTCCATGTCCATACCTTGAACACAAAGCTTAATAATATGGTTGTTTGGGTTGAACTCCATTTTCTAATTATTGTGCCTATTAATTATAGAATATATCGCTCCCTAAGACCGTTGATGTGTCTCGCAATGACCGCTAACCTACGAGAACTTTGCGAAGTGCGCCCTCGGTCATAATAAGTTTAATGATAATGTTGAGGGTGCATTTTGCAAACCCATCTTAGTTGTTCGTTGTTTTTTCTTCCTTATCATCTATTTCTATTTTCGATTGTTCACTGGCGCCAATAATTATTAAGCCGCCCAACGCCCGGCATCACCCGCGCCCCTATATCAACGTGCATGAGAGGCTCCGTGGAGGGGCGCCGGGCGCGTGCCGTTGTTAGGCGGCGCTTGACGGGTGTGGAAACACTTTCTTTGTTAGGGTGTCAAGCCTCAGGGGCTTTGCGCTCGCGGGCGGCCCGGAGAGCGAGCTCCAAGTCATGGCGCTCAAAGCCGTTAAATTGGCCGCTGGCCAGTATGCGCTCAAGCATAGGCGCATGCCGCTCATCACTCACTTGCCTAAGCGCAAATTGCGCGGAACGGCGCACGCCATAGGTGGGGTCGCTGAGGCGACTGAGTACTGCTTCGAAGGCGCGGGCATCGCCGAGTGCACCCAGCGCCTCCACGCCCGCGTCGCGGATTAATGGGTCAGGGTCGGCGAGGCTGGTGAGGAGAAGGTCCAAGGCGAGCAAGGAGCGCCGTTGGCCCAGAACTGTGAGCACTGCGGCGCGGCCCAGCACATTGAGCGCGGGGAATTGCGCGATGAGGATTTGCTCCATCGGTGCATCGAGCTTGATAAGAAGCGAGCGCACATATTGCCGTCCTTCTCCGCCTTGTTCCAACATGCGAACCAGTCGCAGAACATCATCGTCGCGTACGCCCACATGGCCATAAATAGCGAGGAGCGCTTCTTCGGCTAACTCACTAACCGGCGTCTCTTGCTCAAAGAATCCGCCGTCGGAGGTGTCGTTCAGAGCAGCTTCCAAAGCGGGAATGGCGTGGCGATCCCCAATTTTCTCCAGCAAATGCGCGGCGGCAGCGCGAGTAGCGCGTTTGGGATGGTGGCGCAGAATCTCAACCAGCGGCGCCATTGCCTGCGGGTCACCAGCGCGGGCGAGAGCAAAAACTTCTGACTCAGCATCGTGGGCGGGCATAGGTTGGCTCCCTTGCGCGGCCATTCGGACGAGTTTGCTCCAGTAATTCTTCGGGCGGATGCAAATCTGCTTTTGGAATACTGGAAGGTAATGCCATACTGACCTACTGATTCAGTGGGCCGCCGAACGCCGGGCATCACCCGCCGCCCCGAGCGATTCCATGTACATGGAATCTTTCGTGTCGGCGGTCGGGTGCATGCGCCTGTCAGGTCGCGGCGCCGAGGAGTACTTCCAACGGCGACACTCCTTTCACCAGAACCACACCGAGCGCCACACAGTTGACCATGACGGTGAGCCAGTATCCTATCAGGAACGAAGTCTTCCGCGTTTTGTGTCGCAAAAGCGCCTGAGCGATCAGTGCGCCGGGCCAGCCCCCTACCAGACTCATCAGATGCAACGTCGACTCGGGGACTCGCCGGCCCGCATTCTGAGCGGCCGTCTTGTCCCGGGCGTAGACGCCGTACGTGATAATGCTCGCACCGTAATAGAGCACCAACCAACTCATCTCGAGCCGCCCTCGAACCACGAGCGCGGTTACCGCGACGAGGAAACTGATTGCGAACGTGATCGGCACGGCGGAAATCCGACGCGTCGGCGAGGCGCTACGCGTACCCACAACGAATCGGACATCATTCGCCTGAGGCCGTCCATGCGAATCAAACGCGAGCGTGTAACTCACCGCTTCATTCACGCCCGGCCTACGATCACTTCGTGGGAATGACGAGATGTGAACAAATACGGAGCCGCCCCCTTCGGAAGGGGAGATGAATCCGAACCCACGCTCGTCGTTCCATTTTGCGATTCTCCCCTGGTGGCGCATTTCCTATTTTCAAGTGACCTCACTCCCGGCATCACCCGCCCGCCGGCCCCACTGCTATTGATGTCAGGCGGAGTGTCACGGGTCGGGTCAGGCCGTGGTTAGGCGGCCGGCGAGGCGGTCTCACCTACGTCCTCGTCCGCTCAGGTAACTGTTCCGTCATTCACCTACTGCCCACTACCCGCCGGAACAGGCCCGGGTAGTCCAGCACGATGCCGTCCTCGTCCATAGGAAGCTCCGCCGAGAAACCGCCGCCGTCGAGGCTCTCGAAGAGGTAGAGCCGGTCGGCCAGCCGCGTATAAGCCTGCGGCTGCGGGCGGACCGTCAGGTCCGGCGCGGAGACCCAGGCCATGCGGAACTGCCGCCGCTCGCCGACCGCCAGCGGCTCGCGGCGGACGGGGAAGATGTTGGTGAAAGGGGTCGGCCAGATGTCAATGTCCACGCAGCCATCTAGTTCGCCGATGTCCCGGCCGCCGCCGTCTCGCCACCGGCCGTGGCCGTCCGTTCGCAGATTGAGCGATGTGGTGGAGCGCTCCGTCGCGACAACCAGATCGGCCTCGCGGAGCCGCCACGATTTGTCCCAGGTAAGGCGGTAGGTGAGCTGGAACGGGCCACGTTCCTCGTCGAACGCCAGGACGACGCTGTCGGCCGCGCGCTCATCCAGGAGCAGATGCTCCAGTCCCACGCCCTCCCGGCCCTTATTCCAGGTGGGCGCCCAGCAGATCGTTCGTCTCAGCGCTATTGCAGACAAAAGTCCTCTTTATAGTCTCCAAGTTAGAAGACGCATGATCGAAATTTATCCGGAAGGGAAGCCGCCGGAGGGCTTAACCAGACGAGCCTTCATCTCGGAGAAAGCAATCTCTTCATAGCCACCGGCGTGCAGGTCGTCTATGGCATGGGCGACCCGGGTGACGTCACCCCTGATGCGCGGCCAACTCGTCGTCGTCAGCACAAGTACGCCGATCCTCCGGCCCGCCAGGTTCTGTTGGTAGCGGAGGTTCTGGTCTGTGGTGACGAGGGCGTCGAAACCTTCGGCCTCGGCGCGGGCGAGCAACTCCCCGTTCTTGAGGTCGTGCCAGCCCCTCTCGTAGGCGGTCTCAACAGTGTGGTGAGGCAGGTGATTCCTCAGGGGCACGGGTGTCCCTTGATCGAAGAGAAGCCTCATCGCTAAGCCGCCTGGCGGCCCGGGCGCAGACTTTCGATGGTGCATTCGAGGACGGCCTCGACCTGCTCACGGGTGACGCCCGGGAACCAGGACAGGAAGTCGTCCACGGAGGCCCCGCCCTCAAGATTCTCGAAAAGGGCGACGACGGGGACGCGGGTTCCGCGGAAGACCCACGAGCCGCTGACCTTCTCCGAATCCTGCTCGACGGCAGTGCAAGTAGACCAATCCATCATGGCTCTATTGTATCGCCGCCTTCCTGTTTGTTCTAGACATTTGTGACGTCGCGCCGCGGAACTGAGCGAAACCGAGACAGCCCCTTCGAGCGTTAACCGGACTCCTCAGGTAACCTGCTCTTTCGAACTCGAAGCATATGTTTCCCCCGCTCCGCTTACAGGAACCCCCCGTACGTAGAGCTTGTCAAGAGAGAATGTCTTGAGCCGTTTCTAACAACCAGGAGGCTGCAAAAGGTGTAGGTAAACTCCAGCGCCGACGGCGGACTTGAAAGGCAGAAGAGGCACCAATCTTCCTGTGGTATCTCGGGAATGAGCCGATCCCCACGCCCTATGAGTTCAGGCACTAGAGCGCTAAACAGGGCGAACCACTGTGCTTCATGTGCATTATAAGTTCGGAAAGGTAACCGGGGAGCAACATAAGCTTAGATGTACAGTGCTTCTCCTACATCATCTGCCCTTGGTGCTACGTCGGCAAGCGGCGACCGGAGAGTTCCCTCGCCGCCGCAGGCCACAGGGACGTACGCGTGCGCTGGCTCCCGTTCCAGCTCGCGCGTGCTGCCGTCTCAGCTGAGGCCGGTGGGAGGAGTGACTACGCCGGGGAGTTGCTCTCCGCCCTGGCCTACGCCGGCACCTTCGAAAGGCGCGCGCCGACGACCCCTTCGTGGGGGATTTGGCCGCCTACTACACCGCTGCCGGGCGTGGCGGCAGGGCGCGCCTCGCCAAGGCACACGCGGAGATGAGCGAAGGCTATCAACTCTGCCTCTCGGCGCAATATGCGGAGGCGCTCGAAAGGTTTAACCAAGCCGAGACCTTGTTCGCCTCCGCCGGTGACGTCTACGAATCCCACCTCTCCGACTACTGGATAGCCTATTGCCTGAGCCAAGTCGACCGCCTGAAAGAAAGCGTGACTCTGTTGGAATCCCTCGCGGAGTTCAGTCGGCAGCGGGGGTACCGGTGGCTCCTGTCGCAGGCGCTTTGCTGGCTGGCGAACTGCCAAGACCTGCTCGGCGACCACTCACGCTCGATAGCCCTGGACCGGCAGGCGCTCGAGATCGCGGGGTCGATTGGGGACACCTACAACGAGCAGAAGATTCTCACACAAATCGCCCTGCAGTACACGCAACTGGGCCGCCCCGGACACGCTCTGCAATATCACCAGCGCACCCTCGCTCTGGCCGCCGACGCACCGCCGAGCCCTCGCCAGGATTGGCGTAACCTGACATACACCGCGCAGACATTCTTCTCGCTCGGGCGGTATGAAGCCGCGGCGGCATACGAGAGCGAGGCGCTACGCCTATGCCTCGGTGAGTTGAACGACCCGATGCTCACTCACCTTTCGCTGACGCACCTCGGCATGATACTCGCCGGGCTCGGGCGCTACGCCGAAGCCGAGGGCCGGGTGGAAGAGAGCCTGTGCGTAGCGCGCTCTGTAGGGCCAGACCCCGGCGGGAAGAAAATGGTCGCCTATTCGCTTTTGCAACTCGGCAACCTCAGTCGCCAAGCGGGCGACTGCCGCGCGGCCCTCTCGCGCTACGACCAGGCGCTCGCGCTCTACAACGGGATGGAGTTCGATCTCGACCGTTACGAGACCCGCAAGGGGCGCCTGCTCTGCTACCTCAAGGGGGGTGACGACTCGGCCACGCGGGAGGAATTGGCACGGGTGCTGGATCTGTTTGAGGGGAACCGCGCCCTCATATCCGAAGAGCAGAACCGGAACAGCTTCTTCGACGCGGAACAGGACGTCTACGACATCGCTATCGGCTACGCCCACTCAAGGGGCGACTACGAACTGGCCTACGCTTACAGCGAGCGGGCGCGCGCCCGCTCGCTGCTCGACCTCCTGCGGCATGGCGCCACGGGCGGGGCGGGCGGCGCGGAGCCGGATGTGAACCTGGCCGCGGCGGCCGCCCCTCTCGATCCCGGCGCAGTGCGCGGCCGCCTCCCCCACAGCCTGCAGGTCGTCCAGTACGCCTTGCTGAAGGACAGGCTGCTCATCTGGGTCGTGTCGGACACGAAGTTCACCGTGGTGGAGCGTGCTATACCGGCGTCCGAGGTGAGCGCCAAGTCGGCTGACGAACGGTCTCATGCGCCCTCCTGACCATCTCCGACAGCCCCGGTTCGTCGAGGCTTGCTAAATCCTCCTCGATACGGGTGTAGCGCGCCGCCGGGATGAGGACGGCCGAGGCGCGCCCGCGTCGCGTGACGACGACCGGCTCGTCCGAATCTGACAGACTGGATGCGCAGGCTGACCTTCTTCGAGGGGTTAGCTGTCGGCCCCCGGGGCGGCCTCTCCGGACGGCCGCGTGGTGACGACGCCGTTCGCCGCCGCCCACTGGGACAGGTCTCTGCGCGAGATGGCCGCGGCCATCATCTCCGGGAAGAGGTCGGGCGTGCAGGCGAAGCAGGGGATGCCCAGCGCCGAGAAGCGCGCCGCCGTGTGGTGGTCGTGGCTCGGCGCGCCGCGGTCGTCGAGTGCCAGGAGCGTTACCAACTGTGCCCCGGCGGCGACGATGCTCGCCGCCCTCTTGAGCAACTCGTGCCGGTTGCCGCCCTCGTAGAGGTCGCTGACGAGGACGAGAATGGTGTCGTGGGGGGCGCGCACGAGCCCCTGGCAGTACGAGAGCGCACGGTTGATGTCTGTGCCGCCGCCGAGCTGCGTGCCGAAGAGCACCTCGACGGGGTCGGCCAGCATGTCGGTCATGTCCACGACCGACGTGTCGAAGACGACCATCGAGGTCTTAACAGAGCGGACGGAGGCCAGCACCGCCGCCATGATGCTCGCATAGACGACGGACGGGGCCATCGAACCGCTCTGGTCGACGCACAGGATGATGTCACGCAGCGCCGCCGTCCTGCGGCCGAAGCCGACGCGGCGCTCGGGGATGACGGTCTTGTACGCGGGCTGGTAGTGCTTGAGGTTGGCGCGGATCGTCCGGTCCCAGTCGATCTCGTTGTGGCGCGGGCGGCGGCTGCGGGCGGAGCGGTTGAGGCTCCCCGTGACGGCCTGCCGCAGGGGGTTCGCGAGCCTGCGTTCCAAATCCTCCAAGACCTTGCGCACGACCGCGCGCGCGGTGTCGCGCGTCTTGTTCGGCATGACACGGCTCAGAGAGAGGAGCGTCGCGACGAGGTGCACGTCCGGCTCGACGGCCTGAAGCAGCTCGGGCTCCAGGAGCATCCGCCTGAGCCCCAGTCTCTCCAGCGCGTCCTGTTGCATGACGCGCACCACGGGTGCGGGGAAGTATTCGCGGATGTCGCCGAGCCAGCGCGCGATGTCCGGCGCCGACGCGCCCAGACCCGCGCCGCGTCCCGAACCCCCGTCACGCCCGGCGTCGTAGAGCGCCCCGAGCGCGCGATCCATCGGGAGGTCGGCGCCCCCGAGCGTGTAGCCCGTCCCGTCCGCCTCTTCGCCGCCGAGGACGAGCCGCCAGCGCCGCAGTCTTTCGTCGTTCTCAGTCATCTTCAACTCAAGCCGGTAAATAATGAACTGAAGACGATTCACCACAGAGACACAGAGACACAGCTTGTTGAGCTATAACCTCAAAGCTGTGTCTTTGTGTCTCTGTGGTTAAATCCTAGCTCGATGCCGAGCAGGCGTGCGCACAGCGGGAGGACTCTGTCCGCCCTTGCCACGTCAACGCCGGCGCCGACGTCGTGCGCGGCCGAAGAGCCTTTCGCGTGGGCCGCCGGGCCTCTGCGCGCGCGCTCACCCATCTGCCGGCGCTCGGGCGCGGTGAAGGTCGAGAACGTCCGGCGCAGCAGCGGGAGGAGTTGGGTGAAGAGGTCGGGCTTGAGGGAGGAGACCCACCCGTCGAGAATCTCCCACAGCGCGGCGTTGTGCAGCAGCACGAGCCCGCTCCCGCGCAGGAAGCCGTCCACCCAGCGGGCCGCCTGCTCGGGCTCCCCCGCGTGCGAGAGCGCGAGCCCGACTTTCGCCGAGGCTTCTTCGGCGGTCAGCAAGCCCCGGTCGAAGAGGATGCGGCAGCACCTCCCGGCGATGAGCCCGTGCAACTGCCTTTGGTCGGCCATGCGTTCGAGCGCCGAATGCCAGAGGGCGCGGTGGCCCTCGTCCTCCAGCGTGACGACGGCGCCGTTCACCGCGACGAGGCGCGGGTACATCTCCTCGGCCGCCTCGTCGTTGAGCGACGCGCAGGCGTCGGGCAGCCCGATGGCGACACGCGTGATGAGCCCGTCGACGACCGTACGGACGAGCCGCGTCTCGGTCTGCCGCACACTCCCGTAGCGCAGTACGCTCGCCAGCGGCGCGAGCGCGTCCATCGCGCGCGGGACGTCACCGGACAGTGTCGCCACCTCCTGAAGCCGCGCGACCACACCGCCCACGGCCTCGGCGAGGTCGGCCAGGAGTGTCTGTTCGACGAGGGCGGTCAGGCCGGGCAGCTCCTGCGCGCGCGCGGCCTGTTCGAGGGCGAAGGCGGTCGCCGCGTCGTGTATCGTGTTCCCCCACGCGCCCGCCTCGATGAGGGCCACGGTCAGCCCCGGCTCCCAGCGCAGCCGCCACACCTCGTGGAACGTGCCCTTGCCGCGGGCGCGCTCCACGCGACCCCAGTGTACGCCGAGCAGCCTCAGGCGGTGGAGCAGGCGACTGCGTTCGAGGTCGTTCGGCTTGCGTAAATCTAAATCGAGTATGCGGTCGCTCGCCTCCGGCGGCAGACGGAGTCTCTTCTGTGCCCGACTCAAGTCTTGCTGAAGCGGGGAGCCCGGCGTCTCCTCGGGGACCTCTCCCAGAGTCTCGCCGACGATCAGCTTCTCCGCGACGAGCCGGAGCGGCGCGTCGTCCCCGAAGCAGAGCACCGCCCGCGTCGCGTCGTTCAACTCGGGGAGCCCCGGCACGGGCCGCCCGCGCAGGGCCGCGAGCGCCTCGGCGAGCCTGACGGCCTCGATGACGCTCGCGGAAGAGGCGTCCATGTCCTCGCCGCGCAGGAGATGTGCGACCCGCGCCATCCAGCTCGCGGTGACGTTTTCCGGCGCCGACCAGAGGTACTGATAGTAGCCGGGCGACTGGACGCCCGCGCCGTACCCGCTCCGGTAGGTCAGGCGGCCGTTAGTCCAGGGCGCCCAAGTGGCCGCCACCTTTCGTCTGGGGAGACCTTTGAGGAGCGCCGCGTCCTCGCGCTCCGAAGAAGTAGTCCGCGAGAGCGCGGGGGCGTGCCACGCGCCGCAGACGGCGGCGATGCGCTTGAAGCCTTCGCGCTCCGCGCGGCGAATCCTCTGCCGCATGTGCGCCTCGCGCAGCGTCTCTCTCTCGTCGGCCGAAGTCACGTCCTTCGCCGTCTCGTCGCGGAGCGCCGCCATCAGTTCGAGGAGCGCCGCGAAGAGGTCGCGGCCGTCGCGGCGCTGCTCCACCATCTGCTCCCACCACAGCTCGCCGTCGCCGTGGCCGGCCGCCTCCGCGATGAGGCGCAGGGGGTCCTGGCGCAGAGTCGCCGGGGGAGACTCCGGCTCCGCGTCGGCCCGTGCTTCCGCGGGCTCGTGCAGCGCGAGTTGGACGGCTTGGGGCAAGTCCATGAAACGCACCGGGACTTCATTCTCAAGGGCGTAACGGATCGCCTGCCACTCGGGCGAGAACTCGGCGAAGGGGAAGAAGGCGGCGCGCTTCGGCTCGTCGGGCGGGTAGACGAGCAGCGCCACGGGCGGGCGCATGGAGCCGCGCGCGGCGAGCGCGAGCAGGTCGTCGGCGTCGGGCGGGCCTTCGACGAGGAGCGCGTCGGGCCGCGTCTCGCGCAGCGCCAGCGCGAGGCTCCGCGCGGAGCCCGGCCCGTGGTGCCTGATGCCGAAGACCGTGACGCTCATACTTCACGGCAGGCGCGGTAGAGGTCTTTCCAGCCGACGCGCTCCTTGACGACCGTCTCAAGGTACTCGCGCCAGACCGTCCTGTCCTGCACGGGGTCTTTGACCACCGCGCCGACGACGCTCGACGCGAGGTCGTGCGCGGTGAGCCGCCCGTCGCCGAAGTGCGCGGCCATCGCCAGCCCGTTGTTGATGACCGAGATGGCCTCGGCCGTGCTGAGCGTCCCCGTCGGGCTCTTGAGCTTCGTCTTCCCGTCGGCGGTCTTGCCCTCGCGCAGCTCGCGGAAGATGGTCACGACCCGGCGTATCTCTTCGAGCGCGGGCGGCTCGGCGGGCAGCTCCAACGCGCGGCCGATCTCCTCGACGCGGAACCGCACGATCTCGACCTCCTCCTCGACGGTCCCGGGCAGGGGGAGGACGACCGTGTTGAAGCGGCGCTTGAGCGCGCTCGACAGTTCGTTCACGCCGCGGTCGCGGTCGTTGGCGGTGGCGATGACGTTGAAGCCTTTGCGCGCCTGAATCTCGCTGTTCAGCTCGGGGACGGGGAGCGTCTTCTCCGAGAGGATGGTGATGAGCGCGTCCTGCACGTCCGAGGGGATGCGCGTCAGCTCCTCGACGCGCGCGACCTTGCCCTCCTCCATCGCGTGCTTGACGGGGCTGGAGACGAGCGCGGCCATCGACGGGCCTTCGGCGAGCAGCCGCGCGTAGTTCCAGCCGTAGCGGATGGCCTCCTCGCCCGTGCCGGCCGTGCCCTGCACGACCAGCGTCGAGTCGCCCGAGACGGCCGCCGCCAGGTGCTCCGAGACCCACGTCTTGGCGGTGCCGGGGACGCCCAGGAGCAGGAGAGCGCGGTCGGTCGCGAGCGTGGCGACGGCCGTCTCCACGACGCGGCGGCTGCCGATGTACTTGGGGCTCACCCGGAAGCCGCTCTCCAGCTCGCAGCCGAGCAGGTAGTCGGCGACCGCCCACGGCGACAGCTTCCAGTTCGGCGGCCGCGCGCGCGTGTCGGACCTGGCGAGCTCTTGAAGCTCTTCGGCGAACTGCTCTTCGACGTGCTCGCGCAGGACTTCGCTCATAATACGACCTCCTCCTCAACGATGGCCCGCAGCGCGTCGCGGCGGAAGTTCAGGACGGACTGAAACTCCCCGATTGCTTTCCGCCAGGACGCGTGTGCGTCCTCCGGCCAGCCGGCCGAGAGCTCGTCCGCCAGCTCGTGCGAGACGTATAGAGCGAACTGCTTGAGGGCGGACTCCAGGTGCCACGCCCCGTCCCTCTCGGCGTCGCTCTTGACGCTGCCTTTGGCGCCGTCCACCACGGCCCGGCTCAGCCCGGCCTTCCACTCCGTTCTCAACTCAAGCAGGAGGTTGATGACCGCCACGTCTCGCCAAAGTTCCCCCTTCCTGCCTGCGAGGTCTTTGAGGATGATTGCTTCGAGCCGGGCGGCCGGTATGTTCGAGGCGAGTATTGGAGCGGCCTTGTTCATATACCCCGCTAACGCCGGCCGTGTACGCTCGTTCGCCAGGATGGCCTCGACCCATTCCGCATCCCCGTGCCGGCCCGCGGCTTCCATGAAGCCGCGCGAGAGCGCCTCGCCCCACTCGCCGTTCAGCGCGGCCTCAAGCACCTCGCCGGGACTCTTGTCCCACAGCCGGCGCCAGACGGCCGGCGGCACCCAGCCGACCGCTTCCAGCAGCCACCGGGCTTTCTCGCCGAGGGTGTGAGTGTCCGTCGCGGCAGACCAGGTCAATACGCTGACCCTATTCTTTAGCTTCCACTCGTCGAGGTCGTCCGGCAGGCTGACTTCGATCAGCGGCTTCCCCAGCGGAGGCTCTTTGTAGCTGAGCAGAGAACTGATGCGCTCGCTCACATGCCGCGTGAGGCGGGAGGAAGGCAGCCGCAGCAGGAGTCCGCCGGCCGTGAGTCGCACCCCCCCGCTGCGGTCTCCGAACAGTTCGAGCAGCCCGTTCAGGAATGGCTCGTCCTCGTCGCACAGCCCCACGTGCAAGGCTTTAAGAAATGACTCACGGTCTTTGGCGTATTCGCTCTTCCAGGTGGACAGGAGCAGCTCGCGCGCCCCCCGCGGGTCTTTCGCGCGCAGCGAGCGCAGCAGTGAGAGCCGCTCTTCGAGCCCGCCCGTCTCCCACGCGTCCGGCCCGAGGTCGGCCGACGCCCAACTCCACGCGGGGTTCTGCGCCGCGAGCCAGCGCCCGCGGCTCCCCATCACTTCGACGACGAGCGGACGCAGCGCACGCCCCTTGTTCGCCCTGTCGAACAGCGCCGGCAAGTGCTCTTCGGGCACGCGAAGGCCCGCGCCCCGGAGCGACGACAGCCACTCCGGCAAGACCTCCTTGAAGTCGCCCCCGAGCATCAGCGCGAGGTGCCGGCCGGCCGCGGCGTTGCAGCGCGGGAGCTGCTCGGCCGCGCACGGTTCCGGCGGGGGTAGGTTGTCGGCCGCCGCCCCCCGTCCCGCCTGCCCGTGCAGCGACGCGAGCGCGACCGCGCCGAGGAGTGCGCCCTCGCGGTCTGATGTGTCCAGCCCGCTAAGTGCGCGGCCCAGCAACGAGCCGGAGGGCGGGAGTGTCAGCTCTTGCCGCTCCGTGCCGATGGCTGCGACACCCAGAATGTTCTGCCACGCCGACATGAACGTCTGACTTAAGTGCCTCAGATCAGATTCGCGAGTACCTTCCTTCGGCCCAGACACCCAGAGGCAGCAGGTGCCGCCCGTCCCACTCGCCGAACAGGGTGACGGGGTTACCGCCGCTCAGCGCCAACAACTCCCAGCCCCCCCGCAGCCTCGGGCTGAGCGGAAGCAGACGCCCCCCCGAGTCTCTCACAATCCAACCGCCCTCGCGCCTGACCGGGACGACTTCGCAGAGCAGGGCGGGCAAGACCTCTACCCACGGATTACGTGCCAGCGCCTCGGCGTATGTGTCGAGTAGACTCTCGACCGTCGCGTGCCCGCGCGGCGGCCCGCAGGGCTCCGTTTGTGAATGGCGCTGCCTGACTGCGGCGCGCAGAGGGAAGTTACTCGGGTAGAAGACCAGCCCCGCGTCCAGAGACGTGCCGGGGAGCAGGTTCGCCTTCAGGGGCTGTCCGGGCGCGGCGAAGTCGAGCAGCAGCGCGTCCCTCGCGCTCGTCTCGCCCCGCAGCCAGGTGCGCTGGATGCGGAGCTTCTCCCCTTCGTGTGTGAACTGACCCGCCACGACCCAGCGGTCGCGCGCGCAGGCGTCGGCGGGCAACTCCTCTTCTTTAATAGTCCAGCCGAGGCAGGCGCGCACGTCCGCCCGGACGGGCTCCGGCAGCGTGTCGATCCGCTTGAACGCTTCGACGAGTAGGTAGAGCAGGCCGATGCGCGACAGCACCGCCTCGGCCCACCCTTCGGCGTAGGCCGTCGCGCTCGACAGCTCGCGCACGCGACGCGCGGCGCCCGGGGCCTGCGCGTCCACGAGTCGCGCCGTCATCTGCTCCCAGTACTTCGTGGGCTGACTCTGCGCGTCGGCCAGGCCCCGCCGCACGAGGTCGCGCAGCCAGAGTTCCAACTCGGCCAGCCCCGCAGAGACCCGCGCGCGGCGGTCGGAAGCGCGGCCGGGTTTCGCCGCCGCCCTCGTCCGCTCCGGGGGCGTGGCGTCGTCCGAAACCTCTGCACTCTTTTTTTTCCTGGCGCGTTCCGACTGCTGTTCCCTCTTCTCCAGCCACTCGGCGACCCACGCGGGCCGCCCGGCCCGCTCGAAGGTCTGCCCTTCGGCCGCGAACAGGAGGGAGAGCCCGAGCGCGTGCTTGCACGGGAATTTGCGGCTCGGGCAGGTGCAGCGAAAGGCGGGCTCCGTGAGGTCGACCTGCGTCCGGTACGGGTCTTTGCCACCCCCCTGACACTCGCCCCACGCCGCGCGCTCGTCGCACCCCAGTGCGGACCACTTGCGCGCGGTCGCGAGTGAGCGCCCCGCCCTGGCGGAGGGGGCGTCGGGCGCCAGCGCGATGATCTGTTCCGGCGAGAATTTCATAGGCGCGGGTCCACCGGCTCGCTCTCAATGGCTCCCTCCGCCGCCGCCCCTGCCGGTGAGCCATTCCCACCGGCCGACGCCATGCCGCAGACTCATCTCGTCCGTCACGGGGTGTGTTCGGCAGGCTTTAGACTTCAGCGCCGCGGAGAGCCGAGAGTGCAAGGAAGTCCGGCGCAGTAGACGCGAACGGGGTGAGGGTACGCCGCTGCAAGACTGATTGCAATAGATTTATTGAGGATGGAGGTGTCAATTCATTAGACTTAAGCCGCGTTGCGACAGGTATTGCGCGCAGCTTCGCGGGGAAGAGAGAGCGGCGTTTTGAATATTGTCGTGGCCGCCGTGTATGATACAGAGCAGAGTGGTTACGCGCGGCATCTCATCCACGAGAAACCGTCCCCCGGTCAGCGCACAGGATAGCTACGTGTGTCTATAACGAGGAGGAGACGGGAGTAAGATAAACGTAGTAGCCGCATTCAGTCTTTGCGTCCGCTCATCCCTCTATCTTCTCTTCCCGGTTAAGGTCGTTGCGGATTAATTGGTGGAAGCGGGGAGTCGCGTCCGACGAACCCCCGCGCCCGGTCGGGATTTCTACGCCCCTTCCGGTATCAGGAAGGTGACTACCTAAGAGGAAGCATGTCAAAAGAACAGGTGCCGACAGATTCACTCGACACGAAGCAGCTGCTGAGCGCGCTCATGTCCTTCAAGCGGGGCGATTTCAGCGCCCGCCTGCCCACGGAGTGGACCGGGGTGGCCGGGAAGATAGCCGACACTTTCAACGACGTCATCGAGCTGAACGAGAAGATGGCGAAGGAGTTGGCGCGCGTCAGCCGCGTGGTCGGCAAGGAGGGGAAGATCACGCAGCGCGCCTCCATGCCGACCGCGGGCGGGGCCTGGGAGGAGTTGGCCGACTCCGTCAACACGCTCATCGACGACATGGCCCGCCCGACCAGCGAGATCGTGCGCGTCATCGGGGCCGTCGCCAACGGCGACCTGTCGCAGACCATGACGCTTGAAGTGGACGGCAGACCCCTGAAGGGCGAGTTCCTGCGCTCCGTCAAACTCGTCAACGGCATGGTGGGACAGCTCAACTCCTTCGCCTCGGAGGTGACGCGCGTGGCGCGCGAAGTCGGCACCGAGGGCAAGCTGGGCGGGCAGGCAGAGGTGCGCGGAGTCTCCGGCACGTGGAAGGATTTGACCGACAGCGTCAACTCCATGGCCGGCAACCTGACGAGTCAGGTGCGCAACATTGCCCTGGTGACGACGGCGGTCGCCAAAGGCGACCTCTCGCAGAAGATCACGGTTGACGCCCGCGGCGAGATTCTTGAGCTGAAGAACACCATCAACACGATGGTGGACCAGTTGAGTTCCTTCGCCTCCGAAGTGACGCGCGTGGCGCGCGAGGTCGGCACCGAAGGCAAGCTCGGGGTTCAGGCCGAGGTGAGAGGCGTCTCCGGCACCTGGAAGGATTTGACCGACAACGTCAACTCGATGGCCGGCAACCTGACCGTCCAGTTGCGCGACGTGTCGAAGGTGGCGACGGCCATCGCCAACGGCGACCTCGGGCAGAAGATCACGGTCGACGTGCGGGGCGAAATCCTCCAGATTAAGAACGTCATCAACCAGATGGTCGATCAGCTGAACTCGTTCGCGGCCGAGGTGACGCGCGTCGCGCGCGAGGTCGGCACGGAAGGCAAGCTCGGCGGGCAGGCCGAGGTCAGGGGCGTCTCCGGCACGTGGAAGGGGCTGACGGATAACGTCAACTTCATGGCGTCGAACCTGACGACGCAGGTGCGCGGCATCGCCAAGGTCGTGACGGCCGTCGCCAACGGCGACCTGACGCAGAAGCTCGTCGTCGAGGCGAAGGGCGAGATCGCCGAACTGGCCGACACCATCAACAGCATGACCGACACGCTCGGCATCTTCGCACAGCAGGTGACGACCGTGGCGCGCGAGGTGGGCATCGAAGGCATCCTCGGCGGTCAGGCCGACGTCCCGAACGTCGCCGGCACATGGAAGGATTTGACGGACAACGTCAACTTCATGGCGGGGAACCTCACCAGTCAGGTGCGCAACATCGCGCTGGTGACGACGGCCGTCGCCAACGGCGACCTCTCGCAGAAGATCACCGTCAGCGCACGAGGCGAGATTTTGGAGTTGAAAGACACCATTAACACGATGGTTGACCAGCTTAGCTCGTTCGCCTCGGAGGTCACGCGCGTGGCGAGGGAGGTCGGCACCGAGGGCAAGCTGGGCGGGCAGGCAGAGGTGCGCGGCGTCTCCGGCACGTGGAAGGATTTGACCGACAACGTGAACGTGCTGGCCGGCAACCTGACGAGTCAGGTGCGCAACATCGCCGAGGTGACGACGGCGGTCGCCAACGGCGATTTGTCGAAGAAGATCACGGTGGACGTGAAGGGCGAGTTGCTTGAATTGAAGAACACCGTGAACACGATGGTTGACCAGCTCAACTCCTTTGCCGCGGAGGTGACGCGCGTCGCGCGCGAGGTGGGCACCGAGGGCAAGCTGGGCGGGCAGGCGAAGGTCGAGGGCGTGTCGGGCACTTGGAAGGACTTGACCGACAACGTGAACGGCCTCGCCGGGAACCTGACGGCGCAGGTGCGCAACATCGCGCTGGTGACGACGGCGGTCGCCAACGGCGACCTCTCCAAGAAGATTACGGTGGACGTCAGGGGCGAAGTCCTCGAGCTGAAGAACACCGTCAACACGATGGTCGACCAGTTGAACTCGTTCGCGGCCGAGGTGACGCGGGTGGCGAAGGAGGTCGGCACGGAAGGTCGGCTCGGCGGTCAGGCCGAAGTCCGCGGCGTCTCCGGCACCTGGAAGGATTTGACCGACAACGTCAACTTCATGGCCGGCAACCTGACCGGCCAGGTGCGCAACATCGCGCTCGTCACCACGGCCGTCGCCAACGGCGATTTGTCGAAGAAGATCACGGTGGACGTGAAGGGCGAGCTGCTTGAGTTGAAGGACACCATCAACACGATGGTCGATCAGTTGAACGGCTTCGCCTCGGAGGTGACGCGCGTGGCGCGCGAGGTCGGCACGGAAGGCAAGCTCGGCGGGCAGGCCGAGGTGAGAGGCGTCGCGGGGACGTGGAAGGATTTGACGGACAACGTGAACTTCATGGCCGGCAACCTGACGGGTCAGGTGCGCGGCATCGCGACGGTCGTGACGGCCGTCGCCAACGGCGACCTCGGGCGCAAGCTGACGGTGGAGGCGAAGGGCGAGATCGCCGAGCTGGCGAACACCATCAACAGCATGACCGACACGCTCGCCACCTTCGCCGACCAGGTGACGACCGTGGCGCGCGAGGTGGGCGTCGAGGGCAAGCTCGGCGGGCAGGCGAACGTGCCCGGCGCGGCCGGGACGTGGAGGGACCTGACCGACAACGTCAACGGCCTGGCGGCCAACCTGACGACGCAGGTGCGCGCCATCGCAGAGGTCTCGACCGCGGTGACGAAGGGCGACCTCTCGCGCTCCATCGCCGTCGAGGCGCAGGGCGAGCTGGCCGCGCTCAAGGACAACATCAACGAGATGATCCTCAACCTGCGCGAGACGACGCAGAAGAACACCGAGCAGGACTGGCTCAAGACGAACCTCGCGCGCTTCACGCGGATGCTCCAGGGCCAGAGGGACCTGACCACGGTCGCGCAGATGGTCCTCTCCGACCTCGCCCCGCTCGTGGACGCGCAGCAGGGCGTCTTCTACGTCAACGCCTCGAACAACGGCCAGCCCTTGATGAGGCTTTTGAGCGGGTACGCTTACAACGAGCGGAAGAACATCGCCAACGAGTTCCGCCCCGGCCAGGGCCTCGTCGGCCAGTCCGTTTTGGAGAAGCAGCGCATCCTGCTCACCAACGTCCCGTCGGACTACATCCGCATCGGCTCGGGGCTCGGCGAGGCGACGCCGCTCAACATCGTCGTGCTCCCCGTCCTCTTCGAGGGCGAGGTCAAGGCGGTCATCGAGCTGGCCTCCTTCAACCGCTTCAACGAGGCGCACATCACCTTCCTCGACCAGCTCACCGAGAGCATCGGCATCGTGCTCAACACCATCGAGGCCAACTCGCGCACCGAGGACTTGCTCCAGCAGTCGCAATCGCTGGCGACCGAGCTTCAGAGCCAGCAGGACGAGCTGAAGAAGACCAACGAGCGTTTGGAGCAACAGGCCGAATCCCTGCGCGAGTCCGAGGAGCTTCTGAAGAGCCAGCAGGAGGAGTTGCAGCAGACGAACGAGGAGTTGCAGGAGAAGGCATCGCTTCTGGCCAAGCAGAAGGCGGAGGTCGAGGCCAAGAACCGCGAGGTCGAGGAGGCACGCTGGGCCATGGAGGAGAAGGCCGAGCAGTTGGCGCTGACCTCCAAGTACAAGTCCGAGTTCCTCGCCAACATGTCGCACGAGCTGCGCACGCCGCTCAACTCGATGCTCATCCTCTCGCGCCAGCTCGCCGAGAACAACGAGACGACGCTGACGCCCAAGCAGGTGCAGTTCGCCGAGACCATCCACTCGTCGGGCGCCGACCTGCTCTCGCTCATCAACGACATCCTCGACCTCTCGAAGATCGAGTCCGGGATGATGACGGTCGAGGCGGGCGAGGTGGCCTTCGACGACGTGACGGGGGCGCTCACACGGAGCTTCCAGCAGGTGGCGCAGGACAAGGGGCTGGACTTCTCGGTCGAGACGGCGGAGGGGCTGCCGCTCGCCATCCACACGGATGAGAAGCGCTTGCAACAGATTCTGAAGAACCTGCTCTCGAACGCCATCAAGTTCACGGAGGAGGGGGGCGTCTCCCTCCGCATCGGCGTCTCGGACAAGAAGGCGAACTTCATGCACGAGGGGCTGAACCGCGCCGAGACGGTCATCGCCTTCGAGGTCACGGACACCGGCATCGGCATACCCCTTGACAAGCAGAAGATCATCTTCGAGGCGTTCCAGCAGGCCGACGGGACGACCAGCCGCAAGTACGGCGGCACGGGGCTCGGGCTCTCCATCAGCCGCGAGATCGCGCGCCTGCTCGGCGGCGAGATTCGCGTCCAGAGCGAGCCGGGCAAGGGCAGCACCTTCACGCTCTACCTGCCGCGCACCTACAGGGCGCCGTCCCCGGGCAGGCCGGGCGGCGGCATGGGCGACGGGGGCGGCGGCGCTCTGCGGGGCGGTAACGGCGGCTCCGGGAACGGGGGCGTCGGGGGCGTCGGCGCGGGCGTCGCCTTGCGCGGAGCGGGGGCCGACGGCGGCGACGGCTCCGCCGCGTCGGCGTCGTCGTTCGACGCGGCCGACGCGGCCGAATCCATCCACGACGACCGGAGCGACATCCAGCCGGGCGAGCGCGTGCTCCTCATAGTCGAGGATGACCCGGGCTTCGCGCAGATACTCCTCGACCTCGCGCACGAGAAGGGGTTCAAGGGGCTGGTGGCGACGCGCGGCGACGTGGCGCTCGCGCTCGCGCGCAAGTACAGGCCGGACGCCATCACGCTCGACATCATGCTGCCCGACCGCGACGGCTGGACCGTGCTCGACCGCCTGAAGCACGACGCCGACACGAGCCACATCCCCGTCCACATCATCTCGTCGGGCGACGAGCAGCGGCAGCGCGCCATCAAGATGGGCGCCTTCACACAGCTCCAGAAGCCAGTCAGCCGCGAGCAGCTCGCCGAAGCCTTCGACGACATCGCGGCCTTCGTCCAGCGCGGCGTCAAGCGCCTCCTCGTCGTCGAGGACGACGACGCGCAGCGCATGAGCATCGTCGAGCTGATCGGCAACGGCGACGTGGTGACGACGGCGGTCGCCTCCGGCGAGGAGGCGCTCGCGGCGCTCAAGGGCGAGCCGTTCGACTGCATGGTGCTCGACCTCAAGCTGCCCGACATGACCGGCTTCGAGCTGATCGAGCGCATCCAGAACGAGCTGGGCCAGACGGAGCTGCCCATCATCGTCTACACGGGCAAGGAGCTGACCGAGAAGGAGGAGACGCAACTGCGGAGGGTGGCCGACGCCATCATCGTCAAGGAGGTCAGCTCGCCCG
The DNA here is from genome assembly GCA_036389235.1 of Pyrinomonadaceae bacterium. Lineage (GTDB taxonomy): Bacteria > Acidobacteriota > Blastocatellia > Pyrinomonadales > Pyrinomonadaceae > QHXN01. Next base: position 32,495 of record DASVQJ010000189.1, on the reverse strand, counting down.
AACGCCTCCTGGCCGAGACGACCCTCTTCCTCCACCGCGTCGAGGCGAACCTGCCCGAGCCGAAGAGGCGTGTCCTCGAACAGATGCACCGCCGCGACCCCGTCCTGGCGGGCAAGAAGGTGCTCGTCGTCGACGACGACGTGCGCAACATCTTCGCCCTGACGAGCGCGCTGGAGAGCCAGAACATGGTCGTCGTCCACGCCGAGAACGGCCGCGAGGCCATCGAGGTGTTGCGGCGGACGCCCGGCATTCAGGCCATCCTGATGGACATCATGATGCCCGGCATGGACGGCTACGAGACGACGGCCGCCATCCGCGAGATGCCGCAGTACAGGTCGCTCCCCATCATCGCGCTCACCGCCAAGGCGATGAAGGCCGACCGCGACCGCTGCATCGAGGCCGGGGCTTCGGACTACATCTCGAAGCCGCTCGACATCGACCAGCTCCTGTCGCTGCTGCGCGTCTGGCTCTACCGGCAGGAGGGCGCGCGTGGCTGAGAGCCGTCCGCGAGGCGAGGAGGAGCAGCTCGAAGATATCGAGGTCGGGCTGCTCCTCGAAGGCGTCTTCCGCTACTACGGGGCGGACTTCCGCGACTACGCCCCGGCCTCGCTCAGGCGGCGGGTGCGCGAGAGCGTGCAGCGGGAGGGGACGGGAACCGTCTCAGGTTTACAGGCCAAGCTCCTGCACGACCCGGCGTGCCTCGAACGCTTCCTGCACACGCTCTCCATCAACGTCACGTCGATGTTCCGCGACCCGTCCTTCTACCTCGCCTTCCGGACGAAGGTCGTGCCGCTGCTGCGCACCTACCCCTTCGTCCGCGTCTGGCACGCCGGCTGTTCCACGGGCGAGGAGGTCTACTCGATGGCCATCCTCCTCCAGGAGGAGGGGCTCTACCCGCGCTGCCGCATCTACGCCACCGACATGAACCCGGTGGTCTTGAGGAAGGCCCGGGAGGGCATCTTCCCGCTGGCCTCGATGCAGGAGTACACGGGCAACTACATGAAGGCGGGAGGCCGTGGCTTCTTCTCCGACTACTACACGGCGCAGTACGAGCACGTCATCTTCAAGCCGTCGCTCAAGGAGAACCTCGTCTTCTCGGAGCACAACCTCGTCACCGACGGCTCGTTCAACGAGTTCCACGTCATCCTGTGCCGCAACGTGATGATCTACTTCAACAAGACGCTACAGAGGCGCGTGCACAACCTGATCTATGACAGCCTCGTCATGTTCGGGGTCTTCGGCGTGGGGAACAAGGAGTCGCTCCGCTTCACGCCGCGCGAGGCCGACTACGACGAGCTGGACGCGGAGAACAGGCTGTACCGGAAGGTGAGGTAGGGATGTCCGGTGAGAGGGTCGTCGTCGTCGGGACCTCCGCAGGTGGCCTGGCGGCCATGCAGGTTCTGCTGCCCGGGCTCGCGGACGACTTCCCGTGGCCGGTCGTCCTCGTCCAGCACCGCAGCAAGGAGCCCGGCAGCGAGTTGTGTAAATATCTAGGGCGCTGCTGCCGCCGGAACGTGTCGGAGCCCGAGGACAAGGAGCCCATTATGGCCGGACGCGTCTACCTGGCGCCGCGCGACTACCACCTGCTCGTCGAGAGGGGCAACTTCGCCCTCTCGACGGAGGCGCCCGTCTACTTCGCGCGCCCCTCCATCGACGTGCTCTTCGAGTCGGCGGCCGACGCCTACGGCGCGGGCGTCGTCGGCGTCGTCCTGACGGGCGCCAACGGGGACGGGGCGCGGGGCCTGGCGAGGATAAAGGCCGCGGGCGGCGTCGCCGTCGTGCAGGACCCTTCGACGGCGCGCGCGCCCGAGATGCCGCGGGCCGCCATCAAGGCCGCGAACGTGGACCGCGTCCTTCCCCTCCCCGAGATAGCGCCGTTCCTGAACGGCCTCGGCCGCGAGGCCGCGAGGTGAAGCACATGGCAGAAGCCGGGCAGCCGGACATCAACATCCTGCTCGTTGACGACAACGAGGGCAACCTGCTCGCGCTGGAGGCCATCCTCGCCGCCCCCGACCGCAACCTCGTGCGCGCATCCTCCGGCGACGAGGCGCTGCGCTACCTCCTCGACCACGACTCGGCCGTCATCCTGCTCGACGTGTACATGCCGGGCATCGACGGCCTTGAGACGGCCGCGCTCATCCGCGGGCGCGAGCGCTCGCGCGACATCCCCATCATCTTCCTCACGGCCGACAACGCGGGCGGCGCGCTCCTCTCGAAGGGCTACTCGCTCGGCGCCGTAGACTACATCCTCAAGCCGGTGGAGCCCGCCATCCTCAGGTCGAAGGTGGCGGTCTTCGTCGAGCTGTTCAAGAAGACCGAGGAGGTCAAGCGGCAGGCCGCCCTGCTGCAAGAGAAGAACGTCGAGCTGGAGGACGCCAACCTCCGGCGACTCTCGCTGCTCATCGAGCTGGGGCAGCGCCTCGCCGCCGAGCGCGACCCCGAGCAGGTGCTCCAGAAGTTCTGCCACGCGGCGCGCGACATCGTCGGGGCCCGCTCCGCCGCCGTCGGCATGTTAGAAGAGGACGGCCTGACGCTCCGGCACTCACACGTCAGCGGCCACGACCCGGCCGCGGTGGGCGGCGCCCTCAAAACGGGTAACGAGCTCCTCGGCCCTTTGCTCGCCGGGCGGCAACCCGTCCGACTCTGCCTGACGGACGGCGGGCGTGCGGAAGGCGAGCAGCGCCAGGGGCCGCCCGCCACGTCATTCCTCGGCGCCCCCATCCTCTCGCCGTCGGGCGGCAACGGCTGGCTCTACCTGACCGACAAGCTCGACACAGAGGAGTTTAGCGAGGCGGACGAGCGGCTCGCGGCGACCCTGACGGCGCAGGCCGCCGTGGCCTACGAGAACGCGCGGCTCTACACAGAGGCGCAGCGCCACGCCGCGGAGCTGCAACAGGAGGTCGCCGAGCGCAAGCAGGCCGAGCAGGAGCGCGCCCGCCTGCTCGTGCGCGAGCAGGCCGCGCGCGCCGAGGCCGAGGCCGCCAACCGCGCCAAGGACGAATTCCTCGCCACGCTCTCGCACGAGCTGCGCACCCCGCTCACCGCCATCCTCGGCTGGGCGCGGCTGCTGCGCTCCGGCAACCTCCCCGGGGGGACGGTCGGGGGCGCCCTAGAGACCATCGAGCGCAACGCGAAGGCGCAGTCGCAGCTCATCGACGACCTGCTCGACGTGTCGCGCATCGTGACGGGCAAGCTCCGCCTGGACACGCGGCCCGTCGAGATCGGCCGGGTCATCGAGGCCGCCGTGGAGTCGGTGCGCCCGGCGGCGCGCGCCAAGAAAATTCGACTCGAAGTAGAGTTGGAGCCGCTCGGCGGCCCGCTCCTCGGCGACGCCGGCCGTTTGCAGCAGGTCGCGTGGAACCTTCTGTCGAACGCCGTCAAGTTCACGCCGGAGGGGGGCCGGGTCGGCGTGCTTCTCCGCCGCGCTGGCCCCGACGCGGAAGTCAGGGTGGAGGACACAGGACAGGGCATCAGCGCGGACTTTTTGCCGCACGTCTTCGACCGCTTCCGGCAGGCCGACGGCTCGACGACGAGGCAGTACGGCGGGCTCGGCCTCGGCCTCGCCATCGCGCGCCACCTCGTTGAATTGCACGGCGGCGCGATCAGCGCGGACAGCGAGGGTGAGGGGCGCGGCGCCTCTTTCACCGTCAGGCTGCCTCTGGCGGCGGCGCCCCCCGCGGGCGCGGAGACGGAACACGCGCCGGAAAGCAGGGCGTGCCCTCCGGCGCACCCGGCGGCGCTGAAGGGGCTGCGCGTGCTGGTCGTCGAAGACGAGGCGGACACGCGCGAGTTGGTCGCCTACGCGCTGACGGGGGCCGGGGCGGAGGTGATGATCGCCTCGGGGGCGCGGGAGGCGCTCGACACGCTGGGGGGGTGGACGCCGGATGTGCTTGTCTCGGACATCGGCATGCCGGGTCTTGACGGCTACGCCTTCATCGGCGAGGTGCGCCCGCTCGAGGCCGACTCCGGCGGCCGACTCCCGGCCGTCGCCCTCACCGCGTACGCCAGCGTCGAGGACCGGCGGCGTGCCGTCTCGGCGGGCTTCCAGACGCACCTGGCGAAACCGCTCGACCCGGCCGAGATGGTCGCGGTCGTCGCGAAGCTCGCCGGGCGGAGCCTTTAAGTTCTTGGAGAAGGGGGCGCCACACGACTCGGGCGCGCGCGTTAACTTATGATTTCGGGCACGGGTGCACAGATGCAGTCGCAAGAGATAGTCAACATCCTGATGGTGGACGACCATCCGCAAAACCTGTTGGCGCTCGAAGCCGTCCTCGGCGACATGGGGCAGAACCTCGTCAGGGCTAATTCCGGGAGGGAGGCTTTGAAGCACCTCCTCGACCGGGAGTTCGCGCTCATCCTGCTCGACGTGCAGATGCCCGGGCTCGACGGCTACGAGACGGCGGAGCTGGCGCGGGAGCGGGAGCAGTCGCGACACACGCCGATCATCTTCCTCACGGCCATCAACCAGTCGGACGCGCAGGTGTTCAAGGGCTACTCGTCGGGCGCGGTCGATTACATGTTCAAGCCCTTCGTGCCGGAGGTGCTTCGGGCGAAGGTGTCCGTGTTCGTCGACCTGTACAGGAGCACGCAGGAGGTCAGGCGGCAGGCGGAGCTGCTCCGGCGGGCCAACGGCGAGCTTGAGAACGAAATCGCCGAGCGCCGTAAGGCAGAGGAGGCCCTGCACAAAGTTCATGAGGAGTTGGAGGCGCGGGTCGAGAGGCGGACGGCTCAACTCGCGCGCGCCAACGCGGAGCTGGAGGCGGAGGGCGCGGAGCGCCTGCGCGCCGAACAGGACCGGGCGCGCCTTCAGGAGGAGGTCATCCGGATGCAGGCGGCCATGCTTGAGGAGCTGTCCACCCCGCTCATCCCCCTGAGCGACGCCGTCGTCATCATGCCGCTGGTCGGGACCATCGACTCGAAGCGCGCGGAGCAGATACTCGCGGTGGTGTCGCAAGGCGTCGTCTCGAAGGGGGCGCGCGTCGCCATCATCGACATCACGGGCGTGCCGACGGTGGACACACACGTCGCGAGCGTGCTCATCCGTGCGTCACAGGCCGTGCGGCTGCTCGGCGCGGAGGTCGTCCTCACGGGCATCCGCTCAAGGGTGGCCCGGGCGCTCGTCGAGTTGGGCGTCGACCTCGGCGGCCTCGTCACCCGCGGCTCACTACAGGCCGGCATCGCTTACGCACAATCACGCCTCTGAGCGGCCGGCGGGCCGGTCTTACACCGTTTCGCCAGAACTCCGCAAGAAATACACCACCGCCCGCCTGTACAGTCCTGTATGGATGTCGCTTTCAAAGTTGATGGCTGAAACCCGGCCGGAGGTGTTGAGACTCGGGGCGCTGCTCCGCGCCGAGCGCGACGAACTGCTCGCACGCTGGCGCGGGCAGGTGCGCCTGCTCCCGAACGCGGCCGGGCTCGACGTGCCCGCGCTCAACGACCACGTCCCCGACCTGTTGGAGGAGCTGGCCTGTGAGTTGGAGGCGTCCTGCGACCCCGACAGGCTCCCGACGCCGGTGACCGACAACCCCGAGGTTCACGGCTTGCAGCGGTTCGAGGTCGGCTTCGACGTGGGCGAGATCGTCGCCGAGTACGGGCTGCTCCGCGCCTGCGTGCAGGACCTGGCCGAGGAGCGCGGGCTCAGCTTCTGCGGCGACGCGGCGCGCGTCGTCGGCGGCCGTATCGACAAGGCAATCAGGCGCGCGGTGGAGACGTACGTCTCGTACCAGAGGGAGGAGACGAGGCGGCGGCGCGAGGAGCACCTCGCCTTCGTCGCGCACGACCTGAAGACCCCGCTCTCGGCCGTGGACATGGCGTCGAGGCTGCTCGAAAGTGACCTCACGGAGGAGTCGAAGTCGGGCAGGAACAGGATGCTGCTTGAGACGCTGCGCCGCAACGTCGGCCGGCTGGGCGCGCTGGTCAAGGCCGTGGTGCGCGAGGACATGCGCTTCAACGCCGACGCCGAGATGGTTCTGCGCCGCCGCGAGTTCGACCTGTGGCCGCTCGTGCAGGGGCTCGTCTACGACCTCCGGCCGCTGGCGGCCCCCGCCGGCGTCAAGCTCGTCAACGCGGTCCCGGAAGACCTGACGGTCTGCGCCGACGCGCCGGCGCTCTCGCAGGTCTTCCAGAACCTGCTCTCGAACGCGATACGGTACGCGCCCGGCGGGACGGTCACGGCGGGCGCGCGCGCTTTGGAGGGCGGGGGCGTCGAGTGCCGTGTGAGCGACACGGGCGAAGGCATCGAGGAGGGCCGGCTCTCGAAGGTCTTCGAGAAGGGCGAGACCGACGGCCGCGCGGGCGGGACGGGGCTCGGCCTCGCCATCGTCAGGCAGGTGGTGGAGGCTCACGGCGGCAGGGTGCGGGCCGAGAGTCGCACGGGCGAGGGCACGACCTTCGTCTTCGACATTCCCGGTGAATCGCCGGCCGACAACGCCGCGTCCGTCACCGGCTGGACGGGGACATGAATGGTAACAGGCGACACGCTGGAACAGACGGATGAGGGGAGGCGGCCGCAGGCCGCCTCTAAAGTTAAAAGAGTCTGACTACCACCTTGCACGGCGGACTCATCACGTAGAACAGCTATCTGATCGTCGGCGGGCCGGGGACGGACTGACAGGAGGGAGGAAACTTCGGTGCTCGTTCACATCATCGCCGACTACGGCCAGGGCGACCTCGCCTTCGCCGAGGTCGTGCAGCGGATCAAATTCTTCCTGCCGGACGCCGAGCCGGTCTTGACGCCCGTCCCCGCCTTCTCCACGCTGGCCGCCGGCTTCTGCGTCGCGCAGTTGGGCCTGAACGAGGCCCCGACCGGCACCATCATCTACCACAACGTCGCGCCGCGGGAGGACGCGGAAGAGGCGCGGCGAGACAACGAGGGCGAGCGGCTCGCCTTCGCGCGGCTGCCGACGGGCGTGCGCGTCGTCGGCGTCAACGCCGGCGAGACTTTCTCATTCATCCGCGACGCGGCCGAAGAGTTGCGCTGGGCCTCGGTCGCGGCCGAGGGGTCACAGTTCCGCTCGCGCGACCTCTTCCCGCAGGCGGCCGCGGCCATCGCGCTCGGCCAACCCGACGCGCTCGCCGAGGCGATTGACGCGGGCAGCATCCCCGACGTTCCAGAGGGCCGTGTGGCCTACGTGGACGGCTACGGCAACCTCAAGACGACCATCGGATTCGCGCCGGGCGGGGTGGAGACGGGCGGCGAGGTGCGCGTCCGCATCGGCGGGCGCGAGCAGACGGCCGTGCAGAGCGACGGCACCTTCGCGGTCGAGCACGGGCGGATGTCGTTCGCGCCGGGGAGTAGCGGCTGGAAGGGCGCGCGGGGCGAGGAGACGCGTTGGATGGAACTCTTCCTGCGTGGCGGCAACGCCTGGGACGCCTTCGGCCGCCCCGAAGTCGGCGTACGAATCGAAGTGTCCGCCTCAAGCTGAACGGGGGAACTACTCGGAGAGTTTTCCGAGTGCTTCACTATCTTCGCGCATCACCCGCTCGGCCGCCTCGGTCTGCCCGCTGTGCCCTCCTGCCGGATAGAGGTCCGGGAACAGGTAACCCGCGGCGTGGGCCGGGAAGCCGAGCCGGACCGGCCCCCTCTCCGTCGGGGAGACCAGCAACCCTTCCTCCAGTAGCCCGCGGAGGACGTCCCTGCCGGTTCTCTCGCTCATGCCTATGAGACGGGCGACCTCACCGCGGGCGATCTCCCCCTCGACTGCCGCCGCACGAAGCACCGCCGCGACCTCCGGCCTGAGCGGGGCCGCGATGCCTCTCGGCCCGAGCACATTGCCCTTCTCACGAAGGTGTACGTACCCTTGCAGCCGACCCACGAGACCATCCAGCGCGAGCTGCTCGTCCATGTACCGGGCCTGGTCCAAGCACACTTGGAGGAAGAATGTGCAGAACTCCGTCAGCGCCCGGTCCGACAGGTCGCCGCGCCCGTCCAGGTCACCTTCGCGTGGAGCGTCACCCGCAGCCAGGTGGGCGCGGTAACTATCCCGCCTTCTTGCGAGGCCCCGGCTTACGTTCCACAGCCCGTAGCCGCCGACGCCGATGCGGAGGAAGTAGGCGTCTGTGAAGAGCCGCGCCACCCGACCGTTGCCGTCGAGGAACGGGTGAACCCACATCAGCCGGTGGTGCGCCGCGGCGAGTGCGATGAGCGGGCGCACGCCGTGCTGTCGGGCCGGGTCGTAGAAGAAGGCGAAGCGTTCGAGGAAGCTGTCCAGCGCCTCGCGCACGGGCGGGATGTGCCTGCCCACCTTCACGAACCTCGTGCGGAAAAGACCTGCCTCGACGTAGGCCCGTTCGCCGTCGTCACCCAACACCCAACGTAGTCGCTCCGGAAGCCGGCTGTAGAACCGCCCGTGCACCCAGCGCAGAAACTCTGCCGAGGCCACGTTCAGGCCGGGCTCTCGCGAAAGCCGGTCGGTAATCTCCTCCTGTACTTCAATATGGACTTGGCTTTCGATCTGGAGGTCGCGCTTCTCCCGGTCGGCGGAGTAGTCCTGCCGCATCGCCCGCTCAATGTCGATAGGATGAGTGCTATGCCCCTCGATCAGGTTGCTGTAGTAACTGTTAACCACCCGCAGCAGTTTCCGAATCTCTTCGAGCGTTTCCGCCGCTAGGCGGCCTTCCAGCTTGGCAGACGCGGCGACGACCTCCCGTGCGAGGTCCTCCAGAGACTCGCTGCGGGCCGGGTAAAGAGGCTCCATCTGGCTGATGTGGTTATACATGCCTGCCACTTTGCCGGTAATAGTGCCGATACATTATTACCGTAAATATTCTCACGATTGAATATAGCTCGAATCAGCCTTCTCTTCAAGTAACCTTTGCTGCCGGTATTATTACCGCTTATATCTTATGGAGGTTGTTGGAAGTCCCCTCCCCTACAATTATTAAATTTTGATTTAGTTCTTCTCTTTCTATATAAAATCAGCCACCCCCCTCCAAGATTTCTATTGTTTTTACCTGCCACCTATGCTATATCGCACGTTATGATACCCGAGAGTGTCTTTTCCATCTCCCCGAACCCCCGCTTCTTCTACGTCACGCCGAGCGTGCATGCGGCGATTGCGAAGACGCAGTACGTGATCCGCGCGAAGCAGGGGCTGACTACGATCATCGGGGACGTGGGACTCGGCAAGACCTCTCTGCTGCGGCTGCTCTACAACGAGTACGACGACAGCCCGGAACACACCACGGCCTTCATCGTGAACCCGAAGCAGACGAGCGAGACCGCGTTCCTCAAGGCCATCTGCACGGAATTCGGGGTGAAGACCAAGCGCAGCCAGCGCGAAACGGAGTACGAGTTGAGGGGTTTCCTCGTCGAACAGTACCGCGAGGGCAAGAGCGTCGTGCTCTTCATCGACGAGGCGCAGCAGCTCAAGGGGCCGATGTTCGAGCAGATCCGCCAGATTCTGAACTTCGAGACCGACGAGACCAAGCTGATTTCAATCGTGATGGCCGGCCAGGTGGAACTGCGCTACAAGCTGGCGGACCGCAGCAAGCGGGCGCTCGTCTCCCGTATTGCCGTCTCCTCTACCCTCGACGCCCTCACCCTTGACGAAACCGCCGGGATGATCGATTTCCGCTGCACCGTGGCAGGCGTCGAAAACCCCTTCGAGCCCGAGGCCGTGGAGGGCGTCTACCACTGGTCGAAGGGCGTCCCGCGCGAGGCCATCAAGCTCTGCGCCATGGCGGTCCAGTACGCGGCCATCAACAAGTTGAAGAGGATACCTCCCGATCTGGTTGAGCTGGCGGCAGGCGACATCGTCCGTCCGTCGGACGAGAGCCCCGCCGAGACAGCCCCTAGCCCGGGCACGATGAAAGCGGTGCGTGAGGCCGTATGACCGAGGAGAAAAAATACGTCACCTTCCGTGACCTCCGCGTGGTCTCCCCTGCTCAGAAGTCGAACACTTCTCTAAGTTCTACTAGTACACCTAGTACATCTAGTACACCTGGTATATCTGATACGCCCGACGCCACTGAGTTATCTCCCTTACCTACAATAGTTAATAAGGAAAAGCAGGTCGACCCTTCCCCTAATTCATCTGACCGATTAAGTACTACTAGTACATCTAGCAATACTAGTATATCTAGAACATCTAGTAGTGCTAGTACAACTAAAAGATCGCTCGAATCTGAAACCAAAGCCGAGCAGGAGGGTTCGGCCGAAAAGCCAAAAAGGCCGACTGTCGCCCCAGAGAGGGATTTTCAGAGGATACCGAATTCGATTACCCGTAGGGCCATCCCGGAAGGGGCGTTCAGGGGAAAGAGCAAACAGGTCTGGGACTATCTATGGAGCATCACCAGGGGCGCCGTCATACCGGTCAAGTCCACCCGGAAATCGCGCCGCGAGATAAAGGCGGGCTCGGGCCTCGGGTCTATGGTGACGGTAGACGCCGCGCTCGAGCACCTGGAGAGCGTCGGGCTGATAGCAGTAAGGCCGGCAGTTGGTTCGCTCTCCGGTAACGAGTACGAGGTATTCACCCCGGACGAAGCCTATACTAGTATATCTAGTAGTACTAGTACACCTAGCACTACTAGGGTTACCCAGAAAGTAGATGTACTAGATGTACTAGAATCTGGTAGTACTAGTACAACTCAACCTGTTGAAAACCCAGGAGGTTACGGACCGCCTAATACTTCTTTTAAGACTAAAGATATAAATACTGATGATGAGGCGTTCGCCGAATTCGCTGCCGCGGTGAGAAAAACGGCGATGGAAATTACCGGTAAAGAACCGTCAAAGGCGGAAGCCGCGCGTTGGGGGGAAGTGGCCGAGGTGCTAATGACAGAATTGCGAATTGCCGCCGGCCGTACCACAGTTTCGAGTGTTCCGGCTTTCCTAGCCGAACACCTGCGGCGCCGCCTCTGGAAGAAAGAGAAGCGACAGATCGAAGCCGAGGCCGCCGAGCAGAAGGCATCTGCACCGACACGAAAAGTTGACGCCTCGAAGTGTCCGGACTGCTTCGGCACGGGCATGTACTACCCCAACGGATTCGACAAAGGGGTGGCAAGATGCTCCCACTCAAAGCTCCTATCAGAGAGTGAAGTCTAAGATTTCACAATGTTTCACGACAAGTTAAAAACTGAATGTAAAGAAGTTGGGTGGGCGGAAATAGATTCAATTATGCCCCCTTAACGGTATGTCGCGTAACGCCCCTTTTATGACTTGGGCAGGGCGCCGGCCCGGGTTAAAATCCCCCGAAATTTCTGCCTGGAGGGGAGGGAAGGGTTGAGCACCCTGCGGAAAGACGATTCCGAGCCCGCCGACAGCTCTACTATGAAACGAACACAGCTAAGTTTTATCTCTTCCGCGACATTAAGCCTTCTGCTGCTGTTTGCAGGCACACCGATTCAGGCGCAAACGTCCACGCAGAATAAAGCCCCTTCCATTCCCGACACACCAGCGGGACGGCGCCTCTCCGAATGGCTGCGCTTTTACAAGGGCGGTGATTTTGACGCCATACGCAATTTCATGACGGCGAGCTACGCCAAGCCTCTGCTCGAACAGGCACCGGCGGAGTTTCGTGCCGGCTACCTGGTAGGCGCGAGCCACACGAATGGCGCGGTGAAAATCATCGCCGTCGAAAAATCTTCCGACAACGAGATCGTCGCCCTCGGGGAGACCGAGCTGACAGAGTTGCAGTCGAGGCTTACGGTTAAAGTGGCCCCCGAAGAGCCGCACATCATTACGGCTATCAGCAATATTCCTATCCGACCGGCGAACGCACGCAGGATGAGTCAGGCGGAGTTGGCGCACTGGCTCGACGGCTATCTGAAGCGACTGGCGACCGCCGATGTGTTTTCGGGGAGCGTCATGGTCGTCAAGGATGGTAAGCCCGTCTTCCAGAACGCCTACGGCCTCGCCAGCAAGGCTTACAACGTTCCCAATCGAATAGACACCAAGTTTAATCTCGGCTCGATGAACAAGATGTTTACCGCGGTGGCGGTCGCCCAACTCGTCGAGCAGGGAAAGCTCTCTTTCGACGACACGGTCGGCAAGGCTCTGCCCGATTATCCGAACAGGGAGGTCGCGGAAAAGGTAAAGATTCATCACCTGCTGACACACACTTCCGGCATTGGTGATTATTTCACGCCGGAGTTTTTTGAATCATCTAAGGATCGCTTTAAAGCCGTCAAAGACTATCTGCCGTTGTTCGTAGACAAGCCGCTTCTGTTTCAGCCCGGTGAGCGTATGCGCTATAGCAACGCCGGGTTCATGCTGCTGGGCGCAATTATCGAAAAAGTGAGCGGTCGGGACTACTTCAGCTATGTCCGCGAACATATTTATAAACCGGCGGGGATGAACGACACCGACGCATATGAACTGGATCGTGACACGCCGAACCTCGCCACCGGTTATACCAACGAAAATGAGGAGGGGCGTTTCATCCCCGGCCCGCGGGCGAACAATCTTTTTCGGCACGTGGTCAAAGGCGGCCCGGCGGGCGGAGGCTTTTCAACCGCCCCCGATCTGCTCAAATTCGCCAACGCGCTCGTCGGACATAAACTCCTCAGTCAGCGTTACACGGACATTGTGACTACCGGAAAAGTAGACGCGGGCCCGGGGTTGAAATACGGCTATGGTTTCTTCTGCGCCGAAGTAGACGGCAGAAGAACCGTCGGACACTCAGGAGGCTTTTCCGGCATCAACAGCCAGTTGGATATTCATCCCGATACCGGATACATGATCATCGTCATGTCAAACTACGACCCACCTATAGCCCGGCAGATCGTCACCAAAATCGGCCAAGTTATCCCAGAGGCTTAAACAAGTTCTTCTACCTCCTTCGCGTCGGGCACAGGGCGGCTTACCGAGTGGGCGGATACTGCGAGCCCAGACCTGCTTCATGAGCGACGACCTAACACCAGTCGAAATTCTGCCCTCGCAGAGGCCGGTCGCCGGGCCGACGGACAACAGGCCGTCGAGGTTCGACGAGCGGATGGCTGCCCCCTTCATCCTCAAGTCGCTCTCGGCCGAGACGAGAGAGTCCTACCGGCGCGGCATCCAGGAGTTCTTCCGTCACGCCGGCTGGCCACACCCGACGCAGGTCACCCCAGAGCAAGTGCTGCGCTACCGCGACCGGCTCGTCTGGGATAAAAGGAGGCCGGCCACCGTCGCGCAGAAGCTCTCGGTCGTCCGCTCCTTCTTCTCCTATTTGCAGGCGGCGGGCGTGGTCACGCTTAACCCAGCCTCGGCGAAGCTGGTGCCTCCGCCTCCCGTGCCGGCGCAGCAGGCGGGGCGTGCGCTGACGCCGAAGGAGGTCAGGCACCTCCTGGCCTCCCCGGACAAGACGAAGCCGGAGGGGGCGCGCGACTACGCGATGCTGCTCGTCATGCTGCGGCTCTCGCTGCGGCTCTCGGAGGTCTGCTCGCTGCGGCGCTCGTCGATCACGGCCACGCAGGGACGGTGGATACTGAAGTGCAAGGTCAAAGGGGGGAGGGAAGAGGTCTGGCCGCTGCCCGCGGACGTGAAGGAGTCGATTGACGACTACCTCCGGCTAGACTACAATCGCCGTCGCGCCCTGCACTGCGACGGACACGACGCGCCACTCTTCCAGCCGCACTCGAACTACAGGACGCTCGTCTTCGACAAGGCGCTGAGCCCGCGCCACGTGCAGCGGATCGTGGAAAAGTGGGGCAAGTTCGCGGGGGTGGGTAAGGTCAGCCCGCATGACCTGAGGCGCACGGTCGTGACGGAGCTGCTGAACCGCGGGCACAGCTACCGCGAGGTACAGATGGTGACGAAGCACCGCGACCCGAAGACGGTAATGCGCTACGACCACGCGAGGGAGAACTTGGAAAATAACCCGATTAACACGTTCGGATATGAGGACTGAGGCCGTCCCCCACTTATTCATAGAGTATTGTTCGACTGTACCCTATAAGCCTAATGTCACGGGGTGACTGGCCGCAGGAAGACAAAGAACTAACCTCCCCTGGTGCCCTACAACACCGCCGCTGTTACTTCTTGCATTAGGTTACGGAGCGCCTGAGACCACCCGAGGACCGCCGGAAGGGAGCTTGCTGGCATGCGAGGCGTCATTGATGATCTACCCGTTACTGCTTTTGAGGTCAAGTTCCATGTATGGCGCTATCTCCTTGGTCTTCCAAGTGACTACGACTCAGTAAATGCTGAATGGCGGGCCAAAGTTGACCCCCGTGATCAACACCCTGAATTGAACCTTCCAAACCTTTAAAGTCAATAGGAAACTGCACTTTCCAAACCTGGAAATGTGTCAAGTTGGAATCGAATCTGCAAGCGCTCGAAGGGTAGATGTTACAGGGATACGTGCATCCCTGATAGCGGCTGCGGGTAAAGTTCACAAAGATATTCGCAGACCTGGGCGGCAGACGCCCTCGCGCTGAACCTCACTACGCTGTCGGCCACGCCCGTTATCTCCTCGACGAAATTGCCGTGCGCGCCCATGTCCGGGTCCTCGGACGTGCCTTTGACGTAGAGCAGCGCGAAGCGGGCCAGCCTCCGTCTTCCTTCACGCGCAGCACCCTGCCCATGCGCTGGATCATCTGCCTCCTCGTCTTGCTCGCCGCGAGGATGACTGCCAAGTCAGCCTCGGGCACATCCACGCCCTCGTCCAGCACCTGGGGCGCGACGACAACTTGCAGGAATCCGCTGGCGAACATTTCAAGCATGGCCCTGCGCTCCTCGGTCGGCATCGCGCTGTGGACCATTCCGGCTGAAATGTTGGCTCCCTCCAACTCTCGGGTGGCGCGTTCGGCCCCCTCGATCGTCTGCGTGAAGACGATCGTGCGGTTGGCGGATCTGATGGCGTCTACGAGCTTGCGCAAGCCCTTTGCCTTGGCGGGTGTCTCGGCTAGGAGCCTGCGCCGCTTGGTGAAGACGCTGAGGAACAGGCGCGCCGCCATGGTGGCCCTCTCTTGCCCGCCCTCAGACAGCTCCTGCACTTCCTTCATGAACTCGCCGAAGGGCTCCTCTGTGACGCCGTGTTTGCGGACCAGCTCAGTCCTGAGCCGGTAGTACTCTTCGCTGTATTCGTCGTACTCCTCCCGCTCCGCGGCGGAAAATCGCACGCCGATGAGTGCCGCAGAGAAACGGGCGATCACCCCATCTTGCAGGGCGCGCTTGTAGCCCAGGCGGTAGCAGACGCCGCCGAAATAAGGATCGAGAAAGTGGGCGTTGCCGTCATCATTACGTGCATACGTTGCGCTCATGCCGAGCCGCCTTGGGAATCTACCGTCCAGCGCGTCCTTGTTGCGCGCGGAGCCGTTGCGGTGGCACTCGTCAGCGATGAGCAGCCCTTCGCCCTTCGGCGGGAAGATGTCGTGGTCGCGGGCAGAGTTCAACGTCGCCACGATCACGTCCGAAGTGTGGAAGTTGGCTCTGCACCCCCCGCCGAGTTGGTTAACGCGGGAGGCCGGGGCAAATTCAACCAGCTTGTCGTGCCACTGCCGGAGGAGCTCCAAGGTGGGGACGAGCACGAGCACTTTGCCGCCCATCGAAAGTTCTTCCATTGCCGCGACCAGTCCAACGCGGGTCTTCCCCGCCCCCGTCACCGCCTCGACGACCCCTCTATGCCCTTCGGATTCCCAACTCATCAACGCTTCCCGCTGCCAGGCGTAGAGCCCGGCCCGTGTAATTGACGCAAGGGTCGGAGACCTCCTTATGGGGCGCGGACGCACTACCCCGGGCGCGGTTTGCAAGAGGAACCATCGGGGGATGTAGGAGTCATCGCGGACGAACAGGGTGCGTTTGGAATAGAGGAGACTGTGAACCTCGCTCCTGTCAATATGGAGACGCTCGTGCTTCCGCAAATGGCTACGAACTTCTTGAACCGTGCAGCCGGGATTGAGGCGAATTATCTTAATGAGTTGTTCGAGTAAATTTGGTGCGGTCATTGTGAATAAGATAGGTTGAGTACGCGGTAGCAGCAGAGACTTGTGGCTAACGTGGTAGGAAGATTGAGAGGCCGTGGCGAGAAAACCACCATCTTGAAAGTAAGGCAGAATAAAATACCCTGTCAAGCTTTAGTAATTTCTGGCAATCATCTGCCGTTGGCGTCCGATAACATCTCACTTATCCTAATCACCCATATTTTGCAGTTGGCTCAAGTTTGATTGTGAGTGAGTGAGCTAACTCTTCTGGGAGCGGCTGAGGCGACTCCCCGTCTAAGCTATCCGTGGAGAACTCCGGCGGCCGCCCTAGCAGAAAGTCAAGCCACTTCTCCCGCTCCTTAACGGTTCGGTACTGACGCACGTCTATTGTTCTATCAACTAAGGGATAATGTATGTACATCACGGCTTCCGGATCGGTCTCGAGGTCTCTGCGCACCTTACTCCCGATCCGGTCAAGCCGACCCACACGCTGCTCCAACTGCGCGGGGTTCCAGGATAGGTCGTGGTGGATGAGATGGCGGCACTCGCGGTGGAGGTCAACGCCCTCCTGCATCGGCCTGTTACAGATCAGAACCATAGGATAGAAGGGAGTGTTGAATCCTTCCTTCAAGTCCTCTCGGAATTCGGCGTCGAGCGTATGGCGGACTGGGACGCCGGCGCGCAGGCCCGATTCGAGAATCTTGTCGCGCTGGCTCTCGTTCCTGCCGACGCAGTATGCGAGGAGGGTGCGGACGCGCTCGCGCCAAAGGCAGTCGGGCTCGGCCCACCACTCCTCCAGCGCGCCCCGGACTGCCTCGGCCGAGTAGTCCGACTCCGCGCCCGCGGCGCGCGCGATCAGGAGTGGGAGGAACTCGACCTCCTTCCGCGTGAGGAAGGCCCTGACCGCTTCGACGAAGCGCACGCGGTCGTGCGCCGGCAGCCCCGCCAACTCTCCACGCAGCCGGTGCCAAATCCCGTCCCGTCGCGGCGTGAGGATAGACTCGGCCAGGTGCTCTGATATCTGCCAGCGCGGGTACTTGTCGCCGTGAGTCTCCTCGGAGTCGCCCTCCTCCTCGTCGGCCGTGAGGTCGAGTCCCGTGTAGATGAACTCCTCTTCAAGAATGTTCCGCGCGGCGTCGGCGGCGTGGTCGGGGAAATCCTCGAACATTGAAGGGCGGCGCTCCGACGCGAGGCGCAGCGCCGCCTGTTCGAGGCATCGCTTGGCGACTTTGTAGCTTACCCTCTCGGCCGACGACCCGCCGACGCGCACGCTCCGAAGTATCTCGTTAGCGAGCCCCATGATTGACGCCACGCCTTCCTCCCGTATGGCGTCGTCGCCAGCGAAGGCG
This sequence comes from Pyrinomonadaceae bacterium, assembly GCA_036389235.1. Taxonomy (GTDB): domain Bacteria; phylum Acidobacteriota; class Blastocatellia; order Pyrinomonadales; family Pyrinomonadaceae; genus QHXN01. The sequence continues at coordinate 15,300 of DASVQJ010000189.1, read as the reverse complement.
CGCGCGTAGTTCTCGCGCAACATCAGGTAGTAGGGACTGGCGGTCGTGGTGAAATACTTCTGGTAGTTCCTCTGCTGGTGCCAAACGTCAGCGGCCCCTCTCCCGGGAAAGACCTTCTGCCAGAGTCCGAGGATGTGCGAGTCCCAGACGCCGTCGCACCGGCGTTTGATGGCGTGAACGGTCTCGTTCCGCTCGCAGAAGATGAGCATCTTCTCGCCGCGTAGCATGGCTTCGCATGCCTCATTCACTACCTTCTCGACCTTGGGGTGGTCTTTACCGCCGCCCCCTTTCGCCGGCGAGAGCAGGTCCCGCAGCAGCCCGCGGTATGCCTCTACGTCTTCATCATCCGACTTATCCCTGTCGGCCAATAGCGCCCCGGTCGTCGCCGCCTCGAACGAGGAGGTCATGTTGATCTCGACCGCCGCCTTGTACGTCGTCCGGCGTTTCCTGAACAACTCGAAGATGAGCCGCTCGTACAACATAAAGGGCAGGAACGAGTTCTTCTCGGGCGAGAGCCTTGTGGGGAGGTGTCTCCGGTACGTGTTCTTCTCCTCCTTGATGCTGCGAATCATCCAGCGGCGGAAGCCGGGCTCTATCTCCTCCTGCTTCAGCTTCAGGAGCCGCCTCACGACCTCTGCCAACGCGGCGACCTCTTTCGACGGCGGCTCCAAATCGAGGGCAGGGTTCAAGTTGTACCACTTCTTGAACTCTCCCACTTTTTCGGCATCGAGAAGTTGCCAGGCGCTTTGCAGCTCGTCGTATGCCGTCTGATACTCGCCGATGCTGGCGAAGAGCCCTGCCACCTCGTCCTTGAGCCTGCGCCTCTCCTCGTTCGTGATGTCGGCGTACGTGAAGGTGGTGAAGACCTGCTCTAACTCGCGTATGCCTAACTGGAACGGGGTCGCCGTGAGGAAGACCGTCTTCCGATACTTGCCGAAGAGGATGTTGGCGACCGCCTGTGAGCGCACCGACCAGGGGTTCTTGAGCTTGTGTGCCTCGTCAACCACGAGCATCGAGAAGCCGGGCAGCAGGCCGTTGAGAAGCTTGAACCGCGCACGCGCTAGCGCGCGACGCACGCGCTGCCTGTTCTTGAACCCTTCGGCCCCGGAGTCTTCGTAGATGTTGTCGAGCCCCTCGAACTCCTCCGGTGCGAACTCCCGTCGGCGCGCGGGTCGTCGGAACGCGTCTTCGAGCAGCGGCAGCAACTCCGTGTAGCTGCTCACGCCCATGTACGGCCCCATCTGCGTCGCGTCGGCGACGCCGCGCGCGGCGCCGAAGTAGGCTTTATAGATGGCCCTGCGCGTGTCCGCCCAGAGCCCCCGCCAGCGAAAGAACGCATTTAAGAGGAAGTGCTGTTCTTCGGCCGCCCGGACGTTGATGAAGATGTCGATCGGGGCGAAGAGGATGTGGCTCGCGCGCGCGGCCGCCGGCAGTTGCGTCAGGTGCGTGACCTCAGAGTACTCGCCCTCGCGGAAGGCGTAAAAGGCGTGCTCGCGGAACCTGTTCATCGCCCCCATCCACTGCTTGTTCAAATCGGCTCCAGGGGTGATGACAAGGACGCGGGCCTTGCGGTTCTGGTGCCGGGCGCAGGCGATGACGCCGATGGCCTCGAAGGTCTTCCCCATGCCGACCTCGTCGGCGAGCAGCACGCCCGGCGATCGGTCGAGAATCTCTAGCGCGCGGAGGACGGTGTCCTCCTGACGCTCGATGTCTTCGTCGAGAATACCTTCGTCCTTCGCGTCACGCCCCAGTGTCAGGAACGAGCGGAGCCACTCTTTGTTTCTCGTCTCCGTCATGTTCTCAGGTAGAACTCCGTCAGCCGCCGCGCGAGGGCGCGGTCGGAGACCGCCCGCCTCCCCTCGCTCAGGCCCGCGCGCAACTCTTCGAGGAAGCCTTCGAGCAGCGACCTCTTCTCTTCAGCGAAGCGCGAAGACTCCTCCGTCTGAACCATCGAGAGGGTGCGGTAAAGCTCAAGTCCGTAGAACCATGCCTCCTCCCGCGGCATGTTCCCTTTGTCCGCCGCTTCTAGCAGCAGCCGCCAGACCGTGCGCACGCCCTGCGGGCCGTCGAGCAGCACCTTCAGGCCGCCAATTGAGAGATCTCCGACTTCGAGCTCGGCCTTCATCCCAAACCACGCGCGGAACACGTCTACGGGCTGAAACCGTTCGCCGAAAAAGGAGGCTAGCGCCCCGTCCGCCATCGCGCCCTCGGCCGCGCGTTCGCGCCAGCGGGCGAGTTTCTCGGAAGACATCCGCCCTCCGTATAGAGCAATCAACTCCTCAAACGTGGACTTGCCGAGACTCGGGTTGGCGGGTAGGGCTTCCGGGTCGATGACGGTGATGGGCACGGCGAAGCTCGCCTCCCCGACTTTCAGAGTCAATTCGCAGGAGGCGAGGGCCAAGTCGACGTCTACGAAGGTCTGTTCCGCCGGCGGGTTGCCGCCCGCCCAGAGCACCTTCTGCAAGTAGAGGAGCGTCACCTCCCGGCCGGCCGCGCGGCCCTGGTCCCAGCCCACCCGCAACACGCGCTCCCTTGCGCTGTAGACCGCCGACTCCAACATCAAGGCGAGGTTCGGCCCCTGCGGCGGGTAAGTTCTCTCTTCCATTGTCATTCGCTCGCGGGGGCAGCTAATGACCTCGGGCGATATCTCTTCGAGCGCGACCTCGCCGGGCAGCTTCAAGAGAAAGCCGGCCTCGACGTTCCCACCGGGCTCAAGGAGGGCACGCCTTGAAGCGTTCGCGCTGCCGACGAACAGCCACGTGTTGACGACCCCGCGTTCGCGCGCCACGAAGGCGAAGCATTTCGCATGCAGCGGCCGCCTCACCACACGCCCGCCTTCGACGCGCCAGTCAGGGAAGAGGAACATTTCCGCGTCAAGTCCCTCGGCGCCGAGCGCGGCAATCAACTCTGCAGGGGCGTACACGGTGACGGGGTCAACCGGCCACGCGTCCCGACTCGCGACCAACCTCTCGGCATCCTCCAGGGGCAACACCGACTGTCTCCCGTACCGGTCGAGATACTGAATCGTGCGTTCCGTCCTTCGCCGCGGCGTCCAGTAACCGAAGGAGCCCTCCCCTTGCTCGTCCTCGTTGCGGAAGCAGCAGAGGCGGTTGAGCAGGTCATCAACGCGCCCGACGGGCTGCGCTGGCCTCTCCGAGTTGCTGTCGGCCCAAGGAACGGCGAGTTGTAGTCTTGACGCGCCGCCGGACGCCTTCGCGAGTCTCGCAAGCTCGCCGAGCGCCGAGCCCTCAAGCCAGGAACCGTCCTCTTCGAAGAAGGGTGAAATGACGCTGATTCTTTCTATGCTTCCGGCGACGGCTTCTGATATTTGCGCGAGCAGGGTGGCCCCACTCTCCGTGTGTAGAAATTGCAGGTCTACGCTTGCGGCGTGGTCTTCGAGTAAAGGGCACAGGCGGCGGAGGTGGTCAAGAAAGTCTTCGAGCCGGCCGGCGGGGCGGTCGAGCAGTGGCCCGCACGCGGCGACGAAATTGCTCAGCCCTTTCAGCACCCCGCGGTCCGCGGCCTCAGAGTATGAGAGTCTCAGCGCGACGAACATTTCGGACTGCACACCGATACCCTCGCGTGTGAGATTGCCGGAGCCGACGACGACGATGCTCTCATCAGGGAAGAGGAGCCAGGAGATTTTAGGGTGGAAGGTGCGGCCGGAGACCAGGCCGAGGCCGTAGGGCATTCGCTGCCCCCCGCGGTACTTCTCCCCCGAAGCGAGGCAGATAACGGGCACCTCACGGCAGCGGACGCGCCCCTCTTCGAGGAAGCGCATCGGCATCTCGAACGGGTCGGAGACGACGCCGAGTATGGGCGCGAGCACCTGCTCTTCAAAAAACTGCGGGTCGAACGTGTAGGTGCAGAAGCAGGCGGCGGCGCAGTCGCGGCGCTCGGTCAGGATGTCTACGTATGATCTATGCTCGATTTTCACCGCACCCGGCCCAAGTCTCGCAGCAGGCTCCTCAGCGCGCCCAACTTGAAGTCATGAGTCCACCCCGCGGCGCCGGCACGCGCGGCCGTGTAGCCCCTCAACTCGGCTACTACCTTGTCCTCTTCTGCCCTGAGCCAGCCGCCCGTGTGGCGGCGGTCGGTCTGCACGCGCTGGTGGAAGGCGAGCAGGCTCTCCAGTATCACCTCCGGCGAGGCGGTTTCGCACGCGGAGGCGAGCCGTAGCAGGCCGGCCCCGTGAGCTGGGAGTTCCTTGAGCTTTGTCACCGAGGGGTGCTCGATGAGGCGCGCGGCCAGCCGCGCCCCGCGGACGCAGACATGCTCCGGCAAAACCTCCGCCGCCAGACGCTCGCGCGACAGTATGTAGCCGGCGTCCTCAACTCGGCGGTAGATGTCGTCGAAGGTCGCCCTCGCCCACGCGGCGAAATTCTCGAAGACGACGGCGAGCTTCAACAGCCGCCGCAGGTCGCTGCCGACGACCTCGCCCCACCTGCCGCGAGTCGCCCCGACCATAATCTCCGCCGGCGAGATGACGCCTTCCTGCGACGCTTTCATGAGCAGGCTGACCATCTCCGGCGTGTGGTCCGGCAAAGCCTTCCGCGACGGTGCGGCAAAGAGCGCCTTCCAGAGCGTCTGCTGTAGCATCGGCCGGCTCCTGACGGCGCCGAGCCGCGACAACTCCCCGACGCGCTCAATCGTGAAGGTGCCGTGCCGCGCCGGCAGTGTCCTGCGCGAAGGCTCCATCGCCTTCAGTGCGTGCTCGCGGAAGCTGCCTTGCAAGGGGTGCCCGCCGTCGCCCCAGAACAGGCCCGCGAGGTCTCGCCCAAGCTTCGTCGGGACGAGCGTCCCCTCCTGCACCAGCTCGTAGAAGCGCAAGGATGAAAGGTACGCCCCGAGCGCGCCGAGTTCGGTCTGACGTTCGATAAGCTTGTAATCGACGGGCACGCGCTCGCCGGGTGAGCTACGGGCCGCACGCTTTGCCCCGTTGACGCCGCGCATCGCGTCGCGGTCCTCGGGCGGTATGCGCTCGCGGTATAGGCGGCAGACGGCCATCGCCCAGAAACGCTCCCAACGCTCGAAGAGCTGCTGGATGACTGCGTCCCGCTTCGGGAGTCCGAACCTCTCCACAGCCTCTTCGGCGAGCATGAGGCCGTAGAGGACCATCGTGTAATAGCCCGCGCGCGAGGTACGTGTGGTAAGGCCTGGCAGCAGCAAGATCCCTATCTGTTGGGCGATGTAGTCGAGCGCGAGGGGGTCCTCCGCGACGAACTCCGAGGCAGGGCTCAGGCTCGACGACCAGAAGATGTATGGCTTCTCTACGCCAGCGAATGCGCTTGCCACTGCTGTCCTTGGAAATGATTAGGTTCGGTTAAATCGTGAGAACCGGTTAGGGACTAAGAAGACTCGGTCGGGACGATAGGGTACCATCACAATATAATGGAATCAATATCGATAGCGGCACGGCCCGAGATGCCATGGCGCTCTGTAACCGAGTAGCGCCAATCCGGTGAAGTGCTCAGCTGTTGGCTGCTATATACATAGAGCTTTTGTCGATCTTATTTAAGGAGGTGACAGTAAGCTTGGCGAGCGGCGTCGAGGCATCCATCAGTGGAGTCGACAGGCAATAGCACTAAATTTACGGAAGACGCCAATGGTTCTCCCACGACTTTGGTGCTTTCGGTTGACTAAAACCGGTGCATAAATTGACTAACTGTGGATATATATATCATTAGGGATTATCTGCGGCTCGAATTGCGTTCTCACGCAGCAGTTCCCGCGCAGCACTCAGCAGAAGTCCGGCGAGCCGCTCGTGCCAAAGTCCCCATAACTCCGAGTACGGCCGCAGGATTTCCTCGCAGGCGTCGAGAGCCGCCTCGGCCTCCGAAGCCTTCCGCAGCCGCCGCCTCAGGTATTCGTCCGTCAGCCCGCCCGCAAACTCCGCGATAAAGGTTCTCTTCTCGAGGTCAGTCAGCGGGTCTATTGTGATGAATCTCTCCGGATGCTCCCAGAGCGCGTGCCGCAGACGGCAGTCCAGCCCCTCGTCGAGCGGCTCGCCGTCTTCGCCGAGGGGGAGCGTGAAGACGCCCCCGGTGTCGAGGTCTAAGTATGAGGTGACCTCAGGCTTCTCGTCGCGGACGGCTAAGGCAACGAACCCGACGTTCACGGGCAGGCGGTAGTACAACGCTTCGTCCCCCATCGCGGCTCGGTGCTGTGGCGGCGGCCGCCTAATCCATGATAGAGGGACGCCGCCGGGCGGGGCGCGTCAACCTGACTGAGGTACGCCTTTCGTCGAAAAATTCTGCTGGGTACCCATGGCAGGAGGTCGAGATGAAGGGTGGTGACACCGGCCGGGAGGTGGGTCTTCTTTTTCAGGGTACGTGGCTAAGGCGGCCGAAATCGATCCCGGCGAAGACGACCCTCGACGCCTTGAGCCCCTCGACGAATCCCGGGTGGAAGTGTGCGCGGAGGGCGCTGCTGGTAGAGGCCTTGACCCCGGACTCGAATTCGTCATCCCGGTCGTAGCTGGTCACGAGGGCGTACATCCCCGACTCTCCCCCGCCCTCGCGCCTCACCATGTAGGAGAGCCCGAGGTACTTGCGGATGACCCTGTCGACCTCGCCGGGAACGCCCGGCGTCACAGCTTTCCCCAGGGCGCCTATGACTTCCGGCAGCACGAACTCTAGTTCTGCTGATAAGTAGCCCCGCGACAGGAGCAGCTTCAACAAGGCGGCCAAGACCAGCGGCTCGCGGCCGTGCGGCAGATCTCCCGATATCTCCAGCGTGCGCCCCCGAACCCCTTTTCCTTCGGTGGCTACGGAGAGGCGCAGCCGCAGACTGATGCCCGCCCCCCGGCCGTAGCCGGCGAGGACCACCTTCCCGAACTGGTCACCGAAAGTTTGGCGGATGAAACTCTCGAGCGGGTGTGTCCGGCGGTCGGCTGGCAAGGGCTCCCTCTTTGACTTGTGTAGGGCGGGTAAAGGCGGCGGCTCTATCAGCGGCCGGCGTGGCGCAAAGCCAGATTTATGAAGACTAGGATGGCGGGCAGGGAGAGGATGAAGATGAGGAGGAGGATGGCTACGATACAGCCCCACCGCGGTTCCCCGCCCGTCTCGTACATAACGGCGCCGCAGAACGGGCACAGGTGCTGCGTCACCATGTGCGACAGCCTCTTGCGCACGTGCCACAGCCGCGGCACAACCTTCCGCCCACACTTCGAACATTGTATTCGCTCGTCTGCTGAACTCATTCCGTCCCGGCCTCTACATACATTTGGCGTGACGCAAACCGCGGCTTTTGTTATCTTCTGACCCACAACTATCTCGACTGCTTATGAGCCAGGCGGTAACGCATCACTGATGATGTTAGCTGCCGCGGAGCCTTTAAAATTCGGACTCCCGGCGACCCAAGAGCAGAATGAGAGTCTAAGCACAAATGTTCTTAGATGCAAGTGGCAAACCCTTATGCTTTTTCCGTCAGGAGGTGCATCCTGATGGGGAAAGGCAGGCGAAGGCGCCCCAAGTTCTTAGGCGAGAAGCTCCGCACGATCCGGGAAAAGCTAGACCTGTCTCAGAACGGAATGCTGCGGCACTTAGTATTGGATGATGAATTTACCCAAGCTGAACTTTCGGCCTACGAACGGGGTGTGCGTGAGCCCCCCTTGCATGTCATTTTGAGTTATTCCATGGCGGCGCGGGTCTGGGTCAACGTGCTCATTGACGACGAGCTAGAACTGCCGGCGCGCATCCCCTCCAACAAGATGCACGAAGGTATCCGCCGCCCTACCTCCAAACGAGGGGCTAGGCTGTAAGGGAAATATGCCGGCCGCCTAGCTGAGTGTGGGCCTCTTACGCGTCAATAGAGGCCGAGATTGAGCGCCGAACTACCCCTTTCCTTTACTAATGCTGAGCCTCCTTTACCCATACCAAAGCAGGCTGTCGCAATAGGTAGGACTCAAGGGGATGATGGTATAGCCTAACATCTCAGAGAAAATTACTTTTCATACATCCTCTAACGATTATTAAAATTCAATTCAGATTGACAGACACCCGAGATGATGAAGTTATCTTTATGTATTATTACTCTTCAGTCATTTTGCAGTACAGCAATCGTCACATATGTCCTTATCAGACGCTTTTTTGTATAACTATTCTCCTCTCACAATAATATTAACTTATTGCGACGATTGGCTTTGCCCACAAACTCCACCACCACTTCTGCATTGACCGCCTGCCCAAATAGTTTTATCATCCTTCTTGGGTTTTCGCTATCCCTTTTCGGGCAAGCGAGAACCCTACCCAAAAATCGTATGTATATTTTACACTTTTTAGGCAAAGCCCTCACTATAATTCCGTCCTCAACGTCATGGCGAATGAATCGCTCACGCCCGTCTTCCAACAGCTCGTCACCGAAAGCGCCCTCCCGCTGCGAGTTATCGAAAGGTTCTTCGCCGCCGACTCAACTAGCCTCGGCACCCGGGTCCGGCGCACTTGGTACGACCACCGTGATGAGAGATACCGAAGCCGGCAGGAGACCGTAAAGCTGCACGTTATGATCGGGGCCAAGACGCACGTCATCACGCACGCGGTCGTCAGCAACGGGACGGCCGCCGACTCCCCATTCTTCCGCGAGCTCGTTCGAAACACCGCCTCCAACTTCGACTTGCTAGAAGTTTCCGCCGACGCGGGCTACTTAGCCGCTGAGAACATGCGCGAGGCGCTGATGGCGGGCGCCATCCCCTACATCGCGTTTCGATCGAACTCGACCGGCTCAGGCTTGCAAGCGAAGAGCGCGTTCTGGGACAGGATGCTAGTCCTATACCGAGACCGACGCTCGGAATTCATGGAGCATTACTACCGGCGTAATAACGTCGAAACCAGCTTCTCCATGCTCAAAGCGAAGTTCGGCAGGCAGCTGCGCGGCAAACTTTTCCGCGCGCAGGCCAACGAGGTACTCTGCATGGCGCTATGCCACAACCTCTGCGTTGTCATACAGTCGATGCATGAACTTGGAATCGCGCCTACGTTCTGGGCAGAAGCGGCCGGTGACGAAGAAGTCGGAAAGGCCACTAGTTCCGTAAGTGCAGAGGGAGGCCGCGACCGCCTAGCACCCGCTCTTGGGGTGCGCTCTACGGTCTCACGTCCCGGGGCCGGGCCGCGTGAGCGTGGCACGCGGCAGGTCACCATCCCGAACAAGGCGCAGATGAGCCTGTGCTTTCAGCCGACACCGGCCGCAACAGAGATCCTTGCTCACGGCGAACATCAACAGTCAGCCCCAACGCGGGAAACTTCCTCCTCCGACCGGCCACCACAGGCGATTAAAGAACTGCTTAGAATGTTCTGAGCACAAACACACTGATATTATGTGATTACCGAAGTTAGGGTACCGCCAAAGAGGAATCATATCCGCGCCGCCACGGGGAATATGACCCACCAACCTACTGCCGAGGAGCAGGTGCGTTTCCTGCTCAACCTCCAGCGACTCCTGGGGGAGGGAAATTTCGTCGCCACCTATAAGCACGCGCTCCTGCTGAGCATCGCCGACGTGTGTGTGGAGAAGGGGGACGACTCCGGCGGGCGACTCCGCATCTCGACGGATGAGCTGGCCGAAAAGTTCATCTCCTACTATTGGAGGCAGGCAGCCCCGTACCAGCCGGCGGGGCGCGGGCGCGCCGACGCAATCCTCAAGCAGAACACCGGCAGGCAAGCGTCAGTTATCGTAGCCGTCTCGACGACAAGGACTCGGGTGCCGCGGAAAACCCACGACCTGCTGACAATCTCCGGGTCGCACCCGACGGCGGCGCAAGCTGACCAACCCATCATGGCCCTATTGTATCGCCGCCCTCCCCTTTGTTCTAGACATTTGTGACGTCAAGCAGCGGAACTGAGCGAACTCGAGACAGTCCTTTCGAGTGTTAACCGGACTCCTCAGGTAACCTGCTCTTTCAAACTCGAAGCATATGTTTTCCTGCTCAGCTTACAGGCCCCCCGCTCGTATTCGGTGGGTCCCTTTCCCTCTGGCTTCGTATTTCTCGCGTCTGCGAGGGGGAGTTGTAGTCTCACCATACGAAGTGGAACCGAAGTTGTCACATAACGAAGCAAGCGCCTCCACCTTTCTCACCGGTAGGGGGCGCTTGCTTCGTCATGCGATTGTCGAAATGTTCGAGCTACGGCGCTATGAGACCCGGCGCCCGGGGCACCCGTTACCGTACCCTCTTACTTCTCCCCGACGGCATTGCGCGCAGTTTTCTTGGCCGTCGAAGTCTTGGACGGCGCCTTTTTCGCGGACTGGTCGGCCCCATTGCCCCCTTCAGCCTTGGCCGGAGGCGGTTCCAGGAAGGTGACTGACGGCAACACGACTGCCGGATACGGTCCCCGGCTGGTGATAGGCACGAGAGCCTCGCGGGCGGCCGAATACAAAAGCGCGGGCGCGTTGGTGCGGGCCATCAGCTCGATGCGTTCTGCCGGGTACCCTTTGGCCACGCGGAAGAAGCCGACGAATGTGATGCGGAAGCTGTATGGCGGATTCGACTCGGGCTCCTCCGCGGACTCGACTGTCAGCTCGCACCTCCACTTGAGGGGGTCGTCGTCGCGCGGGGCCGCGTCGATCCCGACCTTAATCCCGATGTTGTCGGACTTGGGCGAACGCGTGGGGGCCGTCTCGAGTCGGTCGGCGATCGAGAAGCTCAACTCCTTGAGGAAGTAGGCTTCTAGCTGCAGTGGGGACGGTTGCATGTAGATTTTCTTCCTGACGGCTGAAAGGGAATTTTAGCCAATGAGTCCCAGTTCGGACTCGGGCTGTTCGAACCTGTACACGTTGGACATGCCCAGAACTTCACTGGGCACCTTCGGCAGCGGGTGCAACATCATCCGGCTTTCGGCCACCTCTATCTCTTCCGCGGCGGGTAGCGATTCGGCGTCTAGCTGAAGCTGCTGCCTGGCGCTCTCCAGCTCCCTCACCGGGAGTTTGTCAACACCCTGGATCGCCTTAGTCAGGCGCGCTGGCCGGAAGTCACTGACCGATAGCAGCCTCGCCTCGAAAACGGCGAACTCCGGCGCATCGTGCCCGGAGGCTGTCTGCGCCTGCTGCTGAGGGGGGCTAGCCGCGACTTTACGCGGCCGCCCCCCCTTCATCCCGTTAGCCCTGGCTGCGGCGGCCTTCGCCTCGGAGGTGACCTTCCCGCCCCTGCTGCCGAGATCGGCCATCCAGGCGCGCGTCCCGAACACCCCGGAGATGAGGCCATTGACGCTGAAATCGGCGTCGAGCTCCTCCCAGTGTAGGGAAGTGCCGTGCGGCGAAACCTCCACTTCCGCGAGGTCGTCGGGCGAGGCACCCCCCAAGCCCTGCAGCAACTCGGGAGGGAAGAGGACGGTCACGCCGGTCGCGAGGTCTACCACAATGCGCCCGGCGTCACGGTCGTAATAAGCCCTGACGGCCCGGTGCTCCTTGCGGTCGGCCTCGGCGGCGCGTGCCGTGGCCTCTTCGATCTGCCGGCGCAGCTCCTCCTCTGTGTATTCGAAATCTCCGAACTTCATCTTAGTCATGGACCTCACTCCATTCTCTCAGCAACAGCTCTCGCTTCTTGCAGGCGATCTTTAGAGCCCTCACCGCCTCGACATCTTCCATGCCCCTGAGCTCTCGGATAGACGGCTTCGTGTTCTCGTCACCGAGGTAGAGAACCACTTCCTGGCCGGCCTTCTTGACGTGGACGTGAGACGGGGTGTGGTCATCGAAGTAGACATAAAACTTAAACCCATTTTGTTCCCATACCTTCGGCATTCAGTCTCCCAGATGCCCTTGTGAGCGTAACCCAACCGCTTGGGTTTTGCAAACAGTGAGATGTTGAAAAGAGCGTCGGGGATGCCCGAGCTATAAATTAACCCAACCGCTTGGGTTTCTTCTATCATGAATGTCAAAACGAGTCAATTTATTTCAAAGTTCCGCCAAAACATTATTAGGGTTGAGCGGCATTTCTTCGCTTTTTCGGAAATATTTCTCCCACCGCCCGCAGCTTGCAATAGTATACTGCTACCCAAAGCGGCAGTAGCCGGTGGTAAAGGGCCTACTCTGGGAGTTTGAATAAAAACGGATAGCGGTTTGCCATTGCACTGACGGCATCAATGCAATAGCCAGCCGCTTCTGTGAAGCGGCTGGCCGGTGTCAAGGCACAACCTCCCCCTCTCGGCGAAGTGCCCTTTCACCCTTCTGTCCGCGCTCAACAAAGGCCCTCATCCACCGCAGAGGGCGGCGCAGCATTGGTCATCCGAGGCGGCGGCACACTCTATAAGTCGGGCTCTCGCGGCCCAAGCGGCTTGCCGTGCTTGCCGTCACTGACTCTCGGCACTCTCGCCTCCCGGAGGAGTCGTTCTTGTAAAGCGCCTCAGCCCGACGTGCCCTCACCGCCGGCGCCCCCGGCGCGGTACTCACTCCCGTCTCTCCACAGCGCGAAGAGGATGCCGGCCAGCTTGCGCCCCAGCGCCACGGCCGCCACCTGCGACCCGCGCCGCCGCGCGATCCGCTCGCCCCACCGCCGCAGCCCCGCCCCCGCCTCCGAGTGGTGCGTCAGCAGGTGCCAGCCGCACTCGACCAGCAGCCGCCGCACCCGGCCGTTGCCCGCCTTCGTGATGCCACCGCGCTGACGGCGCTCGCCCGAGCTGTGCTCACTCGGCACCAGCCCGAGGTAGGCCCGCACCTGCTTGGCGTGAGGGAAGCGCCCGACCTCATCTACGGCGGCCGCGAAGGAGAGCGCCGTGACGGCCCCCACCCCGGGCACCGTCAGCAGCCGGCGCACCACCGGGTCTTCGCGCGCCTGCCCCATCAGCCGCCGCCCGCAGCCCGCCAACTCCGCGTTGAGCACCTCAAGCGCCGCCAGGGAGGGTGCGAGCGTCTCGCGCAGCCGCGCCTCGACCTCCAACTCGCCGACCCGCCGGACGAAGCTCGCGGCCGCCCCGCTCCGGACCCGCAGCCCCGAGGCTCGCAGCAGCGCCCGGCAGAGGTTGATCTGCTGCGTGCGGGCTCTGACCAACGAGTCGCGCACGGCCAACTCGGCCTGCCTGAGGCGCTGGCGCTCGGAGCGGCGGCGCACCTCGCGGTAGGCCCCGAGCCGCGCCGCCTCACACAACGCGCGGGCGTCGCGGGCGTCGGTCTTGACCCGCTTGCTCCTGGTGGCGTACATCGGGGCGAAGTTCGGGTCGGCGACGATGACCTCGTGCCCGAGCGCTTCGAGCACCCGCGCCACCCACTCGCTCTCGGTCGAAGCTTCCAGGAGGATGCGCGAGCGCGGGCGCGAGCCGAACGCCTGGCGCAGAGAGTCGGGCGAGGTCTTCAAGCGCTGTTCCCAGAGCTGGCCGGCGTCGGTCAGCAGACAGACCTGGCTTGCGGAAGTGCCGAGGTCTAAGCCAACATAGTCCATAACTGGCCTCCGTTCTGCGGCACACTGTGACCGCGTGACTTACCTTGTGGAGCCTGAAGGCTACCACGTGTCAGCGGAGGCCAGCCGCTTCATCCTATCTATATTTTCCCCTGTCCCTTTACAGGATTTTTCGGGGTACATGTAGTTGACAAACCCGAGGGCTGAGTTACCTTACAGGGCGAGGAGATTTGCCCGTGTCCGTGGGAGAGACCCGATGACTATCGAGAGGGAGGAGCAGCTCGACAAGCTGCGGACCGTCGGCAGGCTGGTGGCCCGCACCCTGGCCGCCATGGGCAAGGCGCTGGAGCCCGGCATGACTACGAAAGAGTTGGATGATCTGGGCCGCTCCCTCCTGGAGAGGGAGGGCGCGCGCTCCGCCCCCGAACTCACTTACGGTTTTCCCGGCGCGACCTGCATTTCGGTAGGCCCCGACTGCGCGCACGGCATCCCGGATGGCACGGTGGTAAAGGCGGGCGATCTGATCAACATCGACGTATCGGCCGAGTTGGACGGCTACTTCGGCGACACCGGCGCGAGCTTCGCCGTCCCGCCGGCACGCCCCCGCATCGAGCTCCTCTGCCGCGACGGCCGCCGGGCGATGTGGGCCGGGATCAGGGCCGTGAAGCCCGGAAGGCGGTTGAACGAAGTCGGCCGCTCCATCGAGGGCTTCGCCCGAAAGAACGGCTACAGCCTCGTGCGCAATCTTGCGAGCCACGGGGTGGGGCGCTCACTGCACGACGAACCCGCTGCAATCCCGATCTGGTACGAGCCGCGGGACAGGCGCACGATCACCGAGGGCCTGGTCTTCACCATCGAGCCCTTCCTGTCGCTCGGCGCGGATTGGGTGGAAGAGCGGGATGACGGTTGGACACTGCGTCCGCCTTTGCGTCAGCCCACGGTGCAGTACGAGCACACGCTCGTCGCCACCAGCCGAGGACCGTTGATCCTCACCCTGGCCTAAATACCCCTAACAAGACCGCCGCAAATGCGGCCGAGGACGCAGGGACATGACGATCAAGAGATTGGACCACGTCAGCGTCGTCGTCGACGACCTCGCAGCCGCTATCACTTTTTTCACCGCGCTCGGCATGCCGGTTGAAGGCGAGGCGGCGGTCGAGGGCCCGTGGGTGGACCGCGTCAACGGGATCGAGAGTGTCCGAGTCGACATCGTGATGATGCGGACCCCGGACGGGCACGGGCGGCTTGAGCTGACGAAGTTTCGCAACCCGGAACTGGTCGAGATCGAACCGGCGGTCGCACCGCCGAACACGTTGGGCCTCCGGAGCGTCATGTTTACAGTCGAGAGCGTCGACGACACCGTGGCCTGCCTGCGCGCCCACGGCGGCGAACTCGTCGGCGAGGTGGCCCAGTACGAGGACAAGTACAGGCTCTGCTACGTGCGAGGCCCCGCGGGCATCATCGTCGCGCTGGCCGAGGAACTCTTCTGAAACGTTCACCGCCTTCGGAGAAACCGGTTGCGCCACGGGCGCTCCTTCTACTCGACACCCTGTTTGGCAAACATCCTTCTTTCTCGCCTGCCTGCGATAGGGCAGGCGAAGTTCGTCGCGAGCCTCTTCGGAGTCGCCGCATAGAGACGGAGTGCTGCACGGTTCTCTTGCGGCTCGCGCTGGGGGCGGCGTTCCTGTCGGCGGTCGCCGACCGCTTCGGCCTGTGGGGTGCCTACGGCGAGCCGGGCGTCGCTTGGGGTGACTTCGCGCACTTCACCGCCTACACGGCGACGCTCAACTGGTTCGCGCCCGCGGGCCTAATCCCGGCCCTGGCGTGGGCCGCCACGGTCGCAGAGGTGGCGCTCGGGCTCGGGCTGATACTCGGCCTTTACACGCGCGCGTCCGCGCTGCTGAGCGGCCTGCTGTTGCTGCTCTTCGCCGCGGCCATGACCCTGGCCCTGGGCGTCAAGGCCCCGCTCAACTACTCGG